>NZ_DATJMN010000025.1:0-2447 GCF_035508675.1 Dyella sp.
TGCAGCGCGATGTTGCAGTGATAACCCGTGCGTGAGCGCTTTGTGAAGCTGCGTGCGGCTCCCTCTTTCACGAAGAGAGGGAGCGAGAAAGGGCGCGTTACTGAATTCGTTCCCACACCTGGCTGCGGCCCAGCAAGGAAAAGCCGATGTAGCCGTGTACATCCAACTTTTGACCACCATCGGCCAAGGTCAGCTTAACGCTGTATACCTTGCCGTTTTTCGGGTCGAGGATCTTGCCGCCGTCCCATACGTCATCGTCTTTGCTGACGCCCCACATGATCACCATGCCTTCGACCGGTTGATCTTTGCGCTCGCCGTCGCATTTGCGGCATATCGGGTGGGGGCCGTCGTCCGACAGCAGAATCTGCATGACCTTGCCTTGCAGTTTGCCGTTGTCCTCGGTGATCTGGATGATCGACTTGGGTTTGCCGGTCACATCGTCGATCTGCCGCCACGTGCCCACCGGCGTGTCGTTGGCGGCCCAGGCAACGGCCGACCCCAGCAACAGGCAAGCGGCAACGGCAAACTGCGACAGTCGTTTCATAACCTTAGCTCCCTACGTTGGCGTATGGGGAGCCTGCCGAGCCGCTTGGTGGATGGTCAAGCTGCAATGCGCAAATACGCGTATTTCATGGCGTTTGTTTCGGCTACGTGCCTGATTTCGGAGGTATGCCGCGACGAGCGGCCGGTGCCTGCTGGCATAATGAACGTCCCGACCACAGCCCCTTTTCCCATGACGCAGGCGAACGAAGCCCTGGTGCGCCGAATCCTCGGCGACTTTATCGACCCTCATACCGGTGCTCCTATGGCCGACTCGGTTCGCGCCGTTGGCGTGGATGGAGCGAAGGTATCCGTGGATATCCAGCTTGGTTATCCGGCGGCGGGCGCCATCGAATCGCTTACGCAACAGGTCAGGCAGGCGCTGGAGGCCGATCCGGTCATCGACTCGGCCGCGGTATCGATCGGCAGCCGTATACACGCGCACAAAGTGCAGGGTACGTTGGCGCCGCTGCCTAACGTGAAAAACATTATTGCGGTGGCTTCCGGCAAAGGTGGGGTAGGCAAGTCCACGGTGTCGGCCAATCTTGCGCTCGCCCTCGCGGCGGAAGGCGCGAAAGTGGGCATTCTCGATGCCGATATCTACGGCCCGAGCCAGCCGCGCATGCTGGGCATCCAGGGGCGGCCCGAATCGCCCGATGGCAAATCCATCATGCCCATGACCGCGCATGGTCTGCAGGCGATGTCGATTGGTTTTCTGGTCGACGAAGAAACGCCGATGATCTGGCGCGGCCCGATGGTGACGCAGGCCATGATGCAGCTGCTTGGCGATACGCGCTGGGACATGTTGGATTACCTGATCGTCGACCTTCCACCGGGGACGGGCGATATCCAGCTCACGCTATCGCAAAAGGTGCCGGTGGCCGGTGCGGTGATCGTCACCACGCCGCAGGACATCGCGTTGCTCGACGCGCGCAAAGCGCTGAAGATGTTCGAGAAGGTGGAAGTGCCGGTACTGGGTATCGTGGAGAACATGGCCACCCACGTGTGCACGAACTGTGGCCACGAAGAACATATTTTCGGTGCCGGCGGCGGCGAGCGGATGGCGGCGCAATACCAGGTGGCGTATCTGGGTTCGCTTCCGCTCGACATCCGCATTCGCGAGCAGGCCGATGGCGGGACGCCCACGGTGGCGGCGATCCCGGATTCGGAGCTGGCCGCACGCTATCGCGATATCGCCCGAAACACGGCCGGCCGGCTTGCGCGTCAGCCGCGCAACAAGTCCTTGGGGTTGGGCAAGATCGTCGTACAGGGTCAGCCGGCGGCATGAGCGCCCTAAGGCGCGTGCTGTGCCTGTCGGGAAGTCTGCGGCGCGTGTCATCCAATACCGCCGCGCTGCGCGCTGCCCAGCAGCTTGCGCCGCTGAATTGGGCATTGACTGTGTACGGGGGCCTTGGCGCGCTGCCGCTGTTTAATCCCGATGACGAAAACGAGCACTTGCCTGCATCCGTACAGGAGCTGCGCGAGGCCGTGGGGCGCAGCGATGCGCTATTGATCGCTTGTCCCGAATACGCCCACGGCGTGCCCGGTGCTTTCAAAAACCTGCTGGACTGGTTGGTGGGTAGCCTGGAGTTTCCAGCGAAGCCGGTATTGCTGATCAATGCCTCGGCACGCGGGTCGCACCACGCCCAGGATGCGTTGTGCGAAATCTTGCGCACGATGTCCGCGCGGTTGCTTTCGCCGGAGCCGTTATCGGTCTTGCTGCCGGGCAGCGGGTGTTCGGCGGAGCAGGTTCTTGCCGATCCTGAGCGTTGCCTGGAACTGCGCACCGTTTTGGGCTGTCTCTGCGCGGGGCTGGACGCCTGCGTTGCCCGGGCTCCGTGATCGGTCGCATGCCGATCTGGCGCAACGGACCATTCACCATGTATTTTTGCCGCTTTGCGCCCGGG
>NZ_DATJMN010000026.1:0-8262 GCF_035508675.1 Dyella sp.
CGAAGTCGTACACCACGCGCCGCTCGCAGCCCATGATCAGGTCCAGGTTGCGCAAGCCGACGTCGAAGTCGATCACGGCCACTTTTTTGCCGTTCATCGCCAGACCGGTGGCAAGCGACGCGCTGGTGGTGGTCTTGCCCACGCCGCCCTTGCCGGACGTCACAACGATAATCTCAGCACTCAAGGCTCATCTCCAAAAATATAATTATGTTCTTCTGAGTTTGGTGCTCTGAATGGATCAGAACATCGATTACTTCAGTGTTGCAATCAGCAGTTTTTCCCCGTCGAGCCAGCATTGCACGGACTGGCCCTCCAGGTCTTTCGGTATCTGCTCGAACACGCGGTAGTGGCCGGCGATGGCGACCAGTTCCGCGCGGAAGTCCGAGATGAAAATACGCGCTTTCGTGTCGCCTTGCGCTCCCGCCATCGCGCGGCCCTTCAGGCTGCCGTAAACATGGATGCTGCCGTCGGCGATCACTTCGGCGGCATTGGCGACAGTGCCGACCACGATCAGATCGCGGTCGCGCGCATAGATCTGCTGGCCCGAGCGCACCGTGCCGTCATGGCGCTGGGCGCCCACGGTCCCTTCCGGCTGCGATAGCACCGGTTCGCGTACGGGTGCCGGGCGCGGTGCGGGCGCAGCGGCGGAAGCGGGCGGTGCGATGCTGCCGCCGTCGATGGGTTCGTAGGCCGCGCGGAACTTGGCGATCAGCGGCAGGCCCATGCGTTGCGCCAGCGCTTCCGTCGCGCTGGTGCCGTAGGCCAGGCCGACCGGCAGCATGCCGGCGCTGCGCACGGCTTCGAGCAACGCGTCGACCGTGCCGTCGTCCGGCAGGTCGAGCAGATGGCTCAAATCCAGCACTACCGCGGCGCGGGAAAACAGCTGCGGCGCGGAACGTACGCGGCGTTCCAGTTCTTCGCACAGGGCTGCCGCATCGGGCCGCCGCACTCGGACACAGGCAATGCCGACCTGCCCGAAACGCAGATCGCAGGCATCGGAGGTTTCCGTTTTTGCATTCATGTACGCCGCTCTCCGGCGAGGCGGCGAGTCTGGGGGTCTTGGTCGGTCAACGTGCGCGCGCGGTCCGCCAGCCAGGGAAGATCGGGCAGGCCATCATGTTCCAGATACGTATCGCGCACGTAGGTATAGCTGGGTAGGTCCTTGGCGAGCAGGCTCACCTGTGGACCGCGTTCACCCATGCGCTGCTGCCCTACTTCCTGGAAGCCGTAGGTGCCATGGAACAGCACGACCACATCATCGGCCGGTTCCAGGAACACTTCGCAGGTGAGCAGGGGCACCCGCACTTCGGCATAGCTGTTCACGTCGCAATAGAAGATGCGGCCCAGGCCGTGGCGGCGATAGGCGTTGGCGATCACGATGCGGTCGATGTAGACGAACGACGGGTAGTGTTCGCTGAACCACAGATAGTTGGGGCTGACGTAATCGCGGCCATCACGCAGGGCAATCAGGAAACCGGCAAGATGCCCGTCGATCTCGGCCACGCGGAAGTAATCGGCGTGTTCGTAGAAGTAGCGCAACCGTTCAGCGTCCAGGGCGAGGATGGAGCGACCGGCAGTGTTGTTGAGTGCCAGGACGGCATCCAGGTCGTGCTCGCGCACGTCGCGGATGGCAAGGGCCATTCGTTGCTCCGCAGTAAGTAGTGGCTGGTCAAGACCGACTGACGGCCCAGGTCCGGCGCATTATGGCATGCGACTTGGGGCGGCACATCCTGTATTGCGGCATGAGTTGACATGTAAAAGCTTTGTAAAACCAGAAGCTAGCGCTGCCCGATCGACACGCTGCCGCCGACCTGGGGCGACGCCAAGGCGGAATCGGAGCGCATGGGTTGGCGGTGCGCGCATGCGAACCTCAGTGTTGCCTTAAATCCGGAGCATAGGGACCTGGGAGCGTTACGATGGTGCGTATGACTTCCCGCGCATTCCATCGCGCCGGGGCGGTCCTATGATGCGGGCATGGCGATGACCAATTTCAATCACATACGGCTTTTGCGCATCACGGGGCTGATCGCTTATCTCTGCGATGGCACGCCGCTGTTCACCAACTGGGCCACGGAACGGCTCGATTTGTTGCACCGGCCCAACTTCGCCTTGCTGCTGTTTACGCTGTTCTACCTGATCTTCGGCATCCTCTATCTATTGATCACCAACAATCTGGGCACCCGCACGCACGTCGGCGGGCGGCTACTGGGATTGTTGCTGATGACTGCGGCGGCGCTGATGGTCGGGTGGTACAGCCATAGCGGCTTGTCGGCGATCTTGCTGGTGGTGGTATCGGTCATCCTGCCCTGGGTAGTGCCGACGTGGATCGGGGTGGCCTGGATGGTGTTGCAGACGGTATGTCTGGCGGCACTGTTTTCCACGTTCCCCGAGTACAGCATTACGGGGGCCGTGCTCCAGGCATGCATTTACACGGCTTTCTCGGGCTTGGTGTTCGTGGTATCGACGGTCGCCAACCAGCAGGCGGAGGAGCGCGAAGCCCAGCGGCGCCTCATTTCCGAGTTGCGCGCCACCCGCGCGCTGCTGGCCGAATCCACCCGCATCGCCGAGCGCATGCGCATCGCGCGGGAGCTGCATGACGTGATCGGCCATCACCTCACGGCGCTCAGCCTCAATCTGGAAGTGGCCAGCCACCTCAGCAACGAATCGGCCGCCGTGCATGTACGCAAGGCACAAAGTACGGCGCGCCTGTTACTGGCCGACGTACGCGAGGCGGTCAGCGAGTTGCGCCAGGATGACGCGATCGACCTGACCCAGGCCCTGCAAAGCCTGATCGACGGCGTGCCGAGCCTGCGCGTGCACCTAACCATCCCGCCGCGCTTCAGTGTGGAAGACCCGCGCCGCGCACAAGTGTTGCTGCGCTGTGTGCAGGAAATCATCACCAACACGGCCCGGCATGCCGGCGCGCGCAACCTGTGGCTCGTCTTTACTTATGAGGGCGAGACCTTGCTGAGCCTGTGTGCGCGGGACGATGGCCGCGGCGCCAGTGATGTCACGCCGGGCAACGGGCTGTCAGGGATGCGTGAACGCCTGGCCGAATTCGGCGGCGACGTCGCCATGGAGAGCGGGACAGGGCAGGGTTTTGCCCTCAGCATCCGTCTTCCATTGGGGGAACCCTCGGTGCTAGCCCATACACCTTCCCGGTTCGAACCCCCTGCATTGAGCCTTACCTGATGACTTGCCAGAATTTCATAAGCCTCAGAGCCCGTTTGCGACACCTGCACAATCCGCGCCGACCATTGTCGTCCCAGGGGGCATCTCTGCGTGGACTGTGCAAGGATCGCAAACAGGCTCCGACAAGTCGTCCCTGCTGCGAGGATCCGCGATGATTTCCGTTTGTCTCGTCGACGACCAGAACCTGGTGCGTCAGGGTGTGCGTTCCCTGCTCGATCTGGCGGAGGACATTCGCGTGGTGGCCGAGTGCGCGGACGGCGTGCAAGCCGTGCAGGATATTCCGCGCATCAAGCCTGACGTGGTGCTGCTGGACCTGCGCATGCCCAATATGAGCGGCCTGGAAGTGCTGCAGGCGCTTTCGACGCGCAACGAGTTGCCGCCCACCATCATCCTCACCACGTTCGATGACGATCAGCTTGTGCTGCAGGGCTTGAAGGCCGGTGCGCGCGGCTATCTGCTGAAAGACGTATCGCTCGAACAACTGGTGGAGGCGGTGCGCACCGTCGCCAATGGCGGCTCGCTGGTGGCGCCGATGGTCACCCAGCGTCTGCTGGCCGGCGTGGGGCGCATCCATAATCAATTCACCAGCCTGGAGCAGCCTGATCCGCTGACCGAACGCGAGACGGAGATTCTGCGCCTGCTGTCCGGCGGCTACAGCAATAAGGAAATTGCCAATTCGCTCAAGGTCGCCGAGGGCACCGTGAAAAATCACGTCTCCAACATTCTCTCCAAGCTGGGCGTGCGTGATCGAACGCGCGCCGTACTCAAGGCATTGGAGCTGGGGATCGTTTGAGGCGCCGGGTAGGGTGGGATTCGGAAATCGTACGTCGTAAATCGTCAAAGGCCACAGCTCCCAAGCTGCTGCAGTTCGCTTTTGCGATTGAGGATTCTCGATTCCCGATTGACGCCCCCAAATGCTGCCCTGCAACGCAATCCTATGGGTCTCGTAGGCCCGTAGCGTTCCTTCGCGCGAGCAAGTACCATCGGCAGCTTAAGGATGCTCTGACTGCTTCAGCGCAGGCATCACCGACCCTGTCCGTTTGCGTACCTTCGGTTCGCCGGCTCGACAGACCGCCAGTCTGCCTTCGCCGTCGGCCCTATGGCCTGCGAACAGACAGGGCCGGTGATGCCTACGCTGAATCAATCAGAGCATCCTGGCGCCGGCCGACCCCCGTCCTGATGCGGTTTCCCTCGTTGGAAGACCACCCGAAGGCGGTCCGTTCCGACCTGCGCTTTCCACCGCACCTAGAGAGACGTCTCGGAGAAACCTGGAATGACGCGTGTTCTGGAATTCATCGTTGCCCTCATCATCGTCGTCGTTGCCGGCGTCGTGGTGGGCATCATCATGCCCGGCAGTGGCCACGTTGAACGGTCACTGGTAGTGAGCAAAGACTTGCGCCAGGTCTACGACATGGTGTCCAACTTCCGTACCTTCCCTGACTACGGCGTCCTGCGCGCGTACGATGCGAGAACCCAATACAGCCTGTCCGGCAGCGCTTTCGGCCCGGGCGCCGAGATCAGCTGGAGCAGCCAGGACGACAAGGTGGGCGACGGCAAGCTGACCATCGCCAACGCCAAGCCGGCATTCAACCAGATCGACAGCACCGTCAACAGCGCGCAGCTGATCTGGAACCTGGACAATGCCTGGCGCGGTAGCGACAAGCATTTCACCCTGGACCTGCTGCGCCAGGGCAACACCGGCAAGCTGACCAAGATCACCTGGTCGTATGACGTGAGCTACGGCTTCAACCTGCTGGATCGCTACTCCAACCTGTACATCCACGGCCAGCCCGACGCCTTCATCCAGTACAGCTTGAACAACCTGCAGAACGTGCTGGCCAGCGTGCCGAACGTCGACTACAGCGATCTGGTTCCCTACATGGAACAGACCAAGCCCACGCCGGTGCTGCTGGTGTCCACCCAGATCAACCTCAAGGGTGGCCTGATCGATGCCATGAACGATGCCGTGCCGGCTGCCGAGAACGAAATCAAGGCAGCGGCGAAGAAGCTGGGCGTGAACATCATCGGTCCGCGCATCGTCTACACCACCAATTTCGGCGATCAGACCTATTCGTTCGACGTGGCGATGCCGATCGACAACAACAGCCTCACCGTCAACGGCCAGAGCTACCAGCTGACGCCGGAAACGCCGCCCTCGCTGACCGACCAGGTGGCTTCCGCCAGCACCAGCGCCGCCCCGGCCAACGCCCCGGCATTGAACCCCGGCGACAAGGATCGCAATGGCCATCTGGTGATCGACAACAACGTGCGCGCCATGCTGGCGTTCGGCAAGCCCGCGCTGATGGCGAAGTGGAACGGCACCATCGTTGGCGTGAAGAACACCCGCGAGCAGCTCGAAGCCTATGCGCAGACGCACGGCCTGAAGTTCAACGAAATCACTGATCGCAGCTACGACATCGAAGTGCAGCCCGAAGTGAAGGACAACTCCGGCAACATCACTACCTACGCGCAATACGAGGTGTATCTGCCAGTAAGCGATACCCCAGGGATTGCCGGTGGCGCCGTGCCGGCGCAGACGCCGGAGCAGCAGGCCGGCATGAAGCAGCCGGGCGTGCTGAGCAACAATCCGCAGCCGGCCTCCAGCAGCAGCGCACCGGCTCCGGCCAGCACGGCGAAGTAAGCGGCGCACTGCAGATCCAGAAAAAGCCCTCCCTTGTGGAGGGCTTTTTCGTCATGCTGCTTTGGATGGCGCGTCGAACTTTATCGCGCGCTTGCGGTACATTGCGTTGCGGTTCCTTTCGCGAGCGAACATGATCGAGACCGACAAGCTCACTAAGCGGTACGGCCATTTGACCGCGGTGGACGCGCTCAGCATCTATGCCGAACCAGGTCAGGTGCTGGGTCTGCTAGGCCCCAATGGGGCAGGCAAGACCACGGCGATGCGCATGATCGCCGGTTTTCTTGCGCCCAGCGCCGGTACGGCACGCGTCTGCGGGCACGACGTGATCAAGCAACCCCTGGAGGCCAAGCGTGCGCTCGGCTATCTGCCGGAAGGCGCACCCAGCTACGGCGAAATGACGGTGCGCGAATTCCTGGTATTCATCATGCGCGTGCGCGGGTTGCGCTCCGATGTCGGGCGGCGCCGCTTCGATGAGGTGATCAACCACCTGCAATTGGAGGACGCGCTGGGCGTCAGCGTAGATACCTTGTCCAAGGGACTGCGCCGCCGCGTTGGCCTGGCGCAGGCCATCCTGCACGATCCGCCGGTGTTGATGCTGGACGAACCCACCGACGGTCTCGACCCCAACCAGAAACACGCCGTGCGCCGCCTGATCGATACGATGGCGCGCGAGCGCACCATCCTCATTTCCACGCATCTGCTGGAAGAAGTGCACGCGCTGTGCAACCGCGTAGTGATCATCGCCGGCGGGCAGCTGCGCGCGGATGCCACACCCGCGGAGCTGGAGGCGCGCTCGCGCTATCACGGTGCGGTGTCCTTCAGCGCCCAAGGCAGCGGCATTTCGCAGGAAATGCTCGGGCGCCTGCCGCAAGTGGCGGGTATCGAAGTGGACCCGCTCGATGGCCGTGTCACGGTTTTTCCCAAATCCGGCGAGCGGATCCTTGAGCCGGTCGAGACCTTGCTGCGCCAGCAAGGGCTGGAAATTTCCGAAATCCAGCTCGAGCGCGGCCGCCTGGATGAAGTTTTCCGCCAGATCACGCTGGGCACCGACTCGGGAGTGCAGCCATGAGTCCGGTGACGGCGGTCATGCGCCGCGAATTGCGCAGCTATTTCGTGACGCCGGTGGCCTACGTGTTCCTGGTGATCTTCCTGGTGCTCTCAGGGATACTCACGTTCTACGTCGGCGATTTCTATGATCGCAGCATTGCCGATTTGCAACCGTTCTTCGTGATGCATCCATGGCTCTATCTGATCCTGGTGCCGGCGGTGTCGATGCGCTTGTGGGCGGAAGAAGCCAAGTCCGGCACGCAGGAATTGCTGCTGACGCTGCCGATCAACCTGTGGCAGGCGATGCTCGGCAAATTCCTCGCGGCGTGGCTGTTCGTCGGTCTTGCCTTGCTGCTCACATTCCCGATCTGGATTACCGTCAACTATCTGGGGTCGCCGGACAACGGCATCATCGTCGCCGGTTACATCGGCAGCTGGCTGATGGCCGGGGCATTCCTGGCGATCGGCGCGTGCCTGTCCACGGTCACCAGCAGCCAGGTGGTGGCCTTCATCCTCACCGCCGTGGTGTGCGTGCTGCTGATCCTTGCCGGGCAATCGCAGGTACTGGATTTCTTCCAGGGCAGCTTGCCACGCAAACTGGTGAACGGCGTGGCGCACTTGTCGATGCTGCGGCACTACGAAGCGATTGCGCGCGGCGTGCTCGACGTGCGCGATCTGCTGTATTTCATCCTCACCATCGTGGCGTGGCTCACCGCCGGGGTGCTGGTGCTCGATATGAAGCGGAGCCATTGACATGCTTTTTGGCTTCCCTTTGCGTCGACGCACCATGCTGGTCAGCGGACTGGTCGCGCTGATCCTGGCCTATTGCAGCCTCACGCTGGTCACCAGCCGCTGGCTGGCGCCGGAACGCTTCGACCTGACCCAAGATGGCTTGTATACGCTTTCGCCGGGGACACGCCAGATCGTCGATGGCGTGCATCGTCCGGTGTGGCTCACCTTGTATTTTTCGCAGCACGCGACGAAGGATTTGCCGCAGTGGCGCAGCTACGAACAGCGCGTCGCGGAGATGCTGCAGGAGATCGTGGCGCGCTCTCATGGCCGCATTCACCTGCAGATCGCCGATCCGGTGCCTTATTCGGATGACGAGGCCAGCGCCGAAGGCAACGGCCTTACGCCGCTCAGCGGAGGCAGCAACGGCGAGCGTATTTTCTTCGGCCTGGTCGGCACCACGCATCCGCCGAGCGAGACCCCAGCCGATGACCAGGCCGATTACCCGCCAGCCAAACCGGGCAAGCAGGTCGATCGGACGCTGTCGATTCCGTTCTTTGATCCGAATCGCGAAACCTTTCTTGAATACGACGTCGCCAAGCTGCTGTATCAGTTGAGTGAGCCGGAAAAGCCGCGCATTGGCGTCATGACCG
>NZ_DATJMN010000027.1:0-5949 GCF_035508675.1 Dyella sp.
TCCGCGACGACGACACCAGGGATACGACGCTCGGGCTCCATGTCGTCGATCTTCCGATCGCCGGGCTCGCCGCCGGAGAAACCATCCAATTCACGTTCCTATGGCGAGACACGGAAACCTGGGAAGGCCAAGACTACGAGATGCTGATTACGGCGTGCTGATTCATGTGCGGCAACAACTCGTACTTCACCATTTGCCCAGGCTTGATTTTGATCAAGCCGGATCGCCGAATCCGTGTTGAACTGCAAGCCTGTACGAGTATGATCGAATTGATTTAACGCAACTCTCAGGCGATCCCTTCAACGCCATCCGCGTTGCAAGCGGCGAGCCCAGGTTCGGAGTGACGCCATCCATGTGCCTCGCCATTCCCATGCGCGTCGTCGCGATCGAAGGCCACGTCGCCCATTGCGAGGCCAAGGGAATCGAACGCGATGTCAGCCTGTTCTTGCTTCAGGACGCGCAGGTCGATTGTGGCGATTTCGTGATGGTGCACGTCGGTTACGCCATCCAGAAAATCCATCCCCAGGCGGCACGCTCCGCGTGGGAGACCTATGACACCATGGTTCAAGCGGGCGAAAACTGAATGCGCGGCACGGACCCATCCCATGCATGAGCTTTCGATATGCCGCGCACTGCTGGATCAGGTCGAGATCCTGGCCGCCGAGCACGGCGCGCAGCGCGTTGCTTCGATCACCCTCAGCGTAGGGCCTCTTTCAGGGGTGGAGCCGGACCTGTTGCAAGCCACCTATCCGCTGGCCAGCAGCGGAACCATCGCCGATGGAGCCCGGCTGAAAATCATGCAAACACCGCTGCGCGTGCGTTGCGAACAATGCGGCGCGGAAACGGCGGCCACATCGAATCGATTGGTTTGCGGCGCCTGCGGCCACTGGCGCACGGTGCTCATCAGTGGCGACGAATTGCTGCTGACCGATGTGGAACTGACCACGTAAACGGCAACGAGGAAGAACGGACATGTGCGATACCTGCGGCTGCAACATCACACCCGCCAACCGGCAGCTCGTCTACCGTCCCGCCAACAGCGGGAACGCCGTCACGGCGGTGAGCGTGCTCACCCATCTGCTCGCCAGGAACAACGATGCCGCTGGCCACAATCGCATGCACTTGGACAAGCACGGCGTGCTCGCCGTCAACCTGATGTCCTCGCCCGGCGCCGGCAAAACGTCCCTGCTCGAAGCGACCATCGATGCGCTGAAAGACGAATTCCGTATCGCCGTGATCGAAGGCGACCTCGAGACCGAAAACGACGCCCGGCGCATTCGCGCCAGGGGCGTGCCGGCCATCCAGATCACCACGGGAAGCGCCTGCCATCTCGATGCCCATATGGTGCACGAGGCCCTGCATGAGCTTTCGCTCGACGACGTGGACATTCTCTTTATCGAAAACGTCGGCAACCTCGTCTGCCCTGCCAGTTTCGACCTCGGCCAGCATCGGCATGTCGTACTGCTCGCCGTCACCGAGGGCGACGACAAGCCGGCCAAGTATCCGGTAATGTTCCGCGTCGCCGAGGCCGTGCTGATTACCAAGACCGATCTGCTGCCGCATCTGGACGATTTCAGCATCGACGATGCAAGCCGCCACGTGCGGGAGCTGGCGAATGCCGCACCGATCATGCCGCTATCGGCGCGCAAGCACATCGGGCTCGACACGTGGCTGGACTGGCTGCGCAGCGAAGCGGCTGTGCGCCGTTCGCGCCCTGCAGCCGGCAGCGTGCCCGGCCATGCGTCCGCACCGATCGCCGCGGAATAAGGCCATGTCCGTAAGCGCCAGCGAGTGGCTGCAGCGCATTCATGCGATGGCCTTGCCGCGCACGGTCAAGATCATGAACGTCTGCGGCGGTCACGAGCGCTCGATCTCGATGGCCGGATTGCGCGCAGCGCTGCCGGCGAACATCGAACTGATTCCGGGACCCGGCTGCCCGGTATGCGTGTGCCCCGAGGAAGACGTGTACTGCGCCATCCAACTCGCGCTGCGTGAACGTGTCATGCTTGTCGCTTTCGGCGACATGCTGCGCGTTCCCGTCAACGCGCCCAAAAGCGAAGCGCGGTCGCTCGAGCAGGCACGCGCTACCGGTGCCGACATACGCCCCATCGCTACGCCGATGGAAGCAGTGCGCATCGCGCGCGCGAATCGGGATGTGCCGGTCGTCTTTTTCGCCGCAGGCTTCGAAACGACCAGCGCGCCGGTGGCCGCCATGCTGATCGAGGGCGTTCCGGGGAATCTCTACGTGCTGCTTTCCGGGCGGCTGACCTGGCCGGCGGTGGCGATGCTGCTGGATTCGGGCACGCCGGGTTTCGACGCGCTGATCGCGCCGGGGCACGTGTCGACCATCATGGGGCCGGAAGAATGGCAATTTGTCGTGGACAAGCACGGGCTTCCCGCCGCGGTCGCCGGCTTTACGCCGGAATCGCTGCTGGCCGCCACCTACTCTGTGCTGCGGCAAATACAGGAACAACGCTACTTTCTCGACAATTGCTATGCCGAAGTGGCGCACCCTGACGGCAACCCCACGGCGAGGCAGCAGCTTGCCGATGCATTCGACGTCATCGATGCGCCGTGGCGCGGCGTGGGCACCATTCCCGCCTCGGGCTTCGCACTCAAACCCGCGTACGCCGCGCATGATGCGCGCCGGCGATTCCCCATCCATGGCGACGACGCGCGAAAGCGCGCCGGGGAGATGCCGCTGGGCTGCGATTGCGCCAAGGTCGTCTTGGGCAAGATTCGTCCCAACGAGTGCTTCCTGTTCGGACGCGCCTGCACACCCCAGCATCCGATCGGCCCGTGCATGGTGTCTGATGAAGGCGCATGCCGCATCTGGTGGGCAAGCGGCATCCGCGAATCGAACAAGATGGCGATGTCATGATGCCGTCTTGCGTTGGGCGTGGCCGCGCGCCATGAGTTCTCGCGGTCATGAGGTGGCGATGCGGTTATGGCTGGGCGGCCAGGTCCAAGGCGTCGGATATCGTCCGTTTGTCTATCGGCTCGCGCAGCGGCTGCAGCTCAAGGGTTGGGTGCGCAACCGCTCCGGCCAGGTGGAAATCGAGGCCGATGGCGACGCTGTCGCGCTGGAGCAATTCCAGTGGGCACTGGTGCATGAAGCACCGTCGTTGGCCAAGCCAAGGATCGTATCGTGCGAGGAGATCCCGCCCTTCGATAGCCCGACCTTCGCCATCCTGGACAGCGAAGAAAGCACGCACGCCGACGTGCACGTGCCGCCGGATTACTACGCTTGCGACGATTGCCTGCGCGAACTGCGCGACCCGAACGATCGCCGCTATCGCTACCCCTTCATCAACTGCACGCAGTGCGGGCCGCGCTATACGCTGATCGAGCGGCTTCCCTACGATCGCCCGCACACCAGCATGGCGGCGTTCCCGCTGTGTGCGGATTGCCGCAGGGAATACAACGACGCCAGCGATCGGCGCTTTCATGCCGAACCACTCGCCTGCCCTGTTTGCGGTCCGCAACTGATGTTTGTCCAGGGCGACGCCGTCGTCGACGATTCCACCAAAGCGCTTGCCGCCTGCGTCGCTGCGCTGAAGGCGGGCCAGGTCGTGGCGGTCAAGGGCATCGGCGGCTATCACCTGATGTGCGATGCCACGCACTCGGCAGCGGTGGCAAGGATACGCGTGCATAAACCGCGGCCGGCCAAACCGCTGGCCGTGATGTTTCCGGTCGACGATGATCTTGCCGCACTGCGCCGCGCCGTGGAACTCGACACCGAGAGCGAGTGCAGGCTGCGCGACGTCATGCGTCCCATCGTGCTGGTCAGGCGCCGGCGCAACGGCGGCTTGTGCGAGGAGATTGCGCCCGGCCTGGACGACATCGGCGTGATTCTGCCTTACAGTCCGCTGCATCATCTGCTGCTCGGCGACGTCGGTGTGCCGCTGGTCGCGACCTCCGCCAATATCAGCGGGGAGCCCGTGTTGATCGACCAAGCCGACGTCGCAGCGCGATTGCGTCACGTCGCCGATGCCTGCCTGCATCACAATCGGCCGATCGTGCGGCCCGCCGACGATCCCGTATTGCAGGTGGTCGCCGGCCGCGCGCGCATGCTGCGCCTGGGACGCGGCAACGCACCCTTGGAATGGGAACTCCCCCACGCGATCGAACGCCCTGTGCTGGCGGTGGGCGGACACGCCAAGAACACCGTCGGCATTGCCTGGGACAGGCGTGTGGTGATCTCACCGCACATCGGCGAATTGAATTCGCCGCGCAGCCTGGAGGTATTCCACCGCACCCTCGCCGACCTGCAGCGTTTGTATGGCGTGCACGCCGAGCACGTCGCATACGATGCGCATCCCGCGTACGCCAGCACGCGCTGGGCAGAGCAATGCGGCTTGTCGTTGACGAAGGTTTTTCACCACCACGCCCACGCATCGGCGCTTGCCGGCGAATATCCGGACGTCGAACGCTGGCTCGTCTTCACCTGGGATGGAACCGGCTACGGCGAGGACGGCACGATCTGGGGCGGCGAAGCATTGCTCGGAGCGCCGGGATCGTGGCGTCGCGTGGCGACGATGCGCCCGTTCCGCCTGCCGGGTGGCGAGCGCGCCGCGCACGAACCGTGGCGCAGCGCATGTGCGCTGGCATGGGAGACCGGAAGCGAGTGGGACGCGGCGCCCGCTGGTGCGGACGTGCTTCGCCATGCATGGCAACGGCGTCTCAATGCACCCACCACCAGCGCCGTCGGTCGTTTGTTCGACGGTGCCGCGGCCATGCTCGGGCTGACCCAGATGGCAAGTTTCGAAGCGCAGGCGCCGATGATGCTCGAAACGGCGGCACGCACCGCATGGCCGGCCAAGCCCGTTAGCATGGCGATCGAGAAAAATGCCCGGCAGCTGTGGGAAGCCGACTGGAGCGCCCTGCTGCCGATGCTGCAAGACGCAGGCATGTCCATCGGCGCGCGTGCCGCCGCGTTCCACGCAAGCCTGGCAACGACGTTGCTCGACATCACCAGGCATGTGCAGGCTGAGCACGGCCCTTTCGCGGTCGGCCTCACGGGCGGCGTCTTCCAGAATCGACTGCTCGCGGAGCATGCCTTGGCGGAACTCGGCGATGCAGGCTTCGATGCATACCTGCCCGCGAGCATCCCTCCCAACGATGCCGGCATCAGTTTCGGCCAACTCATCGAAGCCACACGGACGACCACATGACGATGCGAGAGACCCATATCCTGCTGGCTCACGGCAATGGCGGCCGGCGCATGCGCGAACTGATCGACGACGTGTTCGCGCGCCATCTCGCCAACCCCTGGCTGGATACACGCGCGGACGCAGCCACGTTGCCGATACACGGCAATGAAATCGTGATCACCACGGATGGCTTTACGGTGCAGCCGCTGGAATTCCCCGGCGGCGATATCGGTTCGCTCGCCGTACACGGCACGGTCAACGACCTGGCGGTCGTCGGCGCGACGCCCCTGTACTTGAGCCTCAATGCCTTCATCGAAGAAGGGCTTGCGCTCAAGCAGCTCGACCGCATCGTCGCCAGTCTCGCCCGCGCCGCACAGCATGCCGGGGTCCAAGTCGTCACCGGCGACACCAAGGTCGTCCGCCGCGGCGAAGGCGGCGGCCTGTACCTCGCCACCACCGGCGTGGGCACGCGCGATCCGCAGTTACGCCTTGGGCTCGATCGGGTTCGCATCGGCGACGCCGTACTGGTCAGCGGACCGGTGGGCGATCATGGCATTGCCGTAATGCTCGCGCGGGAGGAATTCGGCTTGCGTGGCGACGTCGCCTCCGATTCGGCATCGGTATTCCCGCTTTGCCAGGCGCTGCTCGACCTGCCGGGATTGCGTTTCATGCGCGATCCCACGCGTGGCGGACTAGTGACGGTCGCGCACGACATCGCGATGGCCGCGCGGGCGCAAGTGCGCCTTGATGAGCTGCAGATTCCCGTACGCGATCCGGTGCGCTCGGTTTGCGAGAT
>NZ_DATJMN010000028.1:0-3934 GCF_035508675.1 Dyella sp.
ATGCGCTGCGCACGCTCGGTGTGCCGACCTCGCTGGTGGTGTACGCCAACGAAGGCCACCATTTCTACAATCCGGCGAACCAGCGCGACGTGTTGCAGCGGGCATTGAACTGGTTTGAGAAGTATTTGCCGCCGCAGTGAATCACTGGATCTTTTTCGCCGACATTCCCGCACGCGCGGGAATGTCGAACATCTAGTTCATCGCCGCGTCAAAACAATTCGCCTTGTGGCGAAGCCTCACGCGGCGGCACGAAACGCGACGTATCTAGTTGTAACTCGCGTGCTCGTCCAAAGCCGTGGCGGCGGCAAGCTATCTCGAAGCGCCGTTGCAGCAATTGCGCAAACACGCCCTGCCCGCGCATGCGCGTGGCGAAGTTGCTGTCGTACGTCCTGCCGCCGTTGAGTTGCTGCACCAGGCTCATGACGTGTTCGGCACGTTGCGGTACATGCAGTTCCAGCCATTCGCGGAACAGCGTTTTCAATTCATAAGGCAGGCGCAGAACCGTGTAGCCCGCACAGCTTGCGCCAGCCTCGGCGGCTTGTTCGAGCACCGCTTCCATGTCGCGATCGTTCAAGGCGGGAATGATCGGCGCCACCAATACGCCCACCGGCACGCCCGCCTCGGCAAGCGTGCGCACGGCTTTGAGGCGGCGGTGGGGTGCGCTGGCGCGCGGTTCCAATTTCGCCGCCAGCTGGTTGTCCAACGCGTTGACCGAGACGAACACTTGCACCAGGCGCTCGCGCGCCATCGGTTGCAGGATCTCCAGGTCGCGTTCGACCAGCGCGTTCTTGGTGACGATGGTGCACGGATGGTGACACTCGGCCAGCACCTCCAGTGCGGCGCGCGTGATGCGCCACTTTCTTTCGATGGGCTGGTACGGATCGGTATTGCTGCCGATATTGATCGGGCTGGGCCGATAACCGGGCTTGGCCAGTTCGGCGCGCAGCACCTCGGCGAGATTGCTCTTGGCCCTCAGCTTGGTTTCGAAATCCAAACCTGGCGACAGGTTCAAATAACTATGGCTGGGGCGTGCATAGCAATAAATGCAGCCGTGCTCGCAGCCACGAAACGGATTGAGCGCCTGTGTAAAGGCCAGGTCCGGCGAATCATTGCGGGTAATGACGCTGCGCGCATATTCCTCGCTCACTTCGGTGCGCGGACGCGGCAGCGCTTCGTCCAGCGTGGCGTGTTGCCAGCCGTCGTCTTCGGCGTGGCGGCGGATATGCTCGAAACGCCCTTGTGGATTGGACGCGGCACCGCGGCCTTTGAATGCATGGGGAAGATCTGCCATCGAGCCATGATGCGCCGCGTCCATCTCAAGCGGCGCGACACTCAGGGTTGGCGCGCCCCCTTCAATTCGCTGGCGAGCCACGCGCCCATGCTGGCCATGGGGTAGTTCAATTCGAGCTGGCGATGCATTTCGTCGAACACCGGCGGCGACATCGTCCAGCCGAGCGGCAGTGGATAGTTGCCGGGGCACAGACGCATGTGCCACAGCACGTCGCCACGCCCTGGCTCGGCGGCATCGAGCTGCAACGAGGCGAGCAGTTGCGCACGTGCAAACTCGCCACGCGCATCGCGCGTGTCCAGGAGGGCTACCATCGGCGCGGTTGCTTCACCGTAGCCATGCTGCTCGGTCGGGCTGGGTGTGCGCGGGCACGCGACCGAGTAAAGCGGGAGCGGCCGATGTGGATCGTGCGCGTCGACAAAGTCGTGCAGACTGGGGTCGTTGCTGATATGCAGCACAATGAAGTGCAGGGCTTGCCCTTGGGCGGCCGCCATCGCGCGCAAGCGTTGCATGATCTCCAGCAAGGTGGTCGTGCCCGAATTCTCGAAGTAGCCGCCGTCCACCAATTGGAACAGCGCCGGCGACAAGGACGTATGACTGGCAGTCTGCAAGGTGCCCGCCGGGCTCAAATAGGTGAAGCGCGCACTATTGAGTACGACTTCGCTGAGGGGTACGCGCGGGTCCAGCCAGTGCGCGCCGTCGTAGGCGATGCTCCATGGTGCCGACGCAAACGGCCGGAACGGGTGCTCCACGAAACGCCAGCCCTGCGCGACCGTGGTGCTGTTAAAAAACAAGGCCGGCACATTCGTGCTCAATTCGCCGCGGCTGTCCTGATACAAGGCGGCAAAGGGCTGCGCCAGTGCGTCGACGCCTTGTTCTTCTGCCGCCTGTTCCCAGGCACGGGCGAGCGCATGGCCGCGATCATCGAACAATGCGCCCGGCAGCCAGCGCTGGGTGAAATCGATGAACCAGGCGTTCGCCATCACCGGGGCGAGAAAGTCGTGATCCAGAACGTTTTCGGCGCGTGTTTGCGCCGCCTCTCCGGTCTGCGGAGCAACTTGCAGGGCGCTGACATAGGTCGCCAGGCCGAGGCTGCCGCCGGACACGCCGCTCGCCGCGAACAAATAGCGTTCGAACATCGGCTCGGTGCCGTTCGGCGGGAGTGCCTGGTCGACCAGCGCGGTGAATCGGCTCAGCACCATTGCGGTCCATGCAGCGCTGCGCAAACCGCCGCCTTCGGTGGACACCACGATCACCGGACAACTGTGCTGCGGTATGCAACGGCTGTGCAGCCACGCCTTCGCATATGCGTCGAAATCCGCCCGTTGCTCCGGCGGCGGCGGCGCTGGGCGTTGGTGCGTCGTCATCGCCGGGTATTGGCGGACACGATGATTGTCGTTCAGATGCAGCGCATGCAGGCTCACCGCCATCAATACCAGCAGGCTTAGCAGGGGCACGCCGCGCCGGTCCGCCAGCATGCACAGGAAGCCGCCGCTCATGCAAAAGAAACTGGCAGCGATGAGCAACACTGCCAGGGCCCCCATGCCGTCGAACTGGCGTGGCTGGAACGCGACCAGCACGGTGATCAACACGTTGAGGATTAGTGCGGACAGAAACACGCTCAAGGGCGTAGTGCCCAGCGCGGCGATAGCGTTCACGCGCGGCTCGAACGCCTTGTCGCGGCGCGCGGCGGCGGCGCGCAGCACCCATTGCCGACCGGCGAAAAACACGATCATCGCTGCCGCCACGACCAACAGGCCGGCGGTGCGGCTGTCGCGCCGCAGGCACTGCGCGTGGGTGACGCACACCGCGTGGGGAATACTGCGCAAAGCCATCAAGTAACCGAACACCACCAGCAGCGGCACCAGAATACCCAGCCCGCGCGGGATCCACCGCCTGAGCGCGGCGGCGCGCGGATCCTGCAGGGCCGGCCAGCGCGGATAGGTCAGCCGATAGGCCTGGTGCGCCGTGTACCAGACGGCGAGACCGGCGAGCGCGCTGCCGGCCAGCAGAAACAGATAGCGCGTATTGCTGGGATCGACCCACATGGCGATCAGGAACAGCTCGGCGGCTTGATCGACGTTGGTGATCACGATGCCGGCTAACAGCAAGACCAGCAGGGAAACCCGGATCGGCTTGCAATGATCCAGCCCGATCGACAGCCAGTCGACCCAGTAAGGCCGCACTGGCGCTGGCGCCGCGGAGGTGGGCGGATTTTGCTCGGCCATGGTGTCCCTTGTCGTCCCTGCCTGATCGGCGGGCATATTACGGGTACGCAGCGTTTCGGGCCGTGTAGGCAGCCGCAGTTCCGGCCGGAACACAGCAGTATGATCGCCGGGTCCGGGAATTTGCAGCTGAGAGTCGTTATGCGCTGGTTATGGCTGATCGCGACCTTACTGTCGTGGGTGCTGTGCTTTACGCGCCATGGCGCCGGCGCGATGGCATGGTGGCTGTTCGCCGCCATCGTGGGCTCCATCGCCACTGCGCTGGCGTTCGTGCAGGCGCGCATCGAGGCCCATGCGAAACCGGAGATCATGTTCGACCTGCCCAAGCGCCAGCCGGTGCAGGACAAGCCCGCGCAACGGGAGCCCGAATCGCCGTGATGCTGCACCGCAGCTGGTGGGTTTAGCCATCCATTTGTGGGTT
>NZ_DATJMN010000029.1:0-31253 GCF_035508675.1 Dyella sp.
GTGCGCTGCGCAATGGCCTTGATCTCGTCGATTTCCGATAGCACGCCGCGCGCGCGGCGGGCGATCTCGCGCCCCGTCTCGGTCAGCAGCACCTTGCGCGGCGTGCGTTCCACCAGGGCCACGCCCAGTTCGTCTTCCAGCTTCTTGATCTGGGTGGAAAGGGTGGGCTGGCTGACGAAGCAGGCTTCCGCGGCGCGGCCGAAGTGGCGGTGCTCGGCGAGGGAGACCAGATAGTGAAGATCGCGCAGGTTCATGGCGAACTCAGTAATAGATGATGTCTATAAGTATTGCGGTAATAATCGGCTTTAGCAATGCAAGGTGTTTCGCCGGGCGCAAGAATGCGGGGCGCTCAAAAAGAGCGGAACACCCTTATCTCTTGCGCGCCTTGCGACGCATCGCACCGCGAGATTCGAGCCGGCGCTGCGTGTTCTCCAGTTCCTTTTGCAGCACTTCGGCATCCGGCAGCAGCGTCCGGTAGTTCGCCGCCATCACCTTGCTGGGCAAGCCTTCCAGCGCATACCGCGCCAACGCGTGTCCCTTGTGGGCGCAAAGGATCAGACCCACTGGCGGGTTCTCGTCGGCAAGCGTCCAATGTTCCTTCGCGTAGTTGCAATACAGGTGCATCTGGCCCACGTCGGCATGGGTCAACGCGCCGAGCTTTACGTCGATGATGACGAGGCAGCGCAAGCGCCGATGGAACAGCAGCAGATCGACCCGATACCAGGTCTGGTCGATGCGCAAGCGACGCTGCCGGCCGACGAAGCTGAAGCCGTCGCCGAGTTCGAGGAGGAAATCTTCCAGCTGTTGGATCAAAGCCTGTTCCAGGTCGGATTCCGAATACTCGTCCTTGAGGTCAAGGAACTCCAACACATACGGGTCTTTGATCGCATCGTCGGGTGTGACGACATCCGCTGGCTTCGGCATGGCGCCCTTCGCCAGCATCGCCGCCTTGTTCTTCGATAGCGCCGTGCGTTCGTAGAACTGGTTGTTGATCTGCCGGTCGAGCTGGCGCACGCTCCATCCGCCGCGCAGGGCTTCGGCTTCGTAGAACTGGCGGGCGTGTTCGTCCTTAACCGACAGCAGCCGCACATAAGTCGACCACGGTAGCGTGAAGAGCTGTGCCAGTTCGTCGAGCCGCCTGAGGCGGATCGGCGCTACTTCGGAATGCTCTTGCGACAACGTCGGGAAAGATTCGCCAGACAGTGTCTGGCGAATTGGCCAGGTCAGGAAGAACGACCGCATCTGTTGCAAGTTCTGGCGACTGAATCCACGACCAAATCGCCGGGTGAGGTCGCTCGCCAGTCGTTCGATCAACTGCTCGCCGTAGCCGGCACGTCGCTTGCCCTGTTGTTCGGCTTCCACGATGCGGCGGCCGATCTCCCAATAGCTCGCCGTCATTAGCGCATTGACACTGCGCGCCGCGGCATGGCGTGCAGCGTCGAGCAGTTCGACAATGCTGTTGTGAATGCCTGCGTAGCCGGCCGGCAAGGTGGCGAGGGTTTTCCCCGTCGGCGGACGTGCTTTCTTGCTCATGCGGTTACCTCCACGAAACGCGATGCGCTGGTAATCGTCTTGCGCCGGCTCGGCACTCGTTCGGCCACCTCATGCATGGGCTCGTCCTTGGTGTGGACATTGCTGTGTCGAGTGCTGGCGCAGTCGCGTGAATTACCGGACTGAAGTCATGAAACAAAAAGAACCCCAGCTGATGGGCTGGGGTTCTACACGCGACCAACGCGTGCAATTACAGCTTGTAGTCGGCCAGTACGGACAGGTTGTCGGTGGCGCTCTCGCCGCCGACCACAAGGATGTAATACGTGGTCGCTTCCGGTTTTTGCAGGACGACGGCTTCGTTGTTACCGGGCTTGGCCGATTTGAAATCGGCATCGCTGCCATCGGTGGCCGGTGAACGGTCGGCTTTGACGTACAGCGAAACATCACCGCCGCTGCCGCCAATGGTGCGGATATTCAACGTGGTCGCACCCGCCGGCACGGTGATCGAATAGCGAACCGCGGCACCCGCGCCAACGGTCTGGCCGGAGAGGATCACGCTCTTGGTCAGCGTGGTGCTGGGATCGTTGTCGCCATCGCCGGGGTCGCCGTCGCCACCGTTCACCGCCAGGTTGATGGCAGCTGCAGCGTCAACGATGCCGGCGCCGATGACGTGATCCTGGGCCACCGGGAATGGACGCGCCGACTCGGTGAGGATGGTCTTGATCGCGTCGGGGGAGGGTGCCGGCATGCCGGCTGCCTGCGTGGCGCTCAAGATCATGGCAACCGTACCGGCAACGTGCGGCGAGGCTTGCGAGGTACCGGCATAGCCGGCGTAGTCCGGTGTGCCCGGCGTGGTCTCTCCGTCATTGAGGGCCGAAAACACGAAGCCTTCGGTAACAGGCTGGCCGGAAGTGCCATCGTTCGGGTAGACGCCGCCACCCGGCGCCGACAGGGTGACGCCGGTGCCGTAGTTGGAATAGAACGCCCGCTTGCCGGTGATACCGTTGGACGCCACTGCGATAACGCCCGCGCAACTGGCCGGCGTAAAGCCGGAGACATCGGCCGCACTGTTACCTGCCGATGCGATCACCGTAACGCCCAGGCCGAGGGCCTGCTGGATGGCGAGGTATTCCGGCGAAGTCGCGGTGCATTGCTGCGCACCGCCAAGGCTCATGTTGATGACCTGAGCCACGTGCGTATTGTCGGGAATGCCGTCCACATGGCCGCCCGATGCCCATACGATGGCATCGGCGATGTCGGACTCGTAACCGCCACAATGACCGAGCGCACGCAACGGCAGCACTTTCGCATGGTAGGCAATGCCCGCCATGCCCGAGCCGTTGTTGGTGAGTTCGGCCACCGTGCCCGAGACATGCGTGCCGTGCCAGCTGCTGGGTTCACCGCCTCCGGCGGCGACGCAGCCATCGCTCGCGGTATTCCACGGTGCCTCGTTGGTCCAGTCACCCGTATCCCAGCCGCCAGGCACTCGTCCATCGGTGCTACGCCCCGAGATGTAGCCATCGGAGATGAAGTCGTAGCCAGCGTCGGCCAGCGAGGTGTCGATATCCGGATGATCGGTGATGCCGGTGTCGATCACGGCCACCGTAACACCGGTGCCATCGGCCAGGTCCCAGGCATTGTTGATGTTGGCGCCGCCGATGGCGTTCGAGAAATGCCACTGATAGGTGGCATAGCCCGGATCATCCGGTGTGAAGGTTTGCGGTTGCGCGTTGGGGCGTTGCCTTACCGCAGTTTCCAGGTTGGCTGGTGCGCGGAAATCCTTCACCGCCTGCAGGAGCAAATCCGGTTGAACGTGGGCAACGGCCGGATCGGCCGCGATTTGCAACATCAGATTATTGGCTTCGTTCTGGCTGAGTTTGCGCGAGGTGCGAATCAGGTCGGAGCCAACGGCCAGCTTGCGCTGGTGGGTGACTGAAAGCGGCGCAATGTTGGCACCCGTCGAGGAAATTGTCGCGCGGTCCAGCCCTGCGCGGCCGATCGCGGCTTTCACATTTTGCAACGCGGCCGTACTGCTGCCGCGCTCGGCGCTGCCGTCGCGATAGGTGACGATGAAACGGCTATGGGTCTGGTTTGCGTCGGCGACAGCCGTCACCTTGGTGTCGGGTGACGTCGGTGCGTTGGCGTGAATGGCTGGCATGGCCAAGGCCAAGGCAGCCGCGATGGCGTTGTTGCAAAAGGAACGAAATGACTTCATGCGTGGATCCTTGAAGAGATGTCCCGGGTTATCCGCGTCCCAGGCGAGTGGGTGGGCGATATGTCATCACCCGGTTACTGCCTGCCGTGAACGGCAGGGCGAGTAGAGGAAAAGCAGCCTCTTCCCGCATCGGGAAGAGGCTGCAATGCGTTACCAGCCGAAGCTGACGCCGACCGTGCCGCTGGACTCGCCGCCGCCGGCGACGGAGCCGCCGATCAGCAGTGCACCGTTACCTGGCAGGCGACGGGCAAAGCCCACGGACAATGCGTTCTGACCGCCGTACGTACCCGCAGCGGCACTGACGCGGTTGTCGGTGCCAGGCGCGGCAGCGATCGCACCTGCCATGCCCGCCATCGCCGCACCCATGGCGCCAACGCGGCTGATGCGCTGGTTGACGGAGTGGAACTGCTGATTCACCGAATCCTTGAAGGCGTTGAAATTGTCGTTGGTGACAAGATTCGCGACCTTGCTGTCGGTATAGGCATTGGCGCTGTTGAGCGTCTGTTGGGCGCTGTTGTCGGCATAGGCTTGCGCAGCTTCGATGGCGCTTTGCGTGGCGGCCGTCATCTGGCTCACGTTCACCGCATCGGTGGCTTGCGTACCGGCGGCCACGTTGGTGATCTGGCGTTCGTCACCCGCGCTACCCACGGACACGGAGTTGTCCCGGTCCGCCACCGAGCCCGCACCGAGCGCCACGGCGTTGGAACCGGTGACCTCGCTGCCTTGCCCGATCGCGGTGCCGGTGGAACCGGACGTGCTTGCACCTGCACCCAGGGCAGTGCCGCCGTTGCCGCTTTGCACGCCGCTGTTTTCACCGATGGCGACCGTTTCGCCGCTCACCACGCCGGGGATGCCGGTGCCGCCGCCGACGGAGGCTTCCAGTGTGCCGACACGACCATTCAAGGACGAGACCGCGCTGTCCAGTGCACCGAAGGCATCCCCAACGTTGCGGTATTGACCTCCCTGGATGCTGTAGATCGGCGCAGTGATCAGGCCGTTGGCTCCGACCGCGGCGTTGCCACCGAGGGTGTCAATCGCCGACTTGTACTGATCGAAGTTCACTGCCTGACCGGAGTCCATGCCCGCGGCAACGTTGGCGACGGTGGTGCCATTCTTGCCATCGCCCAGAGTGACAGAGCGCCGGTTGCTGCCCTCGTCGTAAGCCACCGCCGAAACAGTGCTGCCATCCGCATTGACCAGACCGGCCTGCTTGAGCTGGGCCACGTTGACCGCATCGGTGTCTGCGGTGCCGGCTTTCACGTTGGTGATCTGGCGTTCGGCATTGACGCTTCCGACCGACACCGAATCGGCACGATCGGCGAGGCTGCCGTTGCCTAGTGCGACGCTGCCTGCTGCTGTTGCTACGCTGCCGTTGCCCAGGGCAACACTGTCAAAGGCAAGGCTCTTGCTATTGGCGCCCAGTGCAACGCTGGCGTTGGCGCTTGCCACGGCGGAGTAGCCCACCGCAAGGCTCTCGGTACCGGAAGCTGTGCTTTTCGCGCCCAACGCCACGGATCCATCGGCCACGGCCTTGGCATTCGCACCGCTGGCTACCGACCTCGTGCCGCTGGCGACGGCGTCGTCCGTGCCGTCGTTGTTGCCATCGGCCTTGAAGTAACGGTTGGCCTGTCCGCCGGCATTGGCTACGGCATCGTTCAACTGATCCACGTTGACGGCATCGGTGCCTTCGGTACCCGCGGCAACGTTGGTGATCTGACGATCGATCGCCTTGTAGGTCGTACCATCCGCCCCATGCCAGTCGTGGGCGGCACCCACCGAGACTGCATTCGCCCGATCGGCCAGCGAACCTTGACCCAGCGCTACGCTGTTGTCGGCCGTAGCCCAGGCATTGGCGCCGAGGGCCACCGAGTTATCGGCAAGACCGTAGCTGTTGTAGCCAAGTGCCGTCGCCATGCTGCCGGTGGCCCAGCTTTCCGTGCCGATAGCCGTGCTGTTTGCGCTGGCAAGCGTGCTGATACCTACGGAAACACCGCCGTTGTCGGCACGACTATCCGTGCCAAGCGCCGTCGCGAACTTACCCGCCTGGGCGCCGGCGCCCAACGCACTACCTGCTTCGGCGGCACTGCTGCTGGCGCCCACCGCGATCGCACTGTCGTCGGCCGAAGCCAGGTAGCCCATGGCGACACCGCTGGTGCCGTTCACGTGCGACAGGAAACCTACCGACGTGCTGAACGGTTGAGAGGTCTGCGCCAAGCCACCGATCGCTATCGATCCGAAGCCCTGGGCATTACTGGACGCACCCAAGGCAATGCTGAAGTTACCCGCCGCTACGCTGTCATGACCCAAGGCAATGGAACTGCTGCCGAAGGCCGAGGCCGCGTAGCCAGAAGCAAGGCTGTAGTCGCCGATGGCATCTGCGCTGCTGCCGAACGCGGAAGCGCCATCGCCAAAAGCGTTGCTTCCCGAGCCTGCAGCGGTGGCGTACTCACCCGTGGCAACGGCATCGTCGTTAGCATCGCCGGTAGCGGCGAAGTAACGGGTGGCCGTACCAACATTTTCGGCCAGGGCATCCAACTGCGACTTGTTCACCGCATCGGTAGCCTGCGTGCCGGCTGCTACATTGATGATCTGACGCTCCGCTCCGGCACTGCCTACCGAGACCGAGTCGTTACGATCGGCGACAGAAAAGGCACCCAATGCGACGGCATTGCTACCGGTGACTTCGCTCAGCTCACCGATAGCGACGCCGCTATCGGTGAGACCGCCGCGTCCTGCGCCGGCACCCAGTGCGATCGATCGGCTACCCGGGGCAGTAGACCCGATGCCGATAGCCACGCTCTCCTCGCCGATGGCGCTCGTCGCGCTGCCGAGGGCGATTGCTCCAAATCCTTGAGCTGCCGCGGAGCCGTAGTTAATGGTGTGATGGATATTGTCGACAAAGCCGGCGGTGCTACCGATGGCGATGCCGGCTGAATTGGCAACCCACGATTGCGCGCCTATGGCGATGGCACTGGGTGCGTTGGCGTTAACGGCCGCCAGCGTGCCAAAAGCGATCGAACTGATCGAGTTCTGGCCTACGTAGGCGCCGAGACCCATGGCGGTGCTGGCGTTGGAACCGATGTCGACCGTGCCGCCATTGAGCGCCATCGAATACACACCGTTGGCGGATGAATTGGCGCCTAGAGCGGTGGTATGGAGGGCGTTGGCCTGAGCGTTTGCTCCTATCGCTACGCTGGATTCGCCAAGCGCCGAACTGTTGTAGCCCACTGCAGTACTGAAGTTGCCGAGGGCGTTGGCGCTGCTGCCGAAGGCGGAAGCATAGTCCGCGGCGGAGCTGCCCGAACCGGCAGCGGTGGCGTAGGTGTCGCTGGCGACGGCGTCGTCGGTACCGTTGCCGGTAGCGGCGAAGTAATGGCTGGCTGAGCCAACGCTATCGGCGAGCGCATCCAACTGCGACTTGTTCACCGCATCGGTGGCCTGCGTACCTGCCGCCACGTTGGTGATCTGACGTTCCGCGCCGGCGCTGCCTACCGAGACCGAGCTGTTGCGATCGGCCACGGAGAACGCGCCCAGCGCCACGGCGTTGCTACCGGAGACTTGGCTCAATTCGCCGATGGCGACGCTGCTGTCGGTAAGTCCGTTGCGCCCGGCGCCAGCGCCCAATGCAACCGAACGCGTGCCGGCAGACGCGGCGCCGGAGCCGATGGCAACGCTTTCCTGGCCGGTGGCGTTGGTGGCCGTGCCCACTGCGACGGCGGCTCTTCCATCGACACGTGCCGAGCCGTTGTAGATCGTGTCGGTGGTTTGATCGTAGAAGCCGCCGAACGTGCCGATCGCGGTGGCGTTGGTGTTGTTCGCCTTGGCGCTGGAACCCAATGCAATGGCGTCGTGGGCGTTATCGCTTACGGCAGCCAGTGCGCCGACGGCCAGCGAGTTGTAGCCGCTCACGCCCACTGCGGAGCTGGAACCAAAAGCCATGGCGCCATTGGCGAAGTTGTCGACACTGCCGCCGCCCATGGCAACCGAGTAGCTGCCATTGGCGACCGAATCGGCGCCGATGGCGGTGGCGTACAAGGTGTTGGCCTGCGCGCCGGGGCCTATGGCAGTGGTGAAACGGGAGCCGGCTACGGCGTTGGCGCCGATGGCGACAGCATTGCTCCCGTTGGCCGTGGCGTTGTCGCCCATGGCCAAGGTGCTTTGCCCATTCGCATTGGCGCGATAGCCGAAGGCCGAGGCGTTGTCACCGGACGCCGAACTGCTTGCGCCGGCCGCGGTGGTGTGCGCGCCATCGATCAGTGCATCGTCGAACAGGCCGTTGTCGCCGCTGGCCTTGAAGTACTTGTTCGTTTGTGCGCCGGCGTTGGCCACTTCATCCAGTTGCGACTTGTTCACCGCATCGGTGGCTTGCGTACCGGCTGCCACGTTGGTGATCTGGCGTTCGAAGCCCTCCACGCCCACCGAGACAGTGTTGTCTCGAGTCGTTACCGATCCCGCTCCTAGGGCGACGGAGTTGGCAGTGTAATTGTAGGCATTTGCACCTAGCGCCACGCTGTTATCGCTGCCAGCATGCGCGCCCCCGCCGATGGCAATGGCATTGCGTCCGTTGGCCTGTACAGGGTCCAGGAAGGTGAATTCGCCCGGCGCCGGCACGTACGTACCGCCCAGTGCAATGCTGCCATCGCCAGACGCGAGGGCCGTTCGGCCGATCGCAATTGCATGGGCGCCATTGCTGTTCGCCAACGAGCCCAAGGAAACACTGGCTTCGCCGCTCGCCATGGCATCTGCGCCGATTGCCGTGGCATCACTGGCGGCTGCGATGCTGCCTACACCCAAGGCGGTGGTGAAATCACCTGCAGCCGTCGCGTAGGCGCCAAACGCCGAGGCATAAAAGCCGTCAGCGTAGCTTTGCGCACCGAAGGCGCTGGTCTGCTGGCCCAGTGCGCTGCTTCCATAGCCGCCGGCCGTGCTTTGTTCACCCGAGGCTTCGGTATTCATGCCGAGCGCCGTTGAGCGATTACCGGTAGCCAGCGACTCTGCACCTATCGCTACGGTGCCGACGTCAGTGGCTTTGGCATTGGAACCCAGCGCCGCGGAGAAAGCGCCACTCGCACCAGCATGCGCACCCACGGCGATACCGTTGACGCCGCTAGCAACGCTGTCGGCGCCGAACGCTACCGCTTCCTTGGACGTTGCATTGCTATTCTTGCCCACGGCAACCGACCGATCGCCACCGGCGTAACTGGAACTGCCTGCGGCGACCGAATAGTCGCCTTCGGCAATGGCGTCATCGAATACGCCCACGCCTTGATCACCCGTCGCCTTGAAGTACTTGGTGGCTGTGCCGACGTTGCTGGCCACTTCATCCAGCTGGTTCTTGTTGACCGCATCCGTGCCTTCCGTGCCGGCGGCGACGTTGGCGATCTGGCGCGTGATGGCGTCGTGTGACATGCCGTCGCCATCGGTCCAGGCCGAGGCAGCGCCGACCGAAACGGAGTTCGGACGGTCGGCATACGAACCCGAGCCGAGCGCCACGGCATTGTCGGCACCATAGGCGACGACGCTGCTTTCGCCGATGGCCGTACCATGGTTGGCGACGCTGAACGAATTGGCGCCGACGACCGTGCTGTTCGGTGCTACCTCGTCAGCGATGCTGCCGGCACCGACGACGGTGCTGCGATAGCTATTGGCCTCTGCGTTGGAGCCGACGGCGGTTATTTCATCCACCACGTGATAGCTGCCGGCACCCGCGCCGACAGCTGTTGCGTTGTCACCTAGCGCCCATGCGCCAGCACCCGCAGCCAGCGTGTTGTAGCCCGTGGCCTTGCTGGCTCCGCCGAGCGCGGTGGAGAACATGCCGGTGGATTGGCTCGCCCAGCCCAACGCGACCGTGCCTAGACTGTCCGCTTGCGCGCCTTCGCCGATGGCGATGCTGCGAACACCATTGGCCTGGCTGCTCAAGCCGACGGCGATCGAAGCCCAACTGCTGGAGATGCTGTTGGAGCCGATGGCAATCGCGTTGTAGTACGAGGCGGAGGCCGAGTCACCCAGCGCCAACGATTGTTCGCCGCTGGCCAGTGCGTTGGCACCGATGGCGGTAGCGTGCGAGCCTGTGGCCCGGCCGCTGCTGCCGACGGCGATGGCGTAGTCGCCGGAAGCAATGGCCGCATCGTACGGGAGCACGCTCTGGTTGCCGCTGGCCTTGAAGTACTTCGAGGTGCCGGTGGCGACGTTGGCGACGGCATCCAACTGCGACTTGTTTACCGCGTCGGTGGCTTTTGTACCGGCCGCCACGTTGGTGATCTGGCGCTCACTGCCGGCGCTGCCCACCGACACGCTGTTGGCGCGATCGGTGGTCGAGAATGCGCCTAGCGCGACCGCATTGTCGTGGCTGGCCACTGAGCCCGCACCCAGCGTGGTGGTGTAATCCCCCGAGGCTGTACTGCGGCGACCCACGGCAGTGCTGCGCTCGCCATCAGCCAATGCTTGCGAGCCCAAGGCGGTTCCACCATTGGCTGCGTGGGCGCTGTTGCCAATCGCTACTGACAGATCGCCTTCGGCAAACGCATAGGCACCGCTGGCAACGCTGTTTTCGCCTGCCGCGATCGCGGAATCAAACGGATCGACGATGTCACCCTTCTGGCCTTGCGCTTTGAAATAACGATTGTTCCGAGTAGCGCCGGCCACTGCATCGTTCAACTGGTCGACGTTGACGGCATCGGTGCCGTCGGTGCCTGCTGCAACGTTGGTGATCTGGCGTTGGTTGTCCGCGCTGCCCACGGAGATGCTGTTGAGGCGGTCTGCGTAGGAGTTGGCACCCAGGGCAACGCTATTGTCGGCCGCGGCCGTACTGAAAGCGCCCAGGGCAACACTGAAATCGCCGGCTGCGGTGCTGAAAGCGCCGTTGGCGACGCTGGCTTCGCCGTAACTGCTGGCTCTGAAGCCGGCAGCCAGGCTGCCGGCGCCAATGGCAGTCGCGGCGCTGCCCACGGCGGTTGAACCGGTGCCGAAGGCTGTGCTCAACGCACCAAGGGCAGTCGCGGCCTGGTCACCTTCAGCCGATGCGCTGGCACCCAGGGCCGTATTGCCAAAACCCGCGGAATAGGCGCTTTGTCCCACGGCGACGGATGCATCGCCTTCGGCGATGCTGTTCTGGCCCACGGCGGTGCTGCCGATGCCATAAGCGATGGCCTCGTTGCCCATGGCGGTGCTGGCGTTCTGCGCGGCCCAGCTGTCGGAGCCGACGGCGACGGAGAGGTCGCCATCGAGTTTGGCATCGTCACTGCCATCCTGCTTGCCGCTGGCCTTGAAGTAATGCTGCGCCTCGCTGACGTCGCCAGCCAGCGCATCCAGCTGCGACTTGTTGACCGCGTCGGTGGCTTCGGTGCCGATGGCGACGTTGGTGATCTGGCGTTCCGCGCCGGCACTGCCTACGGATACGGTGCTGGCGCGATCGGCGATCGAGTAAGCGCCCAGCGCAACGCTGTCCGCGTTTTGGGCTTGGGCGCTGACGCCTAGTGCGGTCGAATCCAGCCCAAGCGCATAGCTTTGCTTGCCGAAGGCCGATGCGTTTTGCGCCAGCGCGAAGGCATGGCTGCCCACGGCAACGGAATCCTCGCCGTAAGCCCAGGCCCGATCGCCGACGGCGGTGGCGCTGGTAGCCATGGCCCTTGTCGAGAAACCCAGTGCGACGGAATTTGTACTTCTTGCTGTGGCATAGGCGCCTTCGGCCAACGCAAAGTTGCCGGTGGCTTCCGCGCCGATGCCGGTCGCCACGCTGCTATCGCCGAATGCCTTGCTTAGCGTGCCACTGGCGGTGCTGTAGTTGCCTAGCGCACGGGCGCCACTGCCAGTGGCCGAACTTGCGGTGCCTTCGGCGCGGCTGTTATCGCCCAGGGCGGTGCTGCCGTTGCCGACCGCGATGCTCGATACGCCAACCGCCGTGCTGTTGTTCCCGCGGGCACGGCTGTTAGCCCCGGCGGCTGTCGCTTGCGTGCCCGTTACGCTGGCATCGTCGCTGCCGGCGCTGCCGACCGATACGGTGTCGGCGACATTGGCGATCGAACCATTACCCAGCGCAACGCTGTTGTTTGCCGACGCATCGCTGTTCTTGCCGATGGCGATGCTGGATGTTCCGGATGCGTAGGCATCGTGGCCGAAGGCGATGCTATCGTCGCCATGCGCTTGCGCCGAGTAGCCGAATGCCGAGGCGTAATCGCCGCTGGCGAACGTGCGATTGCCGATCGCGGTGGAGAAATTGCCCGGCGCTTTAGCCTGCGCGCCACAGGCAAAAGCGTTCGAGGCGGCGACGGGTTCCTGGCCGGCCACGAATGAGCCTTCGCAAACATCCGCATGCGCGATGGAGGGAAGCAGTGCGATGGCGACCAGGGCGGCCAACGTGTTGCGCAGAAGCGAGGTGCTGCACGGTTGGCTGCCCTTGCCGATCACCACGTTGCTGCTGGCCAGCTCGGACGCGACCACGACGGCGCCCATCGAAGCATTCCAAACCTTGCTGTAGATCTTATTCATGACTTGGTCTTTTCTCCATGTTGTTAGGCCGCAACCTATGCATCTCGATGCGACGCTGAATAACGGGCGATTCATAAGCGCCGTAGCGCGGTCTGTTCCCCGTGCAACCCATGTCGATGACGGTTCATGACACGGTCGCGCAGCGTTGAGCATCCGTTCACGCGTAGAGGTGTGTCACGCACACAAATACACGGAATATCACCGTGTTATTCGAAATATCACGCTTTATCACATCGAGACATGTCGCCGACGAAGACACGCGCATGCCGCGAAAATGGCGTTGCGCTTGGCTTGGGAAGAAAGGGCGTTGTGGGTGTTGCTCTCTCGGACAAAGTGGGTGGGATATCGAGAGAGAATGCTTGCGAGTTATCTGACAAGATGTACTGGAATAGGCTCGCGCTTTCAGAGTTGGTTGCCGTCAACGCAGGAATTTTTGCTGGCAATGCGTCGGCAATCTTGTTTGTGCCTGCGTTCGTCCGCGAGATGGGTATGGCGATGTTGGGGTTCGCGTACGCTCACCACCAACCTACGCTTCGGTTCCGGCTTAAGTTCGGAACATCGGATCAAGTTCGGGGTAGGCCCTGCACGCAGGAGGGGCGTTTCGGATGACCGCTACGCATTGCAAAGCAACAGGTAGCCTTTGCTGCGCACCGTGATGAGTGGAAGCGCTTGCCCTGTTTGTGCGGACACTTTCCGGCGCAACCGATAGATGATCATTTCCAGGCGATGCGGGTCGGAGTGATAGGCGTCCTGGATCAGCGCATTGGCGAGCGCTTCGCGTGATACGGGGTCATCGCCGGCGGCGACCAGGGTGGTGAGTATGCATCGCTCGCTGGCCGTGAGGGCAATCACCTGGTCATCCGGCGACACGAATCGCCAACCGCCAGCGTCCAGCCGCCAGCACGCGGGGGAAGGTTGGTGATTGGCCTGACTGCGTTGCAACCCCGGCGTGGCAAGCCGGCGCGCGAGGTTATGCAGCGTGGCTGCCAGCAGGTCCGCATCGACGGGCTTGATCAGATAGGCATCCGCTCCGTGTTGAAGCGCCTGGATGTGATGATCGCGATGCGCCCAATCACTGAGGATGACGATGCCGACGTTCAACGTTGCACGCAGATGTTGCGCGACGGAAAGTCCATCATCATCTGGCAGATGGATGCCAAGTACGACAATATCGAACTGCTGCGTAAGCATGCGCCGGTAAAGTTCTGCTGCGCTCGCCATGCCGCGCGCGCTGAAGCCTCGCTCGTGAAGTGCGCGCAACAGCGTGTTGCGATGGGATGCCTTGTCCTCCAGCACCGCGACGCGGATGGCATGCGTAGGTGCATGGGATATCAGCGGCGGAAGGTCCCTCATCAAGATGCTCATCAATCGCCCCTCCTGCCGCCAAGCTTAGGCGAAGAAGGCAGCCATCCATCAGAGGACTATGCCTTTTGGTACTGTGGCAGAGTGCCTACACTGCCTGGCGTGAATGCTTTTGTTGGCCGTAGGGAGCCCCCCATGCACTATCTGGTTCGTTCGCTTGCCATGCCGGCGCTCGCTGCATGCTGCAGTGTGGCGCTGGCGTCTGCGCAAGTTGATCGGGCGCCCCGTGGAAAGTTGCCCAGCTGGGCCGTGCCGTTGGCTTACAAGCTGGCCTTCAAGGTCGATCCTGCGCGGCAGACATTTTCCGGCACGAGCATCATCAAGGTGGATTTGAAGCAGGTGTCTAATTATCTGTGGCTGGATGGTCGTGGCCTCAACGTCTCCAAGGTCACCATCATGGATGCCGCCGGCCAGACTCACGATGGCAAATACGTGACCGTGGCGCTGAACGAAGGGGTATCGCGCATTGATTTCGGCAGGACGCTGCAACCACAGCAGCTCACGCTCACCATTGACTACAGCGCGCCGTTCAATCAGCAGCTAAAGGGCTTGTACAAGGTGAGCCATGCCGGTGTGCCGTATGCGATGACGCAGATGGAGCCGAGCAGCGCACGCTTCGCCTTCCCTGGTTTCGATGAGCCCGGTTTCAAGACGCCCTACGACATCTCGCTCACCGTTCCTTCCGATCTGGCGGCGGTGGCCAATACCAGGCAGATCAGCGAAACCGCAGCCGGCGACAAGTGGAAAACAGTCAGCTTCGCGCAAACCAGGCCGCTGCCGACTTATCTGGTGGCCTTCGCGGTCGGCCCGTGGGATATCGTCAATGGTCCGGTTATTGCGCCGGGGGAATACCGCAAAGGGGTATTGCCGGTGCGCGGGATTGCCGTGCATGGTGAAGGCCAGCGCATGCAGCGCGCGCTGAGTGAAACGCCGGGCATCATCCATGCGCTGGAAAACTACTATGGGTTCGGCTATCCGTTCGGCAAGCTCGATCTGCTCGCCGCGCCCGATTTGTCCGCCAGCGCGATGGAAAATCCCGGCCTGGTGACGTTCCGCGAGCGGCTGCTGCTGCTCGATGCGGACGCGGCGGCGAAGGATGTGCGCCATTCGTTCAACGTCACCGCGCATGAGCTGGCGCATCAATGGACCGGCGATACCGTTACCTTGGCGTGGTGGGACGACTTGTGGCTCAACGAAGCCTTCGCCACCTGGATGCAGCAGAAGGTCACCATGCAGGTGCATCCGGAATACCGTGCCGATCTTGATCGTATTTCCGGAGCCCAGGGTGCGATGCAGAATGACAGCCTGGTCAGCGCGCGCAAGATCCGCCAGCCCATTACCGGCAACGGCGACATTGAAGCCGCGTTCGACAATATGACTTATCGAAAGGGCGCGGCCGTGCTCGGCATGTTCGAAGGCTATGTTGGCGAGGACGCTTTCCGCAAGGGCATGCGCGCCTATATCCAGTCGCACAAGTTCGGCAATACCGTGGCGGCGGATCTGGTCAACGCCGTGGCGGCGGCGACGCATCAGGGCGAATCGTTCAAGCATGCGTTCAACAGCTTTCTCGATCAGCCTGGTGTTCCCTATGTGCAGACGAAGCTGGAACAGAAGGATGGCGAAACCATCCTGCACCTGGCTCAAAGTCGCTATTTGCCGGTGGGTAGCAGCGGCGATGCCCAGCGCGTGTGGGGTATTCCCATCTGTGTGCGCTACGGTACTGCTGGCGGCAGCAAGGTAGGCTGCGAGATGTTGGACCAAGCGATCGGTACGATGGTGCTTGCCGGCGCCAGCAAGCCGACCTGGGTGATGCCCAATGCCTACGGGCGCGGCTACTACCGCTTCGGCCTGACGAAATCGGAATGGAGCGAGCTTACCCGGCACATCGGCGCGCTGAGCGATACCGAGCAGCTTGCCTATGCCGACGGCGTCGCTGCCGGCTTCCATCATGGCGATCTGGATGCTGGCGACGCGCTCGCCGCGCTCAAGCCGTTGGCGGCTGCGCGCACGCGTGAAGTGGTGAGCGCGCCCTTGGCTACCGTGCTTTGGATCTACCGTCATGAGGCCACCACGGATGCGCAGCGTGCAAAAGTCGTGGCCTGGGTGAAGGATGCGTATCTGCCGCGGATGGAACAACTGGGCTATCAGCGCAAGCCTGGCGAAGCGGAGAGTGATGCAATTCTGCGTGGCACGCTGGCCCATGCGCTGGCGTTGGATTACAAGCTTCCAGAAGTGCGCGCGGCCTTGCTGGAGCAAGGCGATGCCGCGCTGGCCAGGACATCAGATGGACGTCTGAATCTGGCCGCTGCCAACGCCGATTTGCTCGGTGACGCCTTGGCCGTGGCGGTGCAGGCACGTGGCAAGCCAGTGGTCGATGCCTTGATCGCGCAGCTGCCGCAGACCACCGATCCGACCTTGCGCTACGCCATGCTCACCGCGCTGAGCGCTGCCGATACGCCGGAGCTGGCCGATCAGGCACGCGATTTCGCCTTGACCAAGCAGGTGAAAGTGGGCGAGATGGCGGCGATCCTGCGTGGCGGACGTGACACACCGCAGGCGCGCGACACCCTGTGGCATTGGTTCATCGGCCGCTACGAACAGGTGCTGGCCCGCACCGGCAGCTCCGCCAGCAGCCTTTTGCCCAGGCTGGCGGGCGGCGGCGGTTGCTCGACGGCCGAAGCAGATCGCTTGCAGGCGTATTTCCAGCCACGCCTGAAAGACCTACCCGGCGCAGCCCTCGACCTGGCGCAGACGCGCGAACAGACGCTGTTGTGTGCCGCGCTCAAGGCCAGGCAGGATCCTGCCGCGATCCTGCACTGATTCATCATCCCTTTCCCCAAGCATGGAAGGGATTCTTTACGGCGACTCGCCATCGGAACCTTATGCCGCACAACCACTCGCATCCCACCCAGCTACGTCAGGCACTCAGCGATGCCACGCAACGCCTCGGCGATCGCGTCGATGCGGAAGTGTTGCTTGCCTATGCCCTGAGCAAACCGCGCAGCTGGTTGATCGCGCATGCGGACGATCTGCTTTCGCCCGATCACGCCGCGGCCTATGCGGTGTTGATCGAACAGCGCGAAGCGGGTGAACCCGTGGCGTACATCACCGGTCGGCGCGGTTTCTGGTCGCTCGATCTGCACGTGACGCCCGCCACGCTGATTCCACGGCCTGAAACCGAATTGCTGGTGGAACTTGCCTTGGAACGCCTGCCGATCGACAAGGCATGCCGTGTGCTCGATCTTGGCACTGGTTCCGGCGCGATTGCCTTGGCCATGGCGCGCGAACGTCCGATGGCGCAGGTCGTCGCCACCGATGCAAGCGGCGACGCGCTCGCCGTAGCGCAAAACAATGCACGGCGTCATCACATCGGCAACGTCAGCTTTGCGCAGGGTGACTGGTTTGGCCCGCTGGATGATCGCCGCTTCGACGTCATCGTTTCCAATCCGCCGTATATCGAAGCCGATGATCCGCATTTGCAGCAGGGTGATCTGCGCTTTGAACCGATCAGTGCGCTCGCGTCGGGCCGCGATGGACTCGATGACATTCGTCGCATCGTGCGTGATGCCGGTCTTCACCTGGCGAGTGGCGGATGGCTGTTGTTCGAGCACGGCTGGCATCAAGGCGATATGGCGCGCTCACTCCTTCGCGACGCAGGTTTCGCGGAGCTTTCAACTGCGCGTGATCTTGAGCAACGCGACCGCGTGAGCATGGGACGCTGGCAATGAGTGGCACTTGGCATTCGCCGTAAAGTTAGGCGTAGACTGCAGCGACTGAAGGGGCCCGGATTCCAATCGGTGCATTCGGGCGTAAACACACCACGTTTACCCCGGATGTGCTGCCATGAATCGTCGTGTTGCCGCTGGTTCCATGCTTGTGCCGCGCTACTTGCTGCACGTGATTCGCCTGTTGCTGATCTCCCTGATCGCGCCTGCGGCGATGGCGCAGACCAGTACGCCACCTGCGGCATCGAGTGCGGCTGCACAACCGTCTTCAAGCCGCGACGAGCAACATGTGACCCTGAATGAAGTCATGGTGACGGCCAACCGCCGCCGTGAACCGGAGCATGATGTGCCCATGCACGTCGACACGGTGCAGGCCGCCACCTTGCAACAGCTCGGCGCGAAGAACCTCAACGATTACGTGTCGTATCAGCCCGGCGTGTTCTTCGCGAGCGCGGGCGGTACGGGGCAGGGTGAACTGGTGATGCGTGGGGTGTCGACGGGCAACCAGACCAGTCCCACCGTCTCGCTCTATATCGACGATGTGCCGGTGGGTGGCAGTACCGTGTATGCCGCTGCGGCGACGTTCCTGTTCGATCCGGCCCTGCTCGATCTTGATCACATCGAATTTCTGTATGGGCCGCAGGGCACGTTGTATGGCGCAGGCTCCATGGGTGGCCTGGTGAAATATGTGACGGTGAAGCCCGACCTTAGCGGCTTCTCGGGCAGCGTGGGTGGCGATGTGTCCAACACGAATCGCGGCGGTACCAGCTATTCCGAACATGCGTCGGTCAATCTTCCGCTGGTCAAGGATAAGGCCGCCGTGCGCGTATCCGTGGTGGATCAGCACATCACCGGCGTGTACCAGGCGGTAGGCGAGACACCGGCGGGCGGCGCCGATCGTACGCATACCAAGGGTGCGCGCGTGCAGTTGGAAGTCGATCCGACCGACAAGCTCACCTTGAATGTCACCGCCATGGCGCAAAAGATCATGGCGGATGGTTTGTCGATGGGTGATTTCAATCTGCAAGGGCAGCCCATTTCAGGCGGCCCGTATAACCGCGCGCTCAATCATCGCGAACCTTTCACGCAGACCTTGCAGCTGTATTCCTTCCACGCCGGCTATGACTTTGATTGGGCGACGGTGGACTGGATTACCGCGTACCAGGATTTCACCAATCACAGTGTGCAGGATTATCCGGATTCATTCCTGGGCTTGTTGAACGAGCTCGGACCCTTGTTCGGCGTGGATCAGCCGCTCAGCTCGCTGTACGTCGACTCGCAGTACACCGTGCACAAGACTTCGCAGGAGATCCGTTTTACGTCACGCAAGAACCAGACGCTCGATTGGCTGTTCGGGATTTGGCTGAACCGCGAGGATGTGTGGGAGCAATATGCGCTGCAAGGCGACAATCTGCCGCCGCCCGGCACCACGCCGCTGATTGCGCAGGCGGTCGATTCCCGCTTCGAGGAATACGCCGGCTATGGCGATCTCACCTGGCATATGCAGCCCACGCTGGATCTTACCGTCGGCGCGCGCGCCAGCGGCAATACGCAGACGCTGTCCAATTTTGAAGACGGTCCGTTCGCCGGCAGCCCGGGCGGCTTTCGCGAACACACGAAAAGCCAGGACGTGACCAAGATGATCACGCTGAGCTGGCGCCCCACCGGCACCGGCACTTATTACATGCGGGCGTCTACGGGCTATCGGCCGGGCGGTTTGCAGGCGCCGCTGCAGAGTACCTTGCTGGTACCCAATCCCAACGCCACCAGTACGTTCGGCTCCGATAACCTCGAAAGCTACGAGCTCGGCTACAAGGGCAGTTATCTGGATCACCATTTGAATGTGGGTCTGGATGGCTATGACATCGAGTGGCACCACATGCAGCTTTACACCTATACCCTGGGTAACACGATCATCCAGAACGCAGGCGATGCGCGCATCAAGGGCATCGAGATGCAGGGCAGTTATGCCGAAGGGCCGTGGGAGTTCGGTGCATCGGGTGCGTACACGGATGCGTTTACCGATAATGGCGCGCCGCAACTGGGTATCCAGCCCGATGCAAAGTTGCCGTATTCTTCGCGATGGGCGGGCACGCTGAGCGGCAAATACAAATTCATCCTCGCCGGCACGCATGCGTACATCGGCGCCGTGGTGCGCGGTTCCAGCCATCGCAATGCCGGTTTCGATGGCGACGCCAGCGACCCGAACTTCAAGCTGCCCGGCTGCATGTTTCTGGATCTGAACGTCGGCGTGACATTGCACAGCGGCGCGAATGTCGATTTCTACGTGCGCAATGTAACGAACCGGCAGGTGCCGATCGGTACCTTGAACGATGAAGCGGTGAATTTCCTCGCCACGGTAGGCGGACCGATGCTGGTGCAGATGTCGACGCCGCGGACGGTGGGGATGGCGTTCAATGTGCCGTTTTAATCAGAATGTGCCGCCTCCCCTACTGTCGCAGGGGAGGGTACGCATCCCGGTGATCTTTGGACCGCAGATGCGATTCCAGCCCACGCTCAATGCGCCGTCCCACTTATCTGCCTGGGCGGCTTGATCGCATACAACAACGCCGGCAGGAAAATAAACGTCGCCAGCAACACCGCCACCAGGCTCACCAGCAGCATGCTGCCCATGCTTGCCATGCCCAAGTCATGCGACAGCGCGAGCGAGCCGAATGCGGTGCCGGTGGTAAGCGCCGAGAACAGCACCGCGCGGGCGGACGCCGAGCTCACGAAACGCCGCATGCCGGCACGCCAGTTCATCACGAAGTACACGTTGAACGACACGCCCACGCCCAGCAACAGCGGCAGCGCGATGATGTTGGCGTAGTTGATCGCCATGCCCATGGCGCGGGCGAGCAGCGCGGTAAGCAGCGCGGACATGCCCAGCGTCAGCAACACGATGCCGGCGTCCTTGAGGCGGCGGATCACCAGCATCAACACGATGGCGATGGCGACGATGGCCAATGCCGCCGCCTGCTTGAACGCCTGCATGATGGTGTCGGCCGATGCAATCGTGGTGACGGCGGGGCCGCCTGCGTCCGGCGCCACGCGCTGGACGGCTTCCACGAATTTGCGCAGGCCGTTTGTGTCCTCTTCGTTGACGGTCGGCGACACCTGGATGCGCACCTGGCCATTCGGGCTGATCCAGTCGCGCTTGATCGATTCGGGCAGCGATTGCAGCGTCACGCCGTGGGCGTTCAAGGCATCGCGCAAGCTGTCCAGTTGCTTGGGCAGGAAGCGGCTCACTGCTTCGTTCATCATCATCAGCCGGTCATCCGGTGCCTTGGCAAGTTTTTGCAAGGCGCCTTCGATGCTATGCAGCGGCGAATCGGGCGTCATTTCCGGCTTGGCGTCGTTGATCGCGTCCAAGGTATCGTTGATGGCTGCGCGCAAGGCTTGCGGCGTGACCGGCGGCGCGGACGGATCGACATCCAGCGACGGCAGCATCAGCACCTGCGCCTGATTGAGCTGATCGAGCGACGCTTGCTGATCGGCCGGCACGAACGTCGCCCCCGAAATCACCTGGGATACTTCCGGCAGCTTCGATAGCTTGTCGGTTAGCGTGCGCGCGGTGTCCAGGTTGGGCACCATGATGTTGATGTTGAAGGGATTGGTGACCGGATTGTCGGCCAGGCTGCGCAGCGTGCGCATCGGCTCGGAATTCGGATCCTGCGTGTTGAGCGGGTTGGCGTCGAACGGCATGCGCACGCCCGCGACAAAGCCGGCGATGCCGAGGACGGCGAACACGATCAGCACCGGCTTGTAGTAGCAGTGCAGGAAAGAATCGAGTTTCGGGCCGAACGGCAGCGACAGTTCCTTGCTCTGGCGCGCGGGCTTGGCCAGGCTCAGCAAGGCCGGCAGCAAGGTGAGCGTGCACAGCAGTGCGATGCCCATGCCCACGCCGGCGATGGTGCCCAGTTCGGCCACGCCGACGAAGTTGGTGGGCGAAAACGCCAGGAACCCGCACGCGGTGGCGGCGGCGGCGACGGCGATCTGGCTTCCGGACACGCGCGCGCCCTGGGCCAGCGCCACGTCGATGTCATCGTGCAGCATGCGCTGCTCGCGCAAGCGCACTGCGAACTGGATGCCGAAGTCCACCGCCAGGCCCACGAACAGCACCGCAAACGCTACCGAGATCACGTTCAAGGTGCCCACCGCCAGTGCGGCAAAGCCGGTGGTAAGCGCAAAGCCGACCAGCAGCGTGATCAGGATCGGCACGATGCGGCGGAGCGAATGCATCGCCAGGTACAGCCACAGCGCGAGCAGGAGCAGGCTGACCACGGTGCTGGCGACGATGCCCTTGGTGAGCGCGCCGAACTGCACGTCGGCCAAGGCGACCGAGCCGGTGTAGTCGACACGCACGCGACCGGCCTTGACGTCCGGCAAGTCTTTGGCAATGCGCTCCAGTGCCTGGGTCGCGGCCAGTCCGGGCTGCAACGAGCCTTCTTCGAGCACCGGATGGGTGAGCACGAAGGTCGCATTCTGCGGCTGCTGCGTGACGTCGGAGCCGAGCAGGCTTTGCCACGACAACGGGGTGGGATGGCCGTCGGCGGCGTTGTTGAAGACTTTGGTGAGCTGATCCAATGCCGGTTTGTACGGGGTGAGGTCGGCATGCTGGATGCGCACCCCCGCGGCCATCAGCGATACGCCGTTCAACAAACCACGCGCCGAGGGATCGGCCGCCAGCGGACCGAGCAGCGGCTGCGCGTTCATCAGCGAATTGAGCATCTTGCTCAAGTCGTCCGGACCGAGCAGCAGCAGGCCTTCCTGGCGGAAGAACGGATCGGCGTCGGGCCGGTTCACATCGATGAAGTGCTTTTTGTCCGCTTCCAGCGCCTTGGCCAAGGCGGCGGCCGTTTCATCGGATTCCTCCGGGGTGGCGCCACGCACCACCACCGCCAGCACGTTGTTGAACTGCGGAAACTCCTTGTCGAACGCCATGGCGTGCTGACGCCACGGCAGCGTCTTGGCAAAGAGGTTGTCGGTATCGGTATCCACGCCCAGGCGCCCGGCGGCGATCCACACGCTGACGCCGGCAAGTGCGAAGAAAAGCAGCACCACGGCCACGGCGTAGCGTCGGCAGAACTGGACGAGGCGGACAATGAACTCGGTCACGGGCCGGGCGGCTCCTCTGGCCTTGTATGAAAAACGTTAAGGATAGTGCATCTCGCACAGGTTTCCCTTAGGCGCGGGTAACTACCCCATACGTTTTGGCGTGAAAGAGGCGTGGAATGTGCGCATGGGTGGGGCGAAGATTCCGCTCAAGTGCAGGTTGGCGGTGAGCGCATGCGAACCCCCACGCCGCCATGCACACCGCCGCGTTGGGGTTCGGCTACGCCTCACCGTCAACCTAAGCCTGTGCCTCGACGGCCTGCGGAAACCGTCCGCGAATCGCCTTGCGAATACCCGGCAGATCCAGCCCGGCCTCGCTCAGCACCTCCTCGCGGCTGCCATGTTCCAGGTACGCATCCGGCAGGCCCAGATGCAGGATCGGCAGGGTGAGGCCGTGCGCGGCCAGGCGTTCGGCAACTGCCGAACCGGCGCCGCCGGCGATGGCGTTGTCTTCGATGGTGACGAAGGCTTCGTGGCTGCTGGCCAGTTCGCGCAGCAAGGTTTCGTCCAGCGGCTTCACGAAGCGCATGTTGACCAGGGTGGCGTCGATCTCGGCGGCGATGTCGGTGGCGGGCGCGAGCATGGCGCCGAAACTCAATATCGCCAGGCGACGGCCGCGGCGGCGCAGCTCCGCCTTGCCGATCGGCAGCGTATCCAGTGTCTTGCGCACCGCTACGCCGGGGCCGCCGCCACGCGGATAGCGGATTGCGGCGGGACCGGGATGGCGGAAGCCGGTGCTCAGCATCAGGCGGCACTCGTCCTCGTCGGCCGGCGCCATGATCAGCAGGTTGGGCAGGCAGCGCAGAAAGCTCAGGTCGAAGCTGCCCGCATGCGTGGCGCCGTCCGGCCCGACCACGCCAGCGCGGTCGATGGCGAAGGTGACATCCAGGTTCTGCAGCGCGACGTCGTGAATGGCCTGGTCGTAGGCGCGCTGCAGAAAGGTGGAGTAGATCGCCACCACCGGCTTGACGCCTTCGCAGGCCATGCCGGCGGCGAGCGTGACTGCGTGCTGCTCGGCAATCGCCACGTCGAAGTAGCGCTCGGGGTAGGCTTGGGAAAAACGCACCAGTCCCGAGCCTTCGCGCATGGCGGGGGTGATGCCGAACAGGCGCTCGTCCGCGGCGGCCATGTCACACAGCCAGTCGCTGAAGACGTCGCTGTAGCTCAGCTTGCCGGGGCCGGCTTTCTTTACCACGCCCGCCAGCGGATCGAACGGGCCGACCGCGTGGTACTCGATCTGCGCCCGCTCGGCCGGCGCGTAGCCCTTGCCCTTGGTAGTGATCACGTGCAGCAACTGGGGGCCTTTGGCGTCTTTCAACGTACGCAGCACTTCCAGCAACTTCGGCACGTCGTGGCCATCGATGGGGCCGGTGTAATGGAAGCCCAGTTCCTCGAACATGGTGCTGGGCACGGCCACGCTGTCGTCGCGTTTTTCCAGCCGCTTGGCGAGGCCGCCCACGTTTTCGCTGATCGACATGCCGTTGTCGTTGAGCACCACCAGCAGGTTCGCGCTGAGGTCGCCGGCGTGGTCGAGTGCTTCGAATGCCATGCCGGCGGTCATCGCGCCATCGCCGATCACCGCTACGAACTTGCGCGTCTCGCCCTTGTGCTGCGCGGCGATCGCCATGCCCAATGCGGCTGAAATCGACGTAGAGGAGTGGCCCACGCCGAAGGCGTCGTATGCGCTTTCCTCGCGACGCGGGAACGGCGCCAGGCCACCTTTTTTCTTGATGGTGGTGATGCGGTCGCGGCGGCCGGTGAGGATCTTGTGCGGATAGCACTGGTGGCCGACATCCCAGATCAGCCGGTCGTGCGGGGTGTCGAAGACGTAGTGCAGCGCTACCGTCAACTCCACCACGCCCAGGCCGGCGCCGAAGTGGCCGCCGGAGCTGGCCACCGCTTCGATCAGATAGCCGCGCAGCTCGTCGGCGATGGCGGGGAGCTGCTCATCGGGGAAGCGGCGCAGGTCGGCAGGGGACTGGATGGACGCGAGACGGGGGAAACGGGAGAGCTCGATCATCCCCGTATTGTGCCCCGTTTTTCTCCCGCTCCCCTTTCGGGGAGCGGGCTGGGGCTTGCCGAAAGCTGCTACACCAGCGCCTCGCGCCGATGCCGCGGCAAATGGCTCACCAGAAACTCCATCTGGTCCGCCAGGATGTTGCGGTTGGACAGGATCAGGTGCTCCACCCAGCTCGGCCGGTACGGCACCGCCAGCAGTGGCATGTTGGCTTCCTGTGGCGTGCGGTTGCCTTTCTTCAGGTTGCAGGCCAAGCAGGCGCTGACCACGTTTTCCCATTCGTCGCGACCGCGCTTGGAGATCGGCAGCACGTGGTCGCGGGTCAGCTCGCCGCGCGAGAAGCGCACGCCGCAGTACATGCACAGATAGCGGTCGCGGCTGAATAGGGCGACGTTGGTCAACGCTGGCGCGGGGTCGATGGCGTGGTCGTGGCAGTGACCGCGGCTGGCGACGATCGGGTGCAGCTCGATGCGGCTTTGCCTGCCCAGATGGCGGTTATGGCCGCCATGCACGGTGAGGCAGGGATCACCCAGGGTCCAGGCGACGGCGTCGCGGACGTAAAGGCATACCGCGTCCTGCCAGCTGATCCAGTCAAGAATCCGGCCGGCGGCGTCCAGTGACAGTACCCGGGTCGAATTGAGGTCGGCCCTATGTGGCACTTCCATAAGCATGTGTTTCGTCCTTCACCTTTAGCGAAAGAGCGTCTCTCGATGCAATGGCGCTCGAATTTTCCGCAGCATAGACCAATTTGATTGCAAATCGCATGCAATCGGTAGCGGGTGGCTGACGGAAAGGCGGGGCGAAGTGCCAACTCGCTCCGGAAATCCGGCGCTGATATAGTGGCTGTTCATCCGTAGTCCCGACGCCGGGCTTGGGAGGGGGAGCCGTGGGTGGCGACCCCGGCACGGCGGGGCAGAGGTAAGTAACGTGGCTGAAGTACTTTTCTACGAGCGCCCGGTTCCGCTCAACCGCACCGTACACAAGGATCTGCGCATCAAGGGGCTGCAAAACCTCAAGTTCGCGCACAACGTGCACTCCGTGCCGTTGACCTGCACGGAATTCCCGGTCGCCGCGCGCGACATCCCGATCCTGTTCGCCGGCCCCGACGAGACCAGCGCCGGCCCGATGGCCCTGCTGGGCTTGCGCCAGAACGAAAACCTGTTCCTGGATGGCACCGGCCAGTGGGCGCCGAACGTGTACATCCCGGCCTTCGTGCGCCGCTATCCGTTCGTGCTGGCCGAAAAGCCGCCGGGTGCGGAAGGCGACGACTTCACCGTGTTCCTCGACGAAGCCTATGAAGGCTTCAACAGCGCCGAAGGCGAGCGCCTGTTCAAGGAAGACGGCAGCGAAAGTGACATGCTGAAGAACGCCGTGACCTTCCTCGGCGAATTCCAGCAGCACGTCGCGCGCACCAAGCAGCTGATGGAAGACCTGCACAAGTACGACCTGCTCGAGCCGCGCAACATTCGCCTGGAACGCAACGGCAACGTGATCAACCTCAATGGCCTGTACGTGGTCAGCGAGGAAAAGCTGCGCAAGCTCGATGCCGCAACCACGCACCGTTTCCTCACCGACGGCACCCTGGGTTGGATCTACGCCCACCTCTTGTCGCTGATGAACATCGATCGCGTCGGCCAGCGTCTGGCCCAGCGCGAGGAAGCCGAAGCGGCGAACGCCACCAAGAACTGATCGTTCGAAGCGGCTCGCAAGACACATCATCCCCCGTTCTCCGGAACGGGGGATTTTGTTTGTGCGCCACTTGTATGTCGGAGCAAATCCCAGCCTGCGGGCAATGCTCCGAACTTAAGGACATAGCGTGATCCTTCGTTGGCGGTGAGCGCAGCGAACCCCAACATCGCGATCCATGTGCATGGCGACGTTGGGGTTCGCATACGCTCACCACCAGTATCTACACGACTCGATTCTGGCTTAAGTTCGGAGCATTCACCTTGCGGGTGCCCGGCCACCGGGATGCATCGCGGCCACATCCGCCGCGGTGATGCTGTTGCTGTAGTGATTGCCAAAATGGCTGCGTACGTAATTCACCACCTCGGCGATTTGCGCATCGGTGAGCATGGTGTCCTTGAAGAAATTCTTGCGATCCGGCGGCCGCTCCACGAACGAGGGCATGTCGTGCCGGCCGAACAGGATCACTGCGGCCATGTATTGCGGTGAAACGAGCTTGGGATTGTTTGCCAGCGCGGGATAGCTGCCGGCGCCGCTCGCGCCTTTGGCGTCGGGCATGTGGCAGCCCTGGCAGATAGCGTGGAAGATCGCTTCGCCGTTCGCATGATTGATCGAGTCGTACGTGTAGAGCGCGTGGTCGGGCGATTGCGCCGCGGCGAAGCTCGCCACGGCAAGCCATAGCACGGGGATGAAAAACAACCGTTTCATGCTGTGCCTCCTGCCATCACGCGCTGATGCAGCCGGGTGATCACATCCAGCGCGGAGGTCACCGCGCCTTCCTGCCAGGCCGGCAGATAGGAGGCATGTTCGCCTGCCAACGCGATGCGCCCATCGATCTGGCATAGATTGTCGTAGTGCTGCGCGCGCAGTTCGTCGGTCCAGGTGGCAAAGCAGCCGAGCGTGAACGGCGCGCGATGCCACGCCACCGCGACGCCGTTTTCGAATTCCGTGTTGTATTGCGGATGGATTTGGCTGCCGTATTCCACGGCTCGGCGAACGCGTTCCTCGGGCGACATGGCGGTGAACTGATACGCGTCCAGGCCATACAGATAAGCACCGAGCAGCACGCCTTTGCCCTTGCGATTGAAGTCGTAGTTCGGATAGCTGATGGTGTTGATCGGCAGATCCGTCAGGGTGATGCCGCCGTAGATGTCTTCGTCTTCCTCCCAGAAGCGGCGCTTGAATTGCAGGCCCACTTTCACGGATGCGGCATACGGTACGGCGCCGATCGCCGCGGCCATCGGCGCACTCACGTTGATGGGAATCTGGCTGAGGATGGATAGCGGAATGGTGCAGAGGCACCAGTCTGCGCGTGCTGTTTGCGCGTCGCCCGGATGGCGCGCGTCGTCGTAACTGACTGTGACGCCGTGCGCGTCCTGGTGAATGGCGGTGACTTTGGCGTGGTAGCGGATGACGCCATCCAGTTGGCGCCCGAACGCTTCGCCGATGCGACCCATGCCGTCGGCGGGTTGGAACAAGGTGGTCTGGAATTCGTAGTTCTCGCCGTCGGTGAGGCCCGACCACAGGTGCGAACTGAGCACATCGTGCAGTTGCAGCGGTTGCGAATCCAGTGGCTTGGCCGACAAGCCGCCGCCGGGCTCCTTGTCGTAGCCGCGGCGACGACTGGCGCGTGTGCCGGCGGCGTAGGCGTAGTTTTCGTTCAGCGCGCCCCATTGGCGCAGCGAGTCGAGCAGCACGGCCTGGTCTTCTTTGGTGACCTGCGCGTCGAGCTTGCCCTGCTGCGTAACCTTGGCCAGCAATTCCGCGACGTGTCCGCGGTAGTCTGCGTTGATGGCACGATAGCGCTGCGGCTTGCCGCCGAAGGCTTTGGTGCTGTGCAGATACGCGTTGTAGTTGACCTGCACGAAGGGTTCGAGGGGTATGTTGAGTTTCTTGCAGTAATCGAGCAGGCCGCGATGGTGATAAGGAATGCGCCATGGGCCTGGATTGACGTACAGGCCGCGCTCGAACTGGCAATGCTGGGTGAAGCCGCCCAGTTCGGTGTACGTATCGCCGCCACGCAGTGTCCAGTTCCGGCCGCCGGGGCGTGCGTTGTATTCCAGCACCTGCACTTGGTAGCCGGCCTGGCGCAACTCATACGCCGCCACCATGCCGGCCAATCCTGCGCCCAAGATCAGCACGGACGTGCCGCGCGGCGCAGCTTGCAGCGCGGGCGTGCCCCGGTAGGGTGATGCACCCGCAAAACCCAGTCTGTCCATGGCTGCATACATCGCCGCGCCGCCTGCGCTGAGCCCGATCAGGCGCAGCAAGTCACGGCGCGTCATCGTTTGGTTGCCGTCCTGTTCCCCTTGCATCGCTTGCCCCTTCGTGTTCGAGCTGCCAGCACAGCGTGTCTTGGTCGATGGAGGCAGTGACATAAGGCATGCTTCGACGCATACCATTTCCTTTTCCCCGTTATGGATCAAAGACGGGGAGAGGGAGTAAGGCAGTCAATGCACCGGTTTGGCCATGCGCAGCAGGTCGAGATTGAATCCGGCTGCTTCGTACAGCGCCTTGGCGCGTTCATTGCCGGGAAATACCGCCAGCGTCACCAACTGGCACTGATGCTCGCGCGCCCATTCCTCGGCATGCTCGATCAGCGCCTTGCCCACGCCCTGGCCTTCGTGACGCGGCGAAACGGCAAGGTCGGAGATATGGCAGTTGTGGCGGCCAGTGAAGAAGTCCTGCGTTTTCTGCAGGTGGATGAAGCCCACGCGATCGCCGTCGTCGTTCTCGGCGACGAACACGTAGCTGTTGGAAGGCTGGTCATCCAGATGCCGGCTGAGGTCCTTGCGGATACCTTCGATGCATTCGTGCCGCTTGCGCCAGGCAGGCAGGTTGAAATCCACGAAGCGTGGAACCAGGCCGAGGATGAAGTCGTCGTCATCCTCGGCCAGACGAATAAGAAATGTGCTGTCGCTCATGCGCCGACCGGTCGATAAGGAACGGGTAAGGTCGGTTCTACACCCAATGGGGGCGCGGGTGGAAGCCCCTCGCGGGCGATGGCAACGCGCGCGCGGGGGGAAACCATGCGAACGCCAACATCCGTCGACATAGGCATGGCGATGCTGGGGTTCACGTGCGTTCACCCCAGCCTACAGATTGCTCAGCCACCTATCACCGGCAGCGATATGTAACTCGCCTGATCCCCCGAGTGATAAACCCGCTGCGTCGCCTTCTGATAATCCGCCGGCTTGGCAAAGAAAATATTCGGTACGAAGGTCTGCGGGTTGCGGTCGTACAGCGGAAACCAGCTCGATTGCACCTGCACCATCACGCGGTGGCCGGGCAGGAACACGTGGTTCGCCGTGGGCAGGTCGAAGCGGTAGGCCAGGGGTTGATTGGCGGCGAGCGGCTTGGGGTTGTCGTAGCCTTGGCGATAACGGCCGCGGAAGATATCCATCGACACGGCCAGCTGATAGCCGCCCATTTCCGGCTGCTCGGCTACCTGGTCGGGGTAGACGTCGATCAGCTTCACCACCCAGTCGCTGTCCGTACCGCTGGTCGATGCCACCAGATGCACCACCGGCGTGCCGGCGATGACCAGCGGCTGGGTGAGCGTATCGGAGACATAGGTGAGCACGTCGGTGCGGCCGGAGGCTTCGCGCTGATCGTCCACCAACCATTGCGGCCAGGTGAGTCCGTTGTCGTAGCCGATCGGCTGGATCGGACGGGCGCGGAACGGCACGGGGTGGGCCGGATCGGAGACATACTCGTCGTAGGTGCTACCGTTGCCGGGCGCCCGGAAGCCGAGCTTGTTGTCCGCCTCCAGATACAGTGGGCGGCTCTTGGCGGCGCAGCCTTGTTCGCAGGCCAGCGGCCAATGGCTCAGGCGCTGCCATTGATTGCTGCCGGTTTGATAGGCCGTGACCGGCGCGATGTCCGCCTTGGGTGCGCCGTCCTTCAAGTACTGCGCCAGGAACGGACGCAGGATGTGCTCGCGGAAATACTTGGCCGTGTCGCTGCCGAAGCGGATTGCGCCGAGCGAGCTGCCTTCCTCGATTTCCTGGCCGTGGTGCCAGGGGCCCATCACGAGTTTCACCATGTCGCCGCGGGTGTCCTTCGGCTTGATGGCGCGATACACGGCGAGTGCGCCGTAGATGTCTTCCTGGTCCCACAGGCTGTGCACCAGCATTGTCGGCACTTTCAGCGGCTGCGCGGCGAGTACCTTGTCGACCGCCTGCTCGCTCCAGAACGCATCGTAGGCAGGGTGGGCCGTCACCTTGTTCCAGAAGCCCAGCTGCTCCATGCCGTACTGCTTGCCCATGTTGCCGGCGGATACGTAATGCATGAACAGGTCGTATTCATCGTGGTAGCTGGTCCACCACTTGTAGCTGTTGTCGCGGCTGGCGGTCTGTTCGTAGATGTAAGACATGTTCTGCTGGCGGAAGGCGCCATGATGGAACCAGTCGTCGCCCATCCAGCCGTCCACCATCGGGTTCATCGGTACGGCGACTTTCAGCGCCGGATGCGGGTTCACCAGCGACATCAGCGGTTCGAAGCCGTCGTAGGAAATGCCGATGGTGCCGACCTTGCCGTTTGACTCCGGCACGTTCTTCACCAGCCAGTCGATGGTGTCGTACGTGTCGGTGGCGTCATCGACAGGGGTCGGATTGAGCGGGCCATGCACCGGCCGGTTCATCACGTAATCGCCTTCGGAACCGTATTTGCCGCGAATGTCCTGAATCACGCGGATATAGCCGTCTTCCACGATCACGTCGGTGGCGTTGTCGTAGCCTTCCAGCATCGGGCCAAGGTGGCCGCTCATCACATGATGGGTGAGTTCCTTCGCGTCATATGGCGTGCGCGTAAGTACGATACCGGCGTGATGCGCGCCTTTGGGAATCAGGATCACCGTGTTGAGCTTCACGCCGTCGCGCATCGGAATCTTCACGTCGCGCTCGATGTAGTCGAAGCTCTCGGTGGCCGGCTTGAATTGCGCCGGTGTTTCGCTGGGGTAGTTGGGGTATTGCGGCTTCGGCGTGCCGTCCATGGCCAATGCCGCACCGCTCAGGCTGAGCAGCAGGGTGAGCAGGGCGGGTTTGATGCTGCGTACAGCGATCTTCATGGTGACTCCCCTTTGGATGAGCGGGGGTAGCCTAGCGTTAATCGGCGGAGCTTGGCATGTCGCAGTGCCGAATGCTTCCCTTACCGT
>NZ_DATJMN010000030.1:0-20016 GCF_035508675.1 Dyella sp.
CACCCTAGCCCTCCCCTACTTCGCAGGGGAGGGAACCGTTTATCGCGATGGTCCAGATCCCGCTACGCTTGAGTGCAATTTAATAGAAGTGCCCTTAAGCCACGTGCTGCGTCGCGCGTTCCAGCAACCATTCGCGCAGCGCCGAATCGTCCGCCTTCATCGGTTCCGCCGACGCGGGCCGCTGCAGCATTGCCGCCAGGGCAGGGGGCACGTCGACGGGTTTGCCAATCAGCGGCTCTACCACGCTCTCGAACTTGGCCGGATGCGCGGTGGCCACCACGGCCCACGGCGCGTGGTCGCCGGAGGCGCGCAGCTGATCCAGCACGTGCAGCGCGGTTGCCGTATGCGGGCAGAACACTTCACCGTGTTCGCGCGCGTGCCGGGAAATCGTTGCGGCGATGGTGCGGTCGTCCACGCTCTGCGCCTCGAACGACTGGCGCAGTTGTTCGGCATCCGGATAGGTCCAGCGCAGGCGCTCGAAATTGCTGGGCGCGCCCACGTCCATCGCATTGGCCAGCGTGGCGACGGCCTCGCGCGGCGTGTAGTCGGCGCCGGCAAAGAAGTCCGGCAGCGTTTCGTTGGCGTTGCAGGCAAGACGGATCTGCCCGAGCGGCAGGCCCATGGCACGCACCCACACCGCGGCCAGGGCGTTGCCCAGGTTGCCGGTGGGCACGATGAGGTTCAAGGGTTCGCGGTGTGCACGCCACCACGTCAATGCGGCATGCGCGTAATAGCTCATCTGCGGCAACAGGCGGCCCAGGCTGATGCTGTTGGCGGAGGATAGCGGCGAATGTGCCTGCAGCGCGGCATCGTTCAAGGCCGCTTTCACCATGCGCTGGCAATCGTCGAAGCGTCCTTGCACGCGCAGCGCCTGCACGTTGTCGCCAAAGCAGCCCAGCTGATGTGCCTGGCGTGGCGAGACGCGACCATCGGGATAAAGAATCACCACCTCCACGCCCGGCTGCCGATGAAACGCGGCACCGACGGCGGCGCCCGTATCGCCGGAGGTGGCGACCAGGATGGTCAGCGGCGTGGCGCTATCGCCGCGAACGCGTCGCAGGCAGGCGGCGAGGAAGCGCGCACCGACATCCTTGAACGCGGCGGTCGGGCCGTGGAACAGTTCCAGCACGGCGCTATTCGGATGCTGTGGCAGCGCCCGCAGTGGCGTGGGGAAGGTCAGCGCTTCGGCGCAAATGGCCGGCAATTCGGCCGCCAGCGCATCGCCGGCAAAAAACGGCGCGAGCAAGCTGGCGGCGGTGTCGGCGAGGCTGCCGTCGGTCTTGAAGTCGTCAATCCGCAGCGTTGGCAAATGATCCGGCACGTACAAGCCGCCGTCCGGCGCGAGCCCTGCGGCAATCGCCTGGCTCAAGCTTGCCGCCGGGCTTGCACCGCGCGTGCTGAGATAACGCAACGCCGCACTCATGCGTGCTCACCTGCATCCACGGAAGGCACCAGGGTAGCGGCAGGGCCATCCACCGGCGAGACGAAGCAGTCGCTGTCCAGGCCGACTTCGGCGAAGGCGCTGCGCATGGCATCGGCCGCAGCTTCGGCTTGCGCGCGCTGCTCGAACCAGCCGAACACGCTGGGGCCCGCGCCGGAGATGCTGGCGCCCAAGGCGTGATGATCCAGCGCAGCCTGCTTCACGCGCGCAAAATTCGGGATCAGCGCAGCGCGGCGCGGTTCCACCAGAACATCTTTCAAGCCTTCGCGCACCAGTTCCGCATCGCCGCGGAAGCAACCGGCCAGCACCAAAGCGAGATTGGCCGACTGCGTCACGAATTCGCCCAGGGCGTAGTCACCGGCCAATGCCGCGCGTGCCTTGCGCGTCTCCAGCACCGCATGCGGATGCACCAGTGCGCAATGCCAGCTCGGCGGCACCGGCAAACGCACCAGGCGTTCGCGCGTGGCCAGCACCAGGCCGCCCAGCAGCATCGGGCCGACGTTGTCGCCGTGGCGTCCGCCGCTGGCCACGGCTTCGCCTTCCACCGCGAAACCGTAGAGCGATTCGCGCGACAGCGGCCGTTCCAGCAATGCGTTGGCCGCCACCAGCGCGGCCACGCACGATGCAGCCGAGCCGCCCATGCCGGAGCCCAGCGCAATGCCCTTGTGCAGGGAAATCTCGAAGCCGTGCTGCAAACCCAGCGCCTTGCGCAGGGCCATCAGCGCGGCGCCGGCAGTGTTTTGCGCGGCATCCATCGGCAGCACGTCCACGCAGCCGTCGATGGCGGCCATGCGCACGACGGGCGCATCGATGCGCCGCACGTCGACGCGATCGCTCGCCCCGGTGATGCAGTGGCCCAGGATGTCGAAACCGACGCCCACGTTGCCCACGCTGGCAAAAGCGGTGGCGGAAGCAGCTTGCAGGCGTTGCACGGACATGGGGGGCTTCACGGCAAGAGGAGCGTTCATGCGCGCACCTCCAGCGATTCGGCAATGCGCAGCAGATCGGCAAAGATGCCGGCCGCCGTCACTTCCGGACCGGCGCCGGGACCTTGCACCAGCAGCGGATTGTCGTGGTAACGCTGAGTGCGGAATTGCACGATGTTATCCGTAAGCCGCGTGTGCGCGAACGGGTGCGCGGCGGGCAGCGGCTGCAGGCCCACCACGGCGCGGCCATTGCGGTCGAGGCTGGCGACGTGGCGCAGCACGCCCTGGCAAGCGTGGGCTTCGGCCAGGCGCGCGGCCATCGGGGCGTCCAGTTCGTCCAGGCGCGCCATGAATTCCTCCAGCGGAACCTCCGCCAGTTCCGGCGGCACCAGGCTTTCCACCGCCACGTCATGCAAGGACATCGGCCAGCCCGCTTCGCGCGCCAGGATCACCAGCTTGCGTGCCACGTCCATGCCGGAAAGATCGTCGCGCGGATCGGGCTCGGTATAGCCCAGTGCATGCGCTTCGCGCACCAGTGCGGAGAACGGGCGTTTGCCGTCGTAGTGGCAGCACAGCCACGCCAGTGTGCCGGAGAACATGCCCTCCACCGAGAGCAGCTGATCGCCAGTGTCGAGCAGGTCGCGCAGCGTCTGCACCACCGGCAGGCCGGCGCATACCGTCGCTTCATAGCGAAAGCGCCCGCCATGCTGGCTGGCGGCGCGGATCGCCTGCCAGCGCGAGAGCGGGCCGCTGCTGGCCAGCTTGTTCGGCGTCACCACGTGCACGCCGGATGCGAGCCAGTAAGGGTACTGCGAGGCCACCGCATCGCTCGCGCTGCAGTCGATGATCATCGCGTGCCGACCGTCGTCGCCGCGCACGTGGGCGGTGAATTGGTCCAGGTCGGTGGGGCGCCAGGTCTGCGCGTCGTGCTGGGCATTGAGTTCGGGATCGTCGCAATCCAGCCACATGCGGCGGCTGGCCGCCACGCCGCACAGTTTCAGTTCCAGCCCCGCTTCGTGCAGCAAGCGCGCTTGCGCCGCGCGCAACTGCGCCAGCAATACCCCGCCGACGCGCCCGGGACCGATCAGGCCGACGGCCAGCGTTCGTCGTCGCGACACGGCGGCCTGCAGCGGAGGCAGACGATGGGGGTGTTCAGCGATGAGTGATGCACAGCTTTCCATGACGGCCTCCGGTTGAGGCCCCTTACTCGCTGGCGGTTCGGTGGATGCCGGCCCGCCTCGTCGAGGGCGGGACCGTTTGCGTATGAAGACTACTCGCGCACAGACACCACCCCAGAACCGGTCGTTCCGGTTCCGGTAGTGGAGGTAATAATCGTGGCGATGTGGGTGGTCGCAACCATGCCCGCACGACCGGAGTTAACCGGTGCGAATGCAATGCGTGCTGGCGTGTAGGCGTGCGACATGGGCTCGACAATAGTTGTGCGTCGCAGCGGCTGTCAACAGTTGACTCATGAAACTATTGCATGAAGTCAAGTGATAAAAGTTGCAGAAGAAACCGTTGCGCGAGACAGGGAGCGTTCAATGCGACAGATCGATCGCGTACACCGCCGTTCCATCGCCGTTGTCGCGCACTTGCCGCACGTTGTGCAGCCCGTCGGTCTCGGCCACCGCCTGCTTGTCGCTGGCCGAAGTGAACACCACGGCGCCGCGTGTTGGCAGCCGCGCAAAATGCCATGCGGCCGGCGGCAGGTCGCTGGCGCCGAGGGTGGGATGCGCCTTCAGCCACTGCGCCAGAATCTCGCGCGTGCCATCCGGCGAAGCCAGCACGATGTTCTTGCCGTCCAGGCCGGGAAAACCGCCGCCGCCGCTCGCACGATAGTTGTTGGTCACCACCACGAAAGTCTGCGCGGGCTGCACCGGCTTGCCTTGATAGCGCAGCTGTTCAATGCGCTGCCCGACCGGCTTGGAGACGTCGATGACGTAGCTGATGCCACCCTGGATCTGATCGAAATTGAAACCCGGATATTTCGTGTTGATCAGCGGCTGCTCGCCGTCCGCATGCGGATCGATGCGGTTGAAACGCTCGGCGGATTTTTCCAGCCATGCCTTGAGCCCGGCGCCGTCGATTTGCACTGCCGAAAGCGTGTTTGGATAGAAATACAGGTCCGCCGCGCTGCGCAAGCTGAGCGGGCCGGCTTGCACGTCGGTGTAGTCGTCCGCGCCGCCGAAACCGTTGCGGAAGGCCGCCGCTGCCGCAAGCACTGGCACGTTCGCCAAATCCGGATGCGCGGCCGGCAGTTCACGTCGCACGTAATCGATCTGCGCCGCATTCACCGGCGCCAGCGCCGTCATGTCGCCCTCGTCGGCAAAATAGCTGCTCATGCGCACGGCGCTGCGCCCGATCGGCGTGTTCGCGTAATCGATCGCAGCTTGTTGCGTCTTGCCCACCACCAATGAAATCTGCGGATCGGCAGGCACGCAATGGGATGCGGACACCGCGAGCTTGCCGCCGATCCGCATGGGCGGACAAATCGGCCACACCTGGCTGAAGGTCTTGCTCTTGTCGATGGTCCAGCGGCCTTGCTGGCGCACCATCGCCAGCCGGATCACGCCCAGGTCCTTGCCGAAGAATCCGCCCATCACCGCCGGCACGCCGCGCACGAAACCGTGCACATCGTCGACGTCCTGCATGTGTTCGAAACGAGGGCCGGGGAAGTCGGTGTGCTCGTGTCCCATCAGCAGCACGTCGATGCCCGGCACGCCGGCGAGGTACCAGCCGCCGTTTTCCATATCGGAGCTATACGGCGAGGTATTCATGCCGCCATGCAGAATCGCGATCACCAGGTCCGGATGCTGCGCCTGGATCGCTGGCATGTAGGTCTGCGCCGCTTCCACCACGCCGGTGACGGCTACCTTGCCCTGCAGATTCTGCTTGTCCCACTGGATGATCGGCGGCGGCGTAAAGCCGATGATGGCGATCTTCAGCGGCACGCTGAGCTTGCTGCCGTCCGGCGTGAAGGCGGCGATGTTGCGGTGGATGATGGTCCACGGCTGAAAGATCGGCTTGCCGTCGCGGACGCTGTTCACGTTTGCCAGCACCAGCGGATAGTGCGGCCCGGCGCAGCGCTGGTTGGCGCCGCCGTCCACGTTCATCGGCGTGCCGGTCACCTGCGAGAGGAACGGCAGGCCATAGTTGAATTCATGGTTGCCGATGGTGCCGCCGTCGTAGCCCACCGCATCCATGGCCTGGTAGACCGCAAGTTCTTCCCCGCACCCGGGCTTTTGCACCTGGGCCTGGTAATCGGCCAGCACGCTGCCTTGGATGGTATCGCCGGCATCGAACAGCATGCTGTTGGTGAATTGCTCGCGCGCCTTGCGGATCAAGGTCACGGTGCGCTCGAAGCCGAGGGTCGGATCGGCTTTCTGCTTGTAATAGTCGTAGCTGAGGACGTTGGAGTGCAGGTCGGTGGTTTCCAGCACGGCGACGTCGGCGCGCAGGCCGTCCGGCAAGGGCTGCGCGCGGGGTTGGGCGGGGTGCGGCTGGCTGGCGCAGCCGGCCAGCAGAAGGGCGGCGGCTAGGGCGGCAATACGGGAACGTTGGCGCATGAGTAGGGTGTCGGCAGCGTCAAACGCATGAACCTAGCAGATATGGGTGACAGTTCGCGTCTGCCGCGCGCCCCTTGCCGCCGTCAAAAGACACTAAACTGACGCCAGTTTGACAATCAGAAGAAAGCGCCCTTCCTGGCGCCACCGATACAGGGGACACCCATGCCGTTGAATCCGTTTCGCGCCTCGCGAAACCGCATAGCTGCTGTTTGCGCGTGGGGCTTCTTTGCCGTCTGCGTGTGGTTTACCGCCTGGCAAGAGCCTTTGCTCGAGCAGCGCGCCTTCGTGTTCGCCCTGATGTTGTGCGTGTTCGGTGTGTCACTGTTCGTGTTTGCGCGCATGGCGTTCGCACTGGTGGTCAGCGGCGGCCTGTTCCTGTTGTTGCGCGCGATTACCGTGCTGAAGCAGGAATACCTGGAGTCCCCGCTGATGCCGGCGGATTTCGTGTATTACGTGCGCTCCAGCCTGTTCGAAACCCTGCGGCGCTATCCGGACATCTACAGCGTGGGTTTGTGCGTCGGCATTGCGGTGCCGGTGGTGCTGTGGCTGGCGTGGTACTGCGATCGCGTATTGTTCCTGCATTGGCGCAAGGCGCCGCGCGCCCTGTTGCGCGTGGCGGGCGTGGCCTTGTGCGCGGGGGTGTTCTGGCTCTGCCTGTTGCCCACCGGCCCGTTCGAACAGGTACATGCGCGCGGTGCCTGGGAGAAGATGTCCGACGACGCGGACCTCACCAACTTTTTCGTGAACCTGCGTGACTCCAGCGTGCATGTGCCTGCGGCATCCGACGATGCCACGGCGATACGTGACTGGCAGCCCACCGCCACCGCCATACCGTCGGCGATCGATCCCAGCCATTACCCCGACATTGTGCAGGTGCTGGAAGAAAGCACCTTCGATCCCGCGCCGTTTACGCATTGCACGGTGCCCGCATGCCATCCGGACATATTCAAGCCCGATGCACGCACGCGCGGTACCGGCGTGATGCGTGTGCATACCTTCGGCGGTGGCACCTGGGTGAGCGAATTCGCTGCACTCACAGGCATGCCGCAGGACATCTTCGGGCCTGGCGGCATGTACGCGCCGTACGTGCTCGCCCCGCACGTGCGTGACTCGCTGCCGCGGCTGCTAAAAAAGCTTGGCTATCTCACCGTGGCCATCTACCCGACGCACGGCGAATTCCTCAACGGCCGCGATGCGTACAAGGCGTACGGCGTGGACCAGTTCTATGGCGCGGGCCAATTGGGCCTGGACGACTGGGACGAAACGGACGCGCAGATGTTCGACGCCGCCAAGCGCGTCTACGACAAGCTGAAGAAGCCGGGCCAGCCGGTCTTTATGATGATCCTCACCATCAACCAGCATGGGCCGCACGATGATCCCATGTCGACCTTGCCCAAGCCGTTCCAGAACCTGCTGCAAGGCTTGCCGCCGGCTACCGCGTTGAACTTCGATACCTATCTGCAGCGCCTGCACGATTCCGATGTGGCGATGAAGGGCCTGGAGCACGATTTCCTGGATCGCGAGCAGCCGACGGTGCTGGTGCACTTCGGCGATCATCAGCCTTCGTTCGACGACCTGATGCGCACGCTGCCGCGCAGCCTGCCGCCGGCATTGGTGCCGTATCAGGACTATCTGACCTACTACATGATCAAGAGCAACGTGCCCGGCGCCGCCCTGCCGACGTATCCGATGCTGGATATCGCGCATCTGCCCGGCATGGTGCTGAAAGCGGCCGGCTTGCCGATGGATGCGTATTTCTCTGCGCTGACCTCACTGCGCGAGCGCTGCAACGGTTTGTATGCCGATTGTGCGGATAAGCCGTTGGTGAAGTCGTATTACGGGTGGGTATTCAATCGTTTGCGAATCTATCAATAAAGCCAGGCGTTCGAGGCCGGTCGATGCACTCATGGCCACTGCCGTGAGCCATGCAGTACGCGATAGACCTTGATGTCTTCCTGATGTTGCTTGAACACGGCGTAGTAGGGAAAAGGGGCGAGCATCCACTCGCGTGTACCGGATTTGCGGCCACGCTTGCCTGGGTGGCGCAAGTCGTAGAGCTGTTTTATGCGGTCGCGAAGCCCCCGGGCGTAGCCGAGCGGATCAGTCAGGTAGTTGTCGATGCGATAACCAATGATTTGGCGCAGGTCGTTCTTTGCACGTCCCATGTAGATAAGTGACACCGCTTAATCCTTTTTGCGTCGTGCGCCTGATTTCCTGCCAGCTGCCGCTTTTCCGGGGGATTTTTTTGCTTGCGGTTTCGACGCCGGAACGCCGTCGCGCTCGGCAAGCCGCCGTCTGGTCTCGGCTTCCAATTCATTCCACATGGCGTCGTGCTCATGCCAGGTGGCTTCGCCGCGCGCGTCTTCCGCCAGTGCCTCATCGACCTGTGCGCGGAACCATTTGTCGTGGGCAAGCGCATCTCTTGCGGCCTTGGCCTTGACCGCCACGTCGGGACGGGGGGCGCGCAGGCGGCCTTCTTCAAAGTTCGTAACGTCGAGTTGGAAGCGCTGCACGCCAAGCTCGCGCATGACCCTGACGGCGGTGTCGATAGTGCTGAACATCCGGGTGGTGCCGTACTTGGTGCCAAGGGGGCGTTGTTGCGCCCCAACGCTGGTCAGTACGGCATAACCTCCGCTTTTGCCGAGGATCGTGGCCGACTTGACGGTTCCGGCGGCAACGAGTTCGCGGAGCGTTTCAAGCTTGATGGGCTGCAACATGGTGGTGACCGATTAAGGCTAATCGGTCACCAGATTAGTGCCAATGGGCATGTGCTTCAATGTCAATGCTCGAACGATCAGGCGATCGTGGGTTGAGGTGAGCCCCCCGCCCACGTTTCCCGCACCGCCAGCGCATCATCCATCACCACGAAATCCGCCTGGTACCCGGCCGCAATCCGCCCGTGCGTGCGCGCCAACCCGATCCACGCCGCCGGATAGCTGCTCGCCATCCGCGACGCTTCGGCCAACGGCAAGCCCAGCATCTGCACGGCATTGCGCACGGCGCTGGCCATGTCCAAACCGGAGCCGGCCAAGACGCCGGCTTCGTTCTGGCAGATGCCGTTGCGCATGGTGATGGTCTGCCCGTTCAGCACGTAATCGGGGCGATCGCTGCCGACCGGTGGCATGGCGTCGGTGACCAGCACGCATTTGCCGCGCTGCTTGGCGGCGATCGCCACGCGCAAGGTGGCCGGATGCACGTGATGGCCATCCACGATCAAGCCGCACCAGCTGTGCGGGTCGTCCAGTGCCGCGCCCACGACACCCGGATCGCGGCTGGCAAGCGGCGTCATGGCGTTGTAAAGGTGGGTGAAGCCGCAGAGGCCGGCATCGAGCGCGGCGCGCGTGGTGGCGTAATCGGCGGCGGTATGGCCGGCCACCACGACCACGCCGGCGCCCGCCAGGCGTGCGATCACCGGCAGCGGCACCTGGTCCGGTGCCAGCGTGAGCATGACCGGTCCCTTATGCGGCGCGATCAATGCCTCGACGTCGTCATCGTCAGGCAGGCGGAACAGGTCGGCGTTATGGATGCCCTTGCGCGCATTGGCGAGGAACGGCCCTTCCACGTGAATGCCGAGAATGCCGGGTACGCGCTGCTCGATCGCATCGTCCACCGCCTGCAGGGCGGCGCGCATTTTCTCCGCCGTGTCGGTGATCAGCGTCGGCAGCATGCCGGTGGTGCCGAACGTGCGGTGCGCGGCGGCGATGCCGCGCAAGGTTTCCACGCTGGGATCGTCGTTGAACAGCAAGCCGCCGCCGCCGTTCACCTGCACATCGATAAAACCCGGCAACAGCAGATGACCATGCAGATCGTGTTTCTGTGCGTCGCCGAGACGTGGATCGTCATGCGCAACGATCGCGACAATGCGCTTGCCACGCACCAGCACGGCCAGGCCTTCGCGCGGACCGTGATCGCCAAGTACGCGCCCGTTGACGAGTGCGATAAGCGGATTCGGTGGCATTACACGGTCTCCGTCACTTTGCGCAGATGCGGCGGCACGTCCGGATCGTAACCACGCGCCAGCGACAAGGCGCTGGCAGCGCGATAAAAGCTTTGCACCGCCAGCAGCGGCGTCACCAGCGGATCGATACCGTCCGGCAGCGGCAGCGCATCGGGGCCTTGCGCGCCCGGCGCCGCCACCCACACGCGTGCGTTGCGTGCGCGGAATTCATTGGCGACGGCCAAGGTGTTCTCCAGCGTGCCATCGTCCTGTGCCAGGAACAGCACCGGAAAGCCTTCGCCCACCAGCGCCATCGGACCGTGTTTCACTTCCGCGGCGCTGAACGCTTCCGCGTGCAAGCCGCAGGTTTCCTTGAGCTTGAGCGCCGCTTCCAGCGCCGCGCCGAAACCGTAGCCGCGGCCGACCACGAACAAGTTGTGCACGCCGACCAGCCCTTGTTCCAGTGCGCGCCAATCGCTGTCCCAGCCCCGGCGCAGATCATCGGGCAAGCGCGCGACGGCCGCGTGCAGCTTGTCGTCATTGGACCAATGCGCCGTCAACTGCAGCACGGCGGCGAGGGTGGCGAGATAACTCTTGGTAGCGGCCACGCTGCGCTCGGGACCGGCGCGCAGCGGGATCACCGTATCGGCCAGGGCGGCCAGCGGCGAATCTTCCACGTTCACCAGCGCGACCACGTACGCGCCGGCCTGCTTGGCCGCTTCCGCGCTACGCAGCAGATCGGGGCTCTTGCCGGATTGCGAAATCGCCACGAACAGCGCGCCATCGAGCTTGAGATTGGTGTCGTAGATGGAGGCGATCGATGGCGATGCGGAGGCAGTGACCAGGCTCAGTCGCGTTTCGAAGACATATTTCGCATACGCCGCGGCATGATCGGAGCTGCCACGCGCGCACGTGACGATGAAGCGCGGCGGATGCGCGCGCAGGCGTTCGCCGAGCGCTTTGAGGATCGATGCGTTCTGGGCAAGCTGCCGTTCAACGGTAGCGGCGCTTTCCTGCGCCTCGTTGTACATCAGGGTGTCGCTAGCGGATTTCATGAAAGCTCCGGGTAAAGCCGGGGATCGGGAATCGTGAATCGGGAATCGTCCAAGCGCGGTGCGCTGCGCCCCGACTGTTGCCGACTCGCCATCGCCAGTGCCCGTCAGGTGGGAAACAAATAACGTGGGAACAGGGCGCGCAGGATCGGAAGATGGCCGGCCCGCGGCTGGCCGCGCTCCGCCATTTCCCTTGGACGACTACCGCACTCAGGTCTGCCGCGGCGGCGCCGTCGACCCGCGCACCACCAGCTCCGGCATGAAGCCTTCGTTGGCCAGCTCGTTGCTGTTCTCGTGCTGCAAGCCGCTGATCAGGCGCAACGCCGCATGCCGCCCGATCTCGCTGGTCGATTGCCGCGCCGTGGTCAACGCCGGCCACGCCTGCTTGGAGAACGGGCTGTCCTCGAAGCCGGCGATGGACAGATCCCACGGCACATCCAGGCCGGCCGAGCGCGCCGCTGCCAGCACGCCCGCGGCAATCTCGTCGTTGCAGCCGAAGATGGCCGTGGGTGGCTCCTTCAGCGCCAGCAATTTGCGTGCGCCGCGAAAGCCGTCGTCGAAGGCGTAGCGCCCCGGCAGGATCAGCTTGCGATTGAGCGCAATGCCATAGTCCTTCAGCGCATCCGCATAACCCTGGTAACGCTCCGGGCTGGAGCGGTGATGCGGCTCGCCCCACAGGAAACCAATGCGCGTGTGGCCGAGCTGGATCAGGTGTTCGGTGATCGCATAGGCCGCGTCGTGATCGTCCACGTACACGCAAGGCATGCCGTCCTTGGGATCCTCCCGCGCGGCGATGATGCGCACGAAATCCACATCGTTCGCCTTCAGTGTGGCGAGCAGGGCGGATTGCTCCGACATCGGCGGCGCCAGGATCAGGCCGGCCAGGCGCGCGCGCTGGACCAGCGAGACCAGCTCTTCCGCCAGGCCCGGCGCGGTGGAATCGCAGGGATAGATCTGCAAACCGAACCCGCGCTCGCGGCAGGCCGACAGCACGCCGTTCTGCATGTCGATCACGTAATGCGCGTTCGGGTTGTCGTAAACCAGGCCGATCGCGTACGCGTGCGAGCTGCTGCGCAAGCTGCGCGCGGAAGGGTCCGGGTGATAGCCAAGCTGCTCGATCGCCCGTTCCACTCTTTCGCGGGTCTCGGGCCGTACCGCCGCCTCGTGGTTGATGACGCGGGAAACCGTCTTCAACGAAACGCCGGCGTGTTTGGCGACGTCCTTGATGGTGGGGCTGTGCAACGAGAGATCCTCCCGGGTATCGGGTGGGCATCGTAGCCCAGTGCCCCGGTTTGATGGTGGTGAAAGGGTGTGCGGCTGACTTCACAACGTGCCTTGAGGCCTCAACCCGCATGCGTGCCCACGTTATGGCCGCGCATCCCGTAGTAAAGGATGTAGAGATAGCACGGCACAATGACAATCAAGAACGCGAGCTGGAAGTCGATGTGCTGCTTGAGGTGCACGAACGCCTGCGGCAGCAGCGCCCCGCCCACGATGCCCATGATCAGCACCGCCGAGCCCAGTTCGGTATGGCTGCCCAGGCCCTTGATCGCCAACGGGAAGATGGCCGGCCACATCATTGCGTTGGCAAAGCCCAGCGCGGCCACGAAGCCCACCGATACGATGCCGTGCGTAACGAAGGCGCCGATGGCGAACAGCACGCCGAGCACGGCCGACACGGCCAGGTAGCGCTGTTGTGAGATGAAGCGCGGAATCAGCACCGAGCCGAGGATGTAGCCGGCCAGCATGGCCACCATGGTGTAGGTGGTGAAGTGCGAGGTCATCTGCAGCGGCAAGCCAAAGCCCTGGCCGTAGGTGTTGATGGCATCGCCGGCCATCACTTCCACGCCCACGTAAAGGAACAGGCAAAGCACGCCCAGCCACAGATGCGGGAAGCTGAAAATGCCGCCCTTGCCATGCCCGATCGAGCGCTCGCTGTTGGCGCCGGAAGGTTTGATTTCCGGCAGCGAGGAAAGCAGGATCCAGATCGCCAGCACCACCAGCAGGCCGGCCAGGCTCATGTACGGCCAGAACACGCGTGCGGCGAAGTCATTGAGCAGGCTTTCGCGCGCCGGACCTTCGGCCATGCCCCCCACCTTGCCGATGAAGCTGTCGATGCCGGCCATCACCAGTGCACCGAAGGCCAACGGTGCCAGCGCGCCTGCCACCTTGTTGCAGATGCCCATCACGGCAATGCGCTGCGCGGCACTGTCGATCGGGCCAAGAATGCTGATGTAAGGATTGGATGCCGTCTGCAGCAGCGACAGCCCTGCACCAATCACGAACAAGCCGGCCAGCGCACCCGGATAGATGCGAATGCGCACGAACTCGCCGAACAACGCCGCACCGACCGCCATGATGAAAAGGCCCAGCACCATGCCCTTTTTCATGCCCGTGCGCTTGAGCACCGCACCGGCCGGCAACGCCAGCACGAAATACGAAACGTAGAACGCGAACGGCACCAGGAACGCATTGATGTCGTCCAGCGTAAAAGCCACTTTGACGAACGAAATCAGCGGCCCGTTGAGCCAGGTGAAGAATCCCATGATGAAGAACAGCACGCCGATGATCATCATCGGCAACAAGGTCGACGTGCGTGGCGCGTCGGTAGTGTAAGTGGTGGACGACATGTAGCGCTTTCCCCGTGGATGAACCCGATGCCGGCAACCGGCATCACCCGCGACCTTTATTGTCCCCAAGGCACAACGTTGTCAATTGAAGGCGTCCTGCGGCACCGACAACGTGCGTCATTGGGTCCCGTCGAATGGCTGGACGTGATGCGTCGCAACAGCTTCAAGGGTAGGCCATTTGGCCTACATGATTGATCCAAAAATGACGGCATGTCAAAGGGTTAAAAACTTGCATCTGTAACCATGTGCGATGGCATATCGCATTGCGGCACGGGTCATTAGCGTGCTTGTGTTGCTGCCTGTTGACAGCGTTGTCATTCCTGACCAGACTCCGTCATCGAAACGTGCCTAGAGAGTTGTCCTGCAAGTTCTGTAGGCGAGGCACGGCAAATAGCGTGAGGAGGGGGCGTGGCTCAGGCTGTCGTACATGGCAAGGCGCAATCGGCGCCATCACCGGAACCGGCGTTCCTGGCGGCCGATGTCGGCGGTACGCATGCGCGCATCGGGCTGGTCAGTCCGCATCCGGATGGCCGCCGTCCCGTCACAGTGCTGGAGTACCGCCGCTATGCCTGCGCCGAATGGCCGAGCCTTACCGCAGTATTGAAGGATTTCGTCGCCCAGCTCAGCGACGGCACGCATGTCGATCATTGCGCCGTGGCCAGTGCCGGCTATGTGCTGGGCGATGCCATCGTCAACGACAACCTGCCGTGGCCGGTATCGATCCGCGACATTCGCGAAAACCTGGGTATTTCCAGTCTCGCCGTCATCAATGACTTTGAAGCCGTCGCCTACGCCACCCAGTTCATGACGCACGCCGACACCGTGTCGGTGATCGAAAGCAGTGCGCCGCAAGTGGCGGGTCCCGTGCTGGTGATGGGGCCGGGCACCGGCCTGGGTTCGGCCGTGCTGCTGCCCGGCAAGCCGCACGCCACCGTGCTGGCGACCGAAGCGGGGCAGGTTTCGCTGGCGCCCGGCAACCAACTGGAAATCGAGATCCTGCGCTGGTTGGCGCGCGATCGCGCCTATGTCTCTTACGAGCATGCCCTGTCGGGTCCTGGCCTGCTCAATCTTTACGGCGCCGTCTGCGCCTTGCGTGGCGTAACGCCGAACCTGCAACGGCCGGCCGATGTGACACACAGCGCGGTGGAGCGCACGGATGCCGCAGCGGTGGAAGCCTTGAACGTGTTCTGCGGACTGCTCGGCAGCTTCGTCGGCGACCTCGTGCTGCTGTACGGCGCACGCGGCGGTGTGTACTTGGCCGGCGGCATCCTGCCGCAGATCCGCGATCTGTTGCTGTCGAGCACCTTTGCCGAGCGTTACTTCAACAAGGGCGTCATGCGCCCTTTTCTGCAGCAAGTACCTGTTCGACTGATGGAGCACGGCCAACTTGGCGTGATCGGCGCCGCTGGTTTGTATCTGGATGGTCAACACGCGCACTGATATGCGCGTGAAAGATGTAAAGGGTTGAGGAAGTGTTCTGAAACGACCGGGCGCAAGCCCATATGCCACGCAGTACGGACATGCCGCGAACATTTTCCGTGCTGAAAAACGCCTCTGAGGGGAGGAAGTCATGTCACAACGCAAGAGCCTGCTTGCCGCGAGCATTATCGCCGGCCTATGTTGTCTGTCCGGCGCGCTGCATGCGCAGGACACCAGCCAAACCGCAACGACCAGCACCAAGGGCCAGTCGGAACAAAAGAACGAGCGCGCTCAAAAAGCCCCGGTTACCCAGCTTTCGACGGTAACCGTCACGGGTATCCGCGCCAGCTTGCAGGCATCGATGGATACCAAGCGCAACGCTGACGCGATTGTGGATGCGATCACTGCCGAAGACATCGGCAAGTTCCCGGCCACCAACGTGGCCGAGGCGCTGTCGCAGGTCCCGGGTGTCACGCTCGACCGCAGCATCCCCGCTACCCAGCGCGTCAGCATCGATGGCATGGATCCGAGCTTGAACGTTACGTTGCTCGACGGCCATCCGGTGGCGCAGGCCATGTGGCTGTTCGGCGACAACCCGAACCGCGGCTTCAACTACTCGCTGCTGCCGGCGGAAATCCTCGGCTCGCTGGAAATCTACAAGAGCCCGGAAGCGCGCCTGGTGGAGGGCAGCCTCGGCGGCACCGTGATCATGCATACGGTCAAGCCGCTCGACGTGCCGGCCAATACGCTCAGCGGTGATTTCGGCGTGGATTACAACGACATGGTGGGCCAACACCGTCCCACCGGCTCGGTGTTCTATAGCTGGCACAACGATGCGAAGACCTTCGGCATTGATGTCTCCGCACAGCATCAGGAGCAGTACACCTCCCGCCAGGGCATGGAAAACTACGGCTACAGCTCGGTAGGCTCGCTCAACACCGCGGCGCTCGCCGCCGGCAATACGGCCATCCAGAACGAACTCAATGCCGGCACCATCAAGTCGTCCGACATGATGCCGAACGAGCTGAGCGCTTCGAACTTCCAGCAGATCGAAAAGCGCAACAGCGTGATCGTCAACGCGCAGTGGAAGCCGAACGAGCAGTTCGAGACGAACCTCAGCCTGATGTACATGAAGGACAGCCTGGATAACGTCAACCAGTCCACCTATGCGTGGGCCGCGTTGCGTCCGGGTGGCATCACCTCGCTGACCGAAGGTCCGAACGGCATCATCACCGCCGGCACCAGCATCGATCCCAATCCGCCCTGCGCGGGCGACACTGCCGGCAATTGCGGCCAGAAGGCGATCACGCTGTCGGATAACTTCGCGCGTGGTTCCACCGTTACTACCAAGGGCATCGACTGGCAGAGCACGTACTACGGCGATGGCTGGCGCTTGAGTGGCGACTTCGGCGTAAGCGCGTCGCGCAACCCGATGACCTCCGCACTGAAGGAAATCGCCTACGGCGGCAGCTACAGCTGGAACTTGAACAACGGCTTCACCTTCCTCGATCCGTCCACCGCCAACAATCCGGCCTACTGGGCGGACTACGGCTGGGGCGGCAACTACGCCACCCTGCTGTACAAGGCCAAGGACACCTACGCGCAGGTCGACTTCTCCAAGGATTTCGACGGCTTCTTCAACGAGCTGCTGGTGGGCATTCGCTACGCCTCGCACTGGGAAAGCCAGGACGAGAACGTGTATGGCGGTGCTACGCCTGAAACGCTGTCGCAGATCGGCTATGGCGGTTTGACCGACTTGAGCGGTGCGTCCGCCCTGGGGCTTTCCGGAAGCATGGTCCAGCACGTGCAGACCTCCGGCAGTGCCGCCATCTTCGGTGCCGTGCTCAACAGCCCCGGCTTTCCGTCGGTGCATGATGCCAACTCCACCTACGAAAACACCTGGAACGTGCAGCAGCAGAACGAAGCTGCCTATGCCCAGTTGAACTACGGCAACGACAACCTGCACGGCAACATCGGCGTGCGCCTGGTCCACACCATCATCGATTCCTACGGTTACAACGTTCCCGGTGCCTGCCTATCGGCCGACACGTGGAATTGTCCGTTCCCCAACGGTTTCGGTTATGTAGGCCAGCAAAGCACGCAGACCAACTGGCTGCCGGCGTTCAACATCGCCTACAACGTAACGCAGGATTTCATTCTGCGCGGCGCGCTGTCGGAAACCGTGGCCTACGCGCCCTATAACCAGTTGGCGCCGTACTTCGAGGCCAATGACACGGTGCTCACCGCGACCGCCGGCAACCCGAACCTGAAGCCGTACCGCTCCTGGAACTTCGACGGCTCGGCCGAATGGTACTTCAACGATCATTCGTTGCTCGCCGCCTCGGTGTTCTACAAGGACGTGCTGAACTACATCGTCAACCAGGCCACCATGGAGTCGCGCATCAATGGTTCGTGGACGCTGCCCGGCTATCTCAACAGCACCGGTAATGCGCAGGTTGCGGCAGGCTTGTGTACCACCGCGGGCGTTTGCCAATACAGCGTCACCGCACCGGTGGATGGCGGCCGCGCCAAGGTGAAGGGCTTTGCGTTGAGCTACCAGCAGGCGTTTGGCGACTCCGGCTTCGGCATGCGCGCCAACTACACCTATTCGGACGGCTCGACCGCCAAGAACACCTGGCTGCCGTATAACTCGAAGAACTCCTACACCATCGGGCCATACTTCGAACAAGGTCCGTACAGCGCAAGCATCTCCTACAACTATCGCAGTGCGTACCTCGCCGGTGGCTACGTGGCCGGTGCAGCCGATACCTACGTCGACGGCTTCAAGGAGCTGGACGGTTCGGTGGGCTACCAGTTCAACAAGCACTTCGGCATTACGCTCAACATGCTGAACCTGTTGAACTACAAGTACTACGCCTACCTGGGCAGCAAGACGCAGTTGGCCGAAGAGTATGTGACCGGCCGCGAGTTCCTGCTCAAGGCGAACTTCAAGTTCTGATGTTGCCGTGACATCCCTCCCCAATGGGGGAGGGATGGGTGAGGGGGCGAGCCTTGCTGGAAGCGGGTTCCCCCTCGCGCCTAACGCACCACCATTCTTCTTCCCCGCCAAGGACCTGGTGATGGTTTGCCAGGTCCATTTTTTCAGGTGCTCATGATGCGCGCCCGCTGCTTGATCGGCCTAGGTGTGGCTTGCTGGATGTCCACCACATCCGCCTATGGCCAGTGGCTTGCGCCACCGCCGAAACCCGTCACGGTTTCTGACGGACACGGCATCGATGTCGCCATGAAGCAGGGTAAATTCGAACAGCTACGCGAGCTTGCTGCGCAGAACCTGGCACCGGAAACGCAGGAATACGCATGGGCTGCCTATTACCGATCCATCCTTGACCTAAAAGATTCGGATGCGCACCTGAATAAGTGCTTGGCGATAGGGCGCAGCTTGGTGGACCGCAATCCCGTCCCCCTACTGCTTTGCGGTAGCTTGCTGGCCGGTAACCATTACATCCAGGGGGACATCAGGGGCTGGGCGATGGCAGCCGCTGATATGAGCTATGCCGTAACGCCGACCATCACGCGGATAACCAAGACGTCCAACTTCGTGCTGCCCGGCATATCGGATATTCCGCTCGAAAATTATTTCCATGTTCCGTCGATGTTGCCGCCGCCATCATCGAGCAAAACCCTCATTATCCCCAGGCAGCGAATCAACCTGGAGAAGTCGTCCTCTTTCAGTGAAAAAGCCAAGGACGGGGTGCTCGAAGACAGGCTGCCGTACATCATCGGCGTGCAGATCAACGACGCCACCGGTCCCATATGGTTCGACACCGGCGCGTCGTCAACCGTACTTGGCGCATTCACAGCGACGCCAAGTCACGTCAAGGAGCTTCCGTCGAATTTCATTCGCTTGAATAACCCCTTTGACGGACAGACTGTTCAGAGCCATCTGGGAGTGGCCGCGAAGTTGATTCCAGGGGGCAAGGATTTTCAAGACATTGGTTTTCGCAATGTCCCATTGGTCATCAGTTCCGAAAGTAAAGTTTCTGCCCTGGGGATGAATCTGATCTCGAGACTAGGCTCGATGCTCATTGAAAATGACCAGATCGTGATCCATCCACGTTTACCTATTGATTGCGAGCAACAGCTTCACGTAGCGTCTGAACCGCTTGGCTCAGACGTGATCCTGCTGAATTACCTCATCAATGGAAAAAACGAAGAGATCATGTTGGACACCGGTGATAACGGCTATCTGTCAGCCGGCTCCAGTGCTTCGATAAAAGGATTGTCGCAGCCGCTTTCGGCGACGCGGGCCACCTTCCAAGGGATTGAAAACGTTCACTACGAGACGACGGAAGTGACCCTCGGTGCAGGCGCCCATGCCCTGAAAAGGATGATCCGTTATTACCCCGGCCGCAAAACGGTTGCGCCCTTTGTCATGGGTTCGGCGGCTCTTGCAGATTTCAACGTCTTCCTGGACTTCGATCATGGGAAAGCATGCCTACTTCCCAAATGAATCCAGGTGCGGGTGAATTGAAGTCGTCCGATTGGCGGAGATGGTGCATGAAAGTGGTTCTGCAAGCTGTTTTGATCACCCTCGGCATATGGGGACTGCACGCCCAGGCAGCGGAGTCGAAGGTGCTGGTCAACCAGGTCGGTTATGACCTAGGCGCTGCCAAGGTTGCGTTGATTTCGGCTGATGCAGCACAAGCTCCGTATGACTTCGAGATCGTCGACGTGGATACCGGCAAGCCGGCATTTTCCGGCCAGGCCAAGGATGCCGGACAGGTAGCGAAATGGGGCGACCAGCATTATTGGCGCGTTGATTTTTCCGCACTGAAAACACCCGGCCGCTACTATGTGGAACTGAACAGCCACGGGGGCTGCATTCGTTCCGACGAGTTCCTGATCCAGGACGACGTACTGGAGCGCAACACGCTCTCCAACGTCATTTACTACTTCAAAGGCCAGCGCGCGAGCGGCGAGATGGACAAGGCCGATCGCCATCTGCCGCATCCGGACGGCCAGCCCGGCACGCTGGACATTCACGGCGGCTGGTACGACGCGACCGGCGATTACGGCATTCACCT
>NZ_DATJMN010000031.1:0-5462 GCF_035508675.1 Dyella sp.
TACATGGAACCCTGGGCCTGGGCCGCAGGTGCTGGCGTGATCGTGCTAGGCCTGGTGGGGCTGCTGCTGTCGCGCCGTGGCAAATCCGGCGCCAAGCCGCCGAAGGCCGCCGCGCCGACCAAGGGCGGCTCGCTGGCCGATCGCTTCGGCACCGCGGATGAGGGCGAGGCGCACGCCGGTTCCGATCCGGACCAGGACGAACTGCTCGACCAGCTTGCCGAACAGCCCGACGACATCGGCCTGCACCTGGAACTGGTCAGCCTGTACTACACCCGCCGCGACGTCGAGCATTTCGAAGCCGCCGCGGAGGCGATGCACGCGCACATCACCGACCCGGACCAGCCCGAATGGCAGGATGTGGTGCACATGGGGCGCGACCTTGCGCCGGGCCATCCGTTGTTTGCCGAACCGGGCGCCGATGCCACCGCGATGCGCGAGCCGGCGCCGCACCATTTCGACATTGACAGTTACAACAATCCGCCCGCTGCGGAATCCGTCGCACCGGCTTCGGCCAAGAATCCGGCGGCGCAGCCATCCAAGGTCAGCGAATACCATTTCGATTTCGATTTGACGCCGCATCATCCCGAGGCGCTGGTGCGCACGGCCGCTCCGGCACCTGCCACTGCTCCGGCACCTGCAGCCGCAGTGAAAGAGGTGGAAGAGGACGAGCCGCTCTCCACCTGGAAGTTCGACGAACCGCTGGATGCACCGCATACGCAGGCGGGCCACGCCGATCACGACAACTTCGGCGAGCTGCATGACGATCCCGTCGATACCAAGCTCGACCTGGCCCGCGCCTATCTCGACATGGGCGACCCGGACGGTGCTCGCGCCATGCTGGAAGAAGTGATGCACGAAGGCACCCAGATGCAGAAGGAAGTCGCGAAGCAGCTGTTGGAAAAGATCAGCTGATCCGCGTTCATTACCAAACGCACATCGGGCCGGCCTTGCCGGCCCGATGCGTTTTCGGCACCTGTTACGCTTACCCACTTGTTGAGTTCTCCGGCCACGCATGCGCATCGCCCTGGGTATCGAATACGACGGCACCGACTTCTTCGGGTGGCAGCGGCTGAGCCACGACGCCAGCGTGCAGGCCAGCCTGGAACGGGCGCTGTCGTTCGTCGCTGCCGAAGCCATCGAGGTGACGTGTGCGGGCCGTACCGACGCCGGTGTGCACGGCCGTTGCCAGGTCGTGCATTTCGACACGAACGTGCAGCGCGACCTGCGTGGCTGGGTGCTGGGTGCGTGCTCCAATCTGCCGTCGAGCGTAGCCGTGCTGTGGGCCAAGGTGATGCCCGATGATTTCCATGCACGCTTCTCCGCGCGTAGCCGGCGCTATCGCTATACCTTGCTCAATCGCGCCGTTCGCCCTGCGCTGGACGCGCGCTATGTTGCCTGGGAGCGCCTGCCGCTGGATGCTCGGCGCATGCATGCTGCGGCGCAGGTCTTGATCGGCGAGCACGACTTCTCCGCGTTTCGCGCAGTATCTTGCCAGGCCGCGCATGCGCGCCGCGAAGTGAAATACTTGCGCGTGCAGCGCGAAGGCGAGCAGGTGGTCGTGGACATCGAAGCGAACGCGTTCCTGCATCACATGGTGCGCAACATCGTGGGCTCGCTGCTGGTGGTGGGCCGCGGCGAACAGCCGGAAGCATGGATCGCGGAATTGTTGGCCGGGCGAAACCGTGAAGTGGCCGGCCCCACCGCGGCAGCCTCGGGGTTAACCTTCATCGGTCCGCGCTACGAAAAGCATTGGGGTTTACCCGTGGAGGTCAGCGAATGACTCGCATCAAATGTTGCGGCATGACCCGCGTCGAAGATGCCCTGCTTGCCGCCGAGCTGGGCGCCGATGCGATCGGCGTGGTGCTGACCGCGCACAGCAAGCGGCAGGTTTCCCTGCGGCAGGCGCGCGCCATCGTCGAGGCAATGCCACCCTTCGTCACCACGGTGGCCTTGTGCATGGATGACGAAGCGAATCTCGTGCAGGAGATCATCGACACCGTGCGCCCCTCGATGCTGCAGTTCCACGGCAACGAGGGCGACGAATGGTGCAAGCAGTTCGGCCAGCCTTACCTGAAGGCCATCGCGATGGGCGAGGGCACTGCGGCGCTCTATCAGCTGCGCGATCACCCGCATGCAGCGGGGCTGTTGTTGGATGGGCACGGTCTGGGCGAACCGGGCGGCAGCGGCAAATTGTTCGACTGGTCGCTGATGCCGCACGATCTGAAACAGCCGTTGCTGCTGGCGGGCGGTCTCACCCCGCAGAATGTCGCCGCCGCCATCCATATCGCGCAGCCGTGGGCCGTGGATGTGTCGAGCGGCATCGAATCGGCGCCGGGGATCAAGGATCACGGCAAGATGCGCGAATTCATTGCTGCGGTTCGTTCGGCAAAATAGCCGCGTAGGCTGGGATGAAATCCCAGCATCGCCATGTATTGCAATGCTGGGATTTCATCCTGCCTACGTTATGCGCTCAACGCATGGCGCATCCATGCCGCCAAAGCGTCCACGCGGCGATCCACCCGCCGCCCCGGCGTCGCCAGAATCCAGCTTGCATCGGTCTGTTGAAATCCCCACGGCGCAAGCAGGCGCCCGGCGTCGATATCGTCTTGCACCAGTTGCGCTGGCGCGATCGCCACGCCCAAGCCTGCTACCGCGGCTTCCAGCAGATAGAACAGATGCGTAAAGCCTTGGCCGTAGTGGAGGGATTCAAGCGGAATCCCGTTTGCGCGCGCCCACGCCGGCCACGCCTGCGGACGCGAGCTGGTGTGCAGCAGCGCCTCATGGCTCAAAGCGGACGCGCCCTGTTGCAGCAAGCGCTCAAGCCCTGCATGACGCGGGCTGACGACTGGGCCGATACGCTCGGGTGCCAGTACATGCACTTGCCAGCCGGTTGGCCACGGCGGTGCTGCGACGGCCAAGGCTGCATCGGGTTCGGCATGCCGCGGCGCCAGTGGATCTTCCTCTGGCGACAGATGCAGGCGCAGCATCGGCAGATCGCGTTCCAGCCGCTCCAGGCGGGGAATCACCCAGCGGGCGAGCAGGCTGCCGGCGCAGCCGAGCACGAAAGGTGCGTCGTCGCGGCCACGTTGCAGTTCGGTCCAGGCGTCACGCAATTGCTCGAAGGCGTTGCTGACGCGATCGCGCAGTTCCTCCCCCAGGGTGGTGAGCGCCACGCCACGTCCCTGGCGAACAAACAGGGGTTTTCCCAAGGCTTCCTCAAGCACGCGCAACTGCCGGCTGATGGCGCCATGGGTGACGTGCAGCTCGTCGGCAGCGCGGCCGACGCTGCCCAGGCGGGCAGTGGCCTCGAAGGCGCGCAAGGCGTTGAGGGAAGGCAGGTCGCGCACAGGTATGGTGAGTTTTTCTAACGGATGGCGGCGATCATATCGCTTTTTCGATCATGTCAATCGCGGTATTTTCTGCGCAACGATCCCTTCCCTCCACGCTTGCCGTATCCACAGGATTCCTCACCAATGCCAACGACCCAGGATTTCCATCAATGGCCCGACGTCCACGGGCGCTTCGGCGACTTCGGCGGGCAGTACGTGGCCGAGACCCTGATGGCGCCGCTGGCCGAACTGACCGAAGCCTACCTGCGCCTGCGCGAAGATCCCGAGTTCCTGGCCGAACTGGATCGTGACCTCACCTACTACGTCGGCCGCCCCAGTCCGATCTATCACGCCGAGCGGCTGTCGCAGCACGTCGGCGGCGCGCGCATCCTGCTCAAGCGCGAGGATCTGAACCACACCGGCGCACACAAGATCAACAACACCATCGGCCAGGCGCTGGTGGCCAAGCGCATGGGCAAGCCGCGCGTGATCGCCGAGACCGGCGCCGGCCAGCATGGCGTGGCTACCGCGACGGTCGCCGCGCGTTTTGGCTTGAAGTGCGTGGTCTACATGGGTGCTGTCGACATCGAGCGGCAGAAGATCAACGTGTACCGCATGAAGCTGCTCGGCGCGGACGTGGTGCCGGTCACGTCGGGATCGAAAACGCTGAAGGATGCCTTGAACGAAGCGATGCGCGACTGGGTGACCAACGTCGCCGACACGTTCTACATCATCGGCACCGTGGCCGGTCCGCATCCGTATCCGATGATGGTGCGCGATTTCAACGCCATCGTCGGGCGCGAAGCGCGCGCACAGATGCTGGAGCAATACGGCCGCTTGCCCGATGTGCTTACCGCTTGCGTGGGCGGCGGCTCGAACGCGATCGGTTTGTTCCACGCGTTTCTCAACGATAGCGATGTGCGCATCGTCGGTGCGGAAGCCGCCGGTGAAGGCATCGCCACCGGCCATCATGCCGCTTCGCTGGCGGCGGGGCGGCCCGGTGTGCTGCATGGCAATCGCACCTACGTGCTGTGCGACGACAACGGCCAGATCACCGAAACGCATTCGGTCTCGGCCGGTCTCGATTACCCGGGCGTCGGTCCGGAGCATGCGTTCCTGAAAGACGCTGGTCGTGCCGAATACGTCGGCGTGACCGATGACGAAGCCCTGGAGGCGTTCCACTTGCTTGCGCGCACCGAAGGCATTCTTGCCGCACTGGAATCCAGCCACGCCGTGGCGCAAGCCCTGAAACTGGCGCGCGAGCTGCCGAAGGACGGTATCGTGCTGTGCAATCTTTCCGGTCGAGGCGACAAAGACGTGCATACGATTGCCGCACGCGAAGGAGTGCAGGTATGAGCCGCATCGATCAGCGCTTTGCCGCCTTGAAGCATGCCGGCCGCACCGGCTTGATTCCGTTCGTCACCGCCGGCGATCCCGCGCCGGAACATGCCGTGGCCTTGATGCATGCACTGGTCGATGCCGGCGCCGACGTGATCGAACTGGGCGTGCCGTTTTCCGATCCGATGGCCGATGGCCCGGTGATCCAGCACGCCAGCGAACGCGCCATCGCCAAGGGCGTGGGCCTCCTCGACGTGCTCAACTGGGTGGAACAGTTTCGCAAGCGCGATCACGACACGCCGGTGGTGCTGATGGGTTATCTCAATCCGGTGGAAATCCGTGGCTTCCAGCGCTTCGCGGATGAAGCCGTCAAGGCAGGCGTGGATGGCGTATTGCTGGTGGATTGCCCGCTGGAAGAAGCCGAGGTGCTGACGCCCTTGCGCCGCGCCGGCCTCAAGCAGATCCTGCTGGCCGCGCCCACTACCGCACCCGCGCGTATGGCGCAGTTGTGCGAGGCCGCCGAAGGTTTCCTGTACTATGTATCGTTCGCCGGCATCACGGGGGCAGGGCGCTTGAGTACGCAGGACATCGCCGCACGCGTGGCTGACATCCGCAAGCGTGCCAAGGCGCCGGTCGCAGTGGGATTCGGCGTAAAGGATGCGCAGAGCGCCAAAGCCATCAGTGGGTTCGCCGACGCCGTGGTGATCGGCAGTGCGTTGGTGGAAAAGCTTGATGGCGCGCGAACAGAAAAGGACATGGTGGAACGGGTGGATGCATTTCTTCGCCCAATCCGCG
>NZ_DATJMN010000032.1:0-41952 GCF_035508675.1 Dyella sp.
TTCATCCCACTGAACCGTTTCATGCCTCGGAGTCGAAGGCAAGCGGCGGCAGCGATAAACCATCCTCGCCCGTTGTTACGTCTGGGCACGACCCGTTCTCCTCCGCCTCGGCCTCAGGACTTCCATCCAGCAGTACACCGATGAAGTCCGGGATGCAGGACATCACGGTGCGGAATCAACCGGGTCATTACACGATCAAGGGTGCGCCTGATGAGCATGGGCTCCAGGAACTTTACCAGCGTGATCCGGATACGGATGCGCCCATGCCTACGGGGAAATATGTGGTATCCGATGGACATGGCGGCTGGGAACTTAGTGACGCACAAGGCGCCAAGCAGGGCGCCTCAAGGAACGTTTCCACCCCTGTCTTACCGCCGCCGGCCAAGATCGATCCTGCCCAACTGGGACCGCTGAAAGAAGACGGTACTTTCCCCGGTCAGGATGGCAATAGCTATGTGCGCAGCGGCGACGGCTACCACCCGGTGAGGTACGACAAGCAGCTGCAGGGATGGCTGGCGTACGATCCGAGTCGGCCCCATGACCCCACCCAAAGCATGACCGTGAAGCTCGATGGCAACGGCGGCGCAGAGCCGTTGCCCAAGGCGGAGCTTAAAGGTGGCATGGATGACCAACCATGGGGTAGGGCGTTGCAGGCAAAGAGTAATTGGGAAGCTGCCGTTGCCAAGCACAGGAGCTCAGCTGTTCGAGCCGACTACGCTGCCTCGCGTTCTCATGAGGCTGGAGAAGGGTTTAGAGAGAGAGCGGTGAAGTACGAGCAAGCGCAAGCATTGCGTGATCAGCAATCCGATCCTCGGCAACGCGAAAGTTTCCAAGCAGACGTGAGGCGAGCGAGCGCGAGCAAGCGTTATTGGGAGCTGAAATACAAGGACGCTGAAAAAGCGGTGCATTCTTCAAGTCAAGCGGTTGCAGATGCCTCCCGAGAACAGCGGGGGGCCTTTAATGAATTCCATTCGGCGCTGAAAGATGCCTATCGCCAGCCGCGTTGACGAAAATATCCCCATGACAGCCTGACTGCCGGCTTGTCCCATTCGGGGTTGCCGGTGTCAGGCACCCGAATTGGTGGAATACCGCAAAGAGCCCCAGGCTACGCCGCCGGTTCGATCCGCAGCGGCGGCGTCAGCACCAGGCGGAAGCAGCTTTCGCCACCCGCCATGCGCTTTTCACACGTTGCTTCAAGACCGAGGGGAGTTCTTTCATCCTCTGCTCCACCGACTGAGCTACCTGGCCAAAAGATTGCCATGCGTTGCATGGAGCCGATTATCAAATCGGATGACGGTGATTGCGTCAAGACTCCGCTTCGGGAGGTTTGTAGCCTTCGGGCGTTTTCACCTCGCCGCCGAACAGGAATTTTTCCATTTCACCACCCAGGAATTGGCGTGCCTTGGGGTCGAGCGGGTTGATGCGGTATTCGTTGATCAGCATGGTCTGGTGGGCCAGCCATTGTTGCCATGCGGGCTTGGAGATTTCCGCAAAAATGCGTTGGCCCAGCGGGCCGGGCCAGGGGGCGAAATCCAGGCCTTCGGCTTCGATGCCGAGCTTGGCGCAGTGAATGGTACGGCTCATCGGGCTATCTCTTGGGGTCAGTTGGACGCAGCGGGTTCGGGCAGCGCCATCAACAACGAGCGCACCGGCGCGGGCAGGCCCAGCGCGGGCAGGTCGGGGATGGCGCACCAGCGCAAGTCGGGATTATCGGCGATTGCGTGTGCCGGTGCTGCGCTGTCGAACAGCAGCGGCTGGATCTGCAGGCGATAGTGGCTGAACACGTGCACGAAAGACGCAAGCGGCTGCGCATCGTCGATGCGCGCATGGCGTTGCGCTTCGCGCCATGCGCCGTCGGTATCTTCGGCTTCCGGCAGGCTCCACAGACCCGACCACACGCCTTGCGGGCCGCGCCGCTGCAGCAGCACGCGGCCTTCGGCGTTGCGCAGGATCAGCATGATGGTGCTGCGCGTGGGAATCGCCTTGCCGGCCTTGGGTGTGGGCAGTTGCGCGGTGAGATGGTCGCGATGCGCGATGCAATCGCCTTGCATCGGGCACATGGCGCACAAGGGGCGTGTGCGCACGCATACCGTTGCGCCGAGATCCATGACGGCTTGGGTGTAGTCGGCCGTGCGCTTGGCCGGCGTATGCGCATCGGCGTGCAGCCAGAGTTGTTTTTCGATTCCCCGCTCGCCCGGATGGCCAGCAATGCCGTGATAGCGCGTCAGCACGCGCTTGACGTTGCCGTCGAGGATGGGAAAGCGCAGCTCGTAGGCTTGCGCCAGAATCGCGCCCGCGGTGGAGCGGCCGATGCCGGGCAGCGCTGCCAATGCATCGAATTCGCGCGGCAGTTCGCCGTTGTGCTGTTCCACGCACACCTGCGCGGCGCGATGCAGAAAGCGCGCGCGGCGGTAGTAGCCCAGGCCGGACCACAATGCGAGCACGGTGTCTTCATCGGCCGCGGCCAGGTCGCGCAACGTGGGCAGTTGCGTCACGAAGCGCTGGAAATAGGGAATGACCGTGGCCACCTGTGTCTGCTGCAGCATGATCTCGGACAGCCACACGCGATAAGCGTCGCGTGGATGTTTCCATGGCAGATCGTGGCGGCCGTGGCGGTCGAACCAGGTAAGCAGGGCGGAAGCGAAAGGAGTCACTGCGGATTCGGTTCGACAGGTTTGGGGGGAGTTGCGGTGCTTTCCGATGCGGCGGGCACGGCATCGCCGGTCTGCACGCTCAGGCCCTCGATGTGGACCTTGCCGACGTCAAGCTTGGCCATGTCGATCTGCCCATTGCCGGGCGGTGTGGACAGCTTGGGTCCTTGTGGACTGGTGAGCTGGTTCCACCACTGCACCAGCGCGAGCGGCGGCAGTTGCAGATCGATGTGGTTGTCGGCGCCGAGCAGTTTCAGATGCAGCAGCAAGGGCTTGCCTTGCGCAGGGGGCATAAGCAGCACGGTGGCATCGTAGTCGCCTTCATCGGCGAGATGGAAGTTGCCGTGCAATTGCATCGATGCATTCGCCAAGCCCGCCCAGCGCGCGTGGCCGGTCAGGTGCAAACGGGTGGCGCTGCTGTCGGTCACGTGGATGTCGATGGCATCGAGTTTCAATGCGCCATCGGCAATGTTCGGCACGCTGGAGAGTTTCCATTGCAGCGGCGTGCCGTCGGTTTCCTTGGCGGACAGGTTCACCCAGAAGGCTTGGCCTGGCGCGAGGCGTCCGGTGTCGAGCGACACATCGCTCAACCATTCGCTGTTGTCCTGCACCACGCTGCCATTGCGGATGCGCACGCCGGTGACGATGCGTGGAATTTCTTCCGGCACCATCGTCGATTGCGGCGGCAGGTCCATCAGCCAGGCTTGCAGCGCGCCCAGATCCACGCGCGGCGAATTGATCTGCATGCGCGAAATCTCCACCTGGCGTCCGAGCAGCGTGCGCCATGGCAGCACCAGCCGGCCGTTGGCGGCCAGCAGAATCGGCAGGGCGTTGGGGCCGGCGTGGCTCGCGGTGAGCGTGATGCCTTCCAGTTGCAGGGCGGGGCGCGGAAACAGCGTAGGGCTGGCAGGGCTGGAGAGCGTGAGCTGCAGGCCGGCTTGATCGGCCTGTTTTTTTAACATGGCGGTAAAGCGATCGGGCTGCAGCAGCAGGTACAGCGCCACCACTAACACCAGCGCGATGGCGCCGGCGATGCTGGCGAGGGTGATCAGCAGTAATCGCAGTGGGCGCGGGATCGTCATCAGGCTCGCGTGAAATCGGCGGGCAGCAAACCGTCCACATAGGCATCGGCATCGAACACGCGCAGGTCCGTGGCGGTTTCACCCAGGCCGACGAAACGGATCGGCAAACCGAACTCGCGCGCCAGTGCGAACACCACGCCGCCCTTGGCGGTGCCATCGAGCTTGGTGACCACCAGGCCGGTAACGCCGACGATCTGCCGGAACTGGCGCACCTGGCTCACCGCATTCTGGCCGGTGGTGCCGTCGATCACCATCAGCACTTCGTGGGGCGCTTCCTGGTCGAGTTTCTTGAGTACGCGGGCGATCTTGCCCAGTTCATCCATCAGGCCGCTTTGCGTGTGCAGCCGGCCGGCGGTGTCGGCGATCAGCACGTCGGCGTTGCGCGAACGCGCCGCCTGCAGCGCATCGAAGATCACGCTGGCGGCGTCCGCATCCTGGCCTTGTGAAATCACCGGCACCTGGTTGCGCTCACCCCAGGTCTTGAGCTGTTCCACCGCCGCGGCGCGGAAAGTGTCGCCGGCGGCCAGCAGCACTTGGCGTTTTTCGTCGCGCCAGCGCCGCGCCAGCTTGCCGATGGTGGTGGTCTTGCCGACGCCGTTGATGCCGACGGTGAGCACCACGAAGGGCTTGTGGCCATCGATGCTCAGTGGTTTTTGCACCGGCTTGAGCAGCGCCACCAGCTCCTGCCGCAGCGCTTGCAGCAGGGCATTGGCGTCGGCGAACTCGCGCTTGTGCATGCGCTTGCGCAGGTTTTCCACCAGCGCGGTGCTGGCTTCGATGCCGACGTCGGCGGTGATCAGCGTGGTTTCCAGTTCGTCCAGCAGGCTGTCGTCCAGCTTGGGATGGCGGGAGAACAGCGAGGACAAGCCGCGCGCAAAGCCGCTGCCCGACAGGCGCTCGCGCCAGCTGCGCTTGGCTGATGTTGCGTCGGCCGCGGGTTCGACGGGGGCAAGCGCTTCTACCAAGGATGCTTCCGGCTCGGGCGCCTGCTCTGCTTCGGCGGGCGCTTGGGTGGTCACTTCCTCGGTTTCCCCGGCGCCCTGGTCGGCGGGCTTCTTTTTCCAGAACTTGAGCATGAGGGGCGTGCTTCAAAGACAATAGGCGACAATAGAGGAATGCTAACACCCCGACCCGTACCGTCCGCTGAGGGCGCCCGTGCATGAAGGCGGCGCCCGGTCGAATCCGCATCATCGGCGGCCATCTGCGCAATTCGCGCTTGAACGTGCGCGATCTTCCTGGCTTGCGGCCCACGCCCGAGCGCGTGCGCGAAACCCTGTTCAACTGGCTGGCACCGACCATCGCCGGTGTGCGGGCGCTGGACCTGTGTGCCGGTACCGGCGCGCTGGGCATCGAGGCGCTGTCGCGCGGCGCGGCGGCCTTGCAGTTCGTGGAGCCGGAGCGAGCCGCGGCGGATGCGCTGCGCGAGAATCTTGCGCGCCTGAAAGCGCAAGGCGCGGACGTGGCGATGGTGGACGCCATGCATTTTCTGCGCGGCACACCGCGGCCGTTTGGGCTGGTGTTTCTCGATCCGCCGTTTGCCTTGCAGCTTTGGACGCCGCTGGCGCAGCAACTGGAGCAGAGCGGCTGGCTGGCCGATGGCGCGCAGGTTTATGTGGAAGCGCCGCGCGACGCCGCCTTCGCATTGCCGTCGAACTGGATGTTGCACCGCGAGGGACATGCCGGCGAGGTGCGCTATGCGCTCTATCGCCGCTTGCAGACCGTTCCGCTAAGCTAGTGGTTTCCCGCCCGCCCTGCCTTCTAAGTGAATCAGCCGCCGGTCAATCAACGCCTCGCCGTCTATCCGGGCACCTTCGACCCGATCACCAATGGCCATGCGGATCTCGTTGCGCGCGCAGCGCCATTGTTCGAACGGATTATCGTTGCCGTGGCCGACAGCCCAAACAAGGGCAAGGGGCCGGGGTTCTCCCTGCAGGAACGCATCACGCTGGCGCGCTTGGCGCTGGCCGATCTGCCCAACGTGGAAGTATGCGGTTTCGACTGCCTGCTGGCCCAATTGGTCAGTGAGCTCGGCGCCGGGGTGATCATCCGCGGCCTGCGCGCGGTATCGGATTTCGAATACGAATTTCAGCTGGCGAGCATGAATCGTCATCTTATTCCGCAGGCCGAGACGCTATTCTTGACGCCGGCCGAGCAGTACAGCTTTATTTCTTCCTCGCTGGTTCGCGAAATCGGCCGCCTCGGCGGCGATATCTCCGGTTTCGTGCATCCCGCGGTCCAACAGGCCATGCGGCAGCGCTGGCAAAAAAAGCAACCCGAAACCGAAGGGGACAACTATGCGTAAACTCACTCTCGTCGCCACCGCCCTTGCGTTGACCGGCTGCCTGGCTTTGTCTGCCTGCAACAACCAGCAGGACAACGACAAGCAGCAGGCGCAGGAGCAGCCACAACAGCTGAGCAAGCCCACCGATCCGAACGACACCAAGGCTTGGGGCGCCTACCTCGGCCAGATCGTGCAGAAGAACATGCAGGGCATGACCGCCCCGCAGCCGTATGCCTACCTGGTGCCGGCCGGCGACACCGACGACGCGAAGGACGCGCGCGACCGCCAGCTCAGCAACATCCAGGACATCGTGGCCCGCGGCGTGTTGCCGGGCAACCTGCTCGCCATCGGCGGGCCGGATTCGAGCAAGACGGCTGAGGTGGTCACCACCGCCTTCAAGGGGGCCAAGGCCGGTTCCTTCAAGGGCGTGATCGTGGTCGTGATCGGCGACAAGGCTGATGAGCAGAGCGTGGAAGACGTGCTCAAGCCGACCGACGCGACGATCCGCTACGTAGAGATGTAAGGCAACATCAAGCGCCCTCTCTCCCGCATCCGAGGGAGAGGGCGGCGCAGGCCGGGATGACCATCCCAGCATCGCCATGCACGCCCATGCCGGGATTCGGCCACGCCTCGTCCCAGCCTACCTTCAAGGTTGCTGCTCTGCACAACCATCCAGCCGGCCCATGTAGACTATCCGGGCATGTCTCTCAAGATCCTCGATACCTGCGTCAACTGCGACGTCTGCGAACCCGTCTGCCCGAACAAGGCGATTTCGCTCGGCGAGGAGTACTACGTCATCGATCCCGCGTTGTGCACCGAGTGTGTCGGCCATCACGATGAGCCGCAATGCGTGGTCGTGTGTCCGGTGGAATGCATCATCATCGATCCCGCGCGCACCGAAACGCGCGGGCAGCTCGAAGACAAATACAAACATCTGATGGAGGCCAAGGGATGAAGCTTGCGTTGCGTTGGCGTGTACTGCTGGTGGGTTTTCTACTGGGGACGAGCGGTCTATGCGTCGCCGACCAGCCCACCGGATCCATTCATGCGGTACAGCTGGCGCAGCGTCCCGGCCATGCCGGCATCGCCAGCGCCAACAAGCTTGCGACCGAAGCCGGCTTTGAAGTGCTCGCCAAGGGTGGCAATGCGTTCGATGCGGCGATCGCCGTGGCGTCCACGCTGTCGGTAGTGGAGCCGGAAAGCTCCGGTCTCGGTGGCGGCTTCATGGCAACGATGTATGTCGCTGCCGGCAAGCGCAATGTGTTTATCGATGCACGCGAAATGGCGCCCGCGGCGGTCAATCCGAAGGACTACCTCAATCCGGATGGCTCGCCCAATCGTGATGCCGCGCTGAAGGGGCCGCTGTCGGCCGGCATTCCCGGCGAGCCCGCGGGCCTGGTGTGGCTGGCCAAGCACTACGGAAAACTGCCGCTCTCCGCGTCGTTGGCGCCGGCCATCCGTATCGCGCGCGATGGTTTCAAGCCGGACGACCGCTTGCTCGGCGCCATCAGGGAAGAACAGAAAAACCTCGAGCGCTGGCCTGCTTCTGCCGAGAAATTCCTGCCCGGCGGTAAGCCGCCGGCAGCCGGTGAGATCTGGCGCGATCCGGGCCAGGCACAGACGCTGGAGCTGCTGGCGAACGATGGCGATGCCGGTTTCTACAGCGGCGAAACCGCGCAGAAGCTGATCGACGCCGTGCACGAAGCGGGCGGCAACTGGACGCTGAAGGACCTGGCTTCCTATCGCGTGAAAGAGCGCACGCCGATCACCATCGACTATCGCGGCTACAAGATCATCACCGCACCGCCGCCGTCGTCCGGTGGCGTGGCCATCGCCGAGATTCTCAATATTCTGTCCGGCTTCGATCTGGCCAAGCTGGATGAAGCGCACCGCGTGCATCTGGTGATCGAAGCGATGCGCCGTGCATACCGCGATCACAACGATTACCTGGGTGACCCGGATTTCGTGAAGATGCCGCTGGACATGCTGCTGTCGCCGTATTACGCCGACGGCCTGCGCCAGAGCATCCTGCCGGACAAGGCCACGCCTTCCTCGATGCTGGCGCCGACCAATGGCGAAGATCCCGGCATGCATACCACGCATTTCTCGATCATCGATGCCGACGGCAACATGGTCGCGATCACCTCCACCGTGAACTACCTGCTGGGTTCCACGTTCGTTGCCAAGGGCACCGGCGTGCTGCTCAACGACGAGATGGACGATTTCGCGCTGGTGCCGAACAAGCCGAACGTGTATGGCTTACTGGGCAGCAAGGCGAATGCGCCCGAGCCGGGCAAGCGCATGCTGTCGTCAATGTCGCCGAGCATCGTGATCGGCCCGGATCGCACGGCGGTGATCGGTTCGCCCGGCGGTTCCACCATCATCACCCAGGTGCTGGAAGGCATCCTCGCCTTCATTGATGGAGGCGATGCGCACCAGGTGGTGGCGAAGAAACGTTTCCATCATCAGTTCATGCCGGATGTCGTCATGGTCGAGCCTGGCGCCTTCGATGCGGCGACCACCAATGCGCTGACGCAGATGGGCTATACCTTCAAGGAGCGCAACCCATGGGGCTTCATGAACGTGGTGATCTGGGATCGGCGCACCAACAAGCTCGATGCAGCGAGCGATCCGCGCAGGGATGATGGCTTGGGCAAGGTGCAGTAAGCGCTGTCCTTTCGAAACCAAGATGGCGAAGCAGACTGGGATGAGCAAATGCGAATCCCGGCACCGCCAACCTCCACCCGCTGGGATTCGGCTGCGCTTCGTCCCGGCCTATGCGACCCGAATGCGGTTTTCCGGAATTCGTCATGCAACTGTGGTCCCTCAACGGCAACACCCAAAAGCTCGATGGCGGCGCCATGTTCGGCAATGCGCCGAAGGCCATGTGGTCGCGCTGGATCGAGCCGGACGAGTCCAACCGCATTCCGCTCGCCTGCCGCTGCCTGCTGGCCAAGGACCTGGAAGGCCGCAATGTGCTGTTCGAAACCGGTATCGGCGCATTCTTTGAACCGGGGCTGCGCGAACGCTACGGCGTGGTGGAAAGCCGGCACGTGCTGCTTGAGTCGTTGGCGGCCCTGGGCTTGTCGCACGAAGACATCGACGTAGTGGTGCTGTCGCATCTGCACTTCGACCATGCTGGCGGCTTGCTTGCAGCGTGGGAAGAGGGGCAGTCAGCGCGGTTGTTGTTCCCGCACGCGCGGTTCCTGGTGGGCGCCCAGCATTGGCAGCGTGCGTTGAAGCCGCATCCGCGCGATCGCGCTTCTTTCATCCCCGAATTGCAGCAACTGTTGCAGGACTGCGGTCGGCTGGAACTGGTCGCGGGTGAATACTCGCAGACGCTGGGGCGGACGGTGCGCTTCTACTTCTCCGATGGCCACACGCCGGGCCTGATGCTGTCCGAAGTGGCTGGCGTGGTTTTTTGCGCGGACCTGATTCCCGGGCGCTCCTGGGTGCACCTGCCGATCACCATGGGTTACGACCGCTATCCGGAAGCACTCATCGATGAAAAGCGGGCGTTTCTTGAAGACAAGTTGGCGCGCAACGTGCGACTGTTCTTTACGCATGATCACGCTTGCGCCATCGCACGCGTGACACGCGACGAGCGTGGGCGGTATGGTACGACCGACGAGCAGCCCGAACTGAGCGGCATCGTTTAAGCCATCTATTGACCCAAGCCGGAGGTTCGATGAGCGGCGAGCGCAAGCCACTCTCCATCCGTGAACTGCTATTGCCTGCATTGGGTGCAGTGCTATTGCTGCTCGGTGCAGGAGTTGGGGCGGTGGTCGAACGAGGCTTGCTCGACTACAGCGCGCAGATGAAACGCCATGGCGGCGACGTGCTGGACCTGGGCACCCGTGGCCTCCCCGACGCCGGCATGCAGGGTTTCATGGTGCGCGTGGTCGGCCCCTTGCAGGTGGTGGAGGCGCCCCTCGATCAGCAGTTCAACCAGCAGACCGACCAGCCGGTGCTGATCCGCCACGTGCAGATGTTCCAATGGCGCGAGCTGCGCTACGGCGGCGAGCCAACCTATGAGATGGATTGGCAGGACCATCCCATCGATTCCAGCCACTTCCTGCATCCGGAAGGGCATACCAACCCAGGCAAATTTGCCCTTGAGGGCGCGCAGTTCGAGGCGGGCCTGGTGCGCGTGAACAACTTCGTGCTCACCCCGGCATTGGTGCATGCCTTGACCGGCAGCCAGCCAGTTGCGCCGGATCTGCGACGGTTGCCGAGCAATCTTGCTGCGAGTTTCAGCCTCTATGACGGTGGCCTGGTCACCAGCCCCGAGCCGTCCCATCCGCAAGTGGGCGACCTGCGCGTGACATGGGAAGCCGTGCCGGTGCAAACCGTCACCATCGTGGCGAAGGTGGACGGCAACAAGCTGGTGCCTGCCGACGATGCGACGGATGGCATCGGCTATGCGGTGCAGTCTGGCGACGTGCCGCTCTCGGTGATTTATCCCGATACGCCGCTGCCGCCGGAGTATCCGTGGTTCCGCCGTGTGTTGGCGGTATTGCTCGCGGGGCTGGGGGCCAGCCTGCTGTTGCGCTGGCACTATCGGCGTGTCGATCCCATGCTCGCGCCGGCTATTGCCGTGTTGGTGATTGGCGCCGTCGATGCGGTGTTGTGGCTGGGCAACGACAACGCGACTGCAGCCGTCTGGTTTGGCTTGGCGGTGGTTGGCGCGGCCCTGGCGTTCTGGCGGGTGCGAGCGCTGAAGGCGGTTAGCTAGCCCCGGTTTGGGTTGGAGCGGAGGCGATTGGGGCGCGCCGCGTTCTTCCTGTTGAAGACATGCAGTTGCGTCCAGCAAAAAGGCTGTATTCGCGGGTGTAGGCCGGAGTTGCTGAAAATTCCACTACCTCCGGGCCACCGTTGGCGATCCAGTCGGGTCATTCGTCAGACCGATGATGACTTCGGGGTAGCCATTGGCGGGGTCTGTTTTCAACGATAACCATCAAAAGCGACTGGCTTGGTGCCACCCCTACGTGTGGAGAAGCCAGTCGCTTTGATGGTTCTTATCGCAGCACAAGCCTTCGCAAGTACTACTTGCTTCCCCCGGCTTTTAGCAGCACTTGGGTGGCCGACGCGTTGATCGAATAAGTGGCGCAGGTTCCTGGGTTGGTTCCGGTGACGGTTTCCTGATAAGGCCTGCCCTGGTAGTAACCGATCGGCGCGTTATATAGGACGCTGATATAGGTACGGCTGGCGCAACTGATATTGCCGTTGTACCACTCGGCCCAGGCGACATTACCCGGCGCGATCAAGCCCCAAGAACTGGGGACGGTGACCACGCCGATGACGGTTGTCGCCCCCGTCGTGCCGTCCGTGACGGTGCCGGTCCAGGTTTCGGTCTGGGCTAGCGGGTTGGTCGCAGTCTGCTGCGCGCTGAAGGTGTAGTTGCGACCGATCACCCAGGCATAAGGGATGTGGCAGCTGGTTCCAGCGCCGCCATCCGCACCTGTAACACAGGAAGAGTATGAACTGCTGGTGCCGTTGCCGAAGAAACTGAACAATGCCATCTGTCCAATCTGACCATTCGGCAGCGCGCCATTCGGCTGCAGGCCGAAATAGAAACTACCTGTCTGATTGAAAGACGACTGCTGTGCCCAGTACCAGTAAGGCCTTGGGTTGGAACCTAGCTCTTGGACCTGCACCGTCCATTGGTAAGTGTCGTAACCGCTTACCGCTGGCCGACTGAATTCAATCGATGGCGTCAAGCTGGAATCGCCCGCATTGTTCTGTGCCCATGCGGTCGACAGGGTCAACGGCATGGCGATCAGCAAAGCAGCTACCGATCTTGTGATATGTCTTGCGCTGGAGTTCATGAAAACTTCCCTTCTGTTAGACATGTAGGGGGGCTTGCAAAGTATGGTTCTGGGGCACGATGCCGCGGTATGCCAAGGCCTCCTCGCACGTGGTCAGAGCATGCAAGTGCGCCATGTCGGTGTGCACCTTCAAAGCACTTCTGTCTGCGGGGCATTGGCGCAAGCGTCAGCTACTGGGGATTTCTCGGTAGTTCAGCAAGAGATGCAAACCGCCACCGTCGTGGCGAAGGTGGACGGCAACAAGCCGGTGCCTGCCGACGACCTCCCAGCCCCCCGCCGCTGGCCAGAATTTGCCTTTGAATCATGGGGCCGCACTGTCCCTGCGCGATGGCGCTTTGCGCCCGGCGAAAAAGGCCGCTTTCACCCCCTTGCGCCGCGGTCAGGTTTGGACTAAAACGTATATGAACATACGTTTTGCTAATGAACATGGCGGCGATGTCGCAAGGAGCGGAAACGGCATCGCGGGGAGCTGAAAAGGGCACTCACAGATGGGTGCACGGATTCCAGGCCATCGAGGGTGGCCCGGACTCATGAATCGGACCCGTGGTACTGGGTGATAGAGCGAGGCCTTCCTGACTTCCCTGTTTCTCAGTCGGTGCTCGAAAGAGCCTGATGATCGACCTGCATTTTGGGGGCACCTCAAATGCGCAATACCAAATGTTTCAAGCTGGTAAGGAAGTGGAAGGTATCGCTCAAGCGCACGCGCGCAGCGGAAGATGGCGGCGCTCCGAGTCATCGATGCCGGAATGCCGCTTTTCAGACCCACACCGCGTGCCCGCACGAGGAGGAAGGTGCAGCAAGAAGGTATACCTGCATCCGTGGCGACAAATTACCCGGCGCGCTCCCGCCATGTCGGGGCCGCAGCATCGGCCACGAGTTGGTCGATAACGCGCGGGTGTTCAGCGCGCTGTCGCACGACGTGGTCAAGCTGATCGACGCCGTAGAGCAGACCACCTCAAAGCTGTTTCCGTCGCACGCGGCGGATCATCAGGACGCGCAGCATTTTTCACTGCTGGCCAGCCAGGTTTTGAAGCACGCCCAGCGCGGCTCGGCCACCTGCAAGCACATCGACACCATCATCGCCGACAGCGTGGATCGCATTCGCCAGGGCATCATGGTGATGGAGCAGGCAGGCCTGCAAATGCTCCAGATCATCGATTCGGTGATTCAGGCCGCCGAGGTTACCGCCTTCATGGGCAAGCCGAATCAAGCGGTTTCCCAGCACCTGGACACTGCCGAAACGTATGACGAGGACGAAGAGGGCAAGCTGCTGCAGCAGGAAAGCGCGTTGGCCGTACAGGATCTCAAATCCTGGGCGCTCGTGTTGAAAAGGAATCTGCAAACGCTGCGCTTGTCCGAACGCGATGAGTGCGCTTGCACCGTACAGCAGGTCGACGATGGCGCCAGGGGCAGCGTGCTGGGATGAACTCCCCGCCTGCATCCTGCGATGTACAAAACGAATGACGATTGAAGACTTGTGCGGCAATCCTCCCCTGGCAACAGGGGAGGAAGGAGATTCAACCGAACAACTCCGCATGCTCGATCAACCATAACCCGGCGAATAGTTTCGGATCGACCGAGTAGCCGTCCTTGGCGCGCGCCACCAGCCATGCGCCGGCTTCTTGCCGTGGCACCTCGTGCACGATGATGTTCTCGGTGATGTCGCCGCCGCCATCGCTTACTTTGACCAGGTCGTGTGCGCGCACGAATGCGATGATCTCGTTGCTCATGCCGGACGACGATGGCCCCTCGTGCACGAAGGTGACGTGGCTGCAGCGGTAGCCGGTTTCTTCTTCCAGTTCGCGTTGCGCGGCGACCAGCGCGCCTTCGTGTTCCTGGTCGGCCAGGTCGCCGACCAGGCCAGCCGGCATCTCGATGGTGAACTGCTGCACGGCCACGCGGTACTGCTCCACGAACAGCAGCTTGTCTTCCGGCGTTACCGCCAGAATGATCACCGCGCCGCCGGGATTGCTGCGTTCGGCATATTCCCACCGCCCGCGGCGGCGCAGGCGTAGCCAGCGGCCCTGGTAAAGCGTTTCCTCGGGAGCGTTGGCGTCTTCGGGTTTGCGGTTGATGTCGTTCATGCGAATGTCTGCTTGAAATCAGAGGCTGGTGAGCGCGCGCAGCCGGCTACGCGTGAGCGGGCCGAAGCGAAGCTGTTCGCACAAAGCGTCGAGCGTGCCGATGCCGCGTTGGCGCACCAGTCCATCGAAGCCGCTTTCGATGGGAGCGTCCAGCGCGATGCGCGTCAGCCGGCGGTACAGTCGCGCCGCGTCGGCGTGTTGGCGCAATTTTGCGGCGCAACTGGCGGCACCACGCAAGCGCAGGAACGCGACTTCATCGACGCGATCGAGCAGTTCATCCAGGCTGCCGAAATGTGCGAGCAACGCGGCGGCTGTTTTCGCGCCGACGCCGGGCACGCCGGGAATGTTGTCGACGGCGTCGCCGCATAGCGCCAGGAAATCCGCCACTTGGTGCGGATGCACGCCCAGCCGCTCGAACACGCCGGCCGGCCCCCAGCGCAGGTTACGTGCGAAATCCCATTGCTCATCGTGTTCGCCGAGCAACTGGCCGAAATCTTTGTCTGCCGACACAATCACGCTGCGAAAGCCGTGTGCGCGCAAGCTCCACAACGTGCTGCCGATCAGATCGTCCGCCTCGAAGCTGTGATCGATCAGCACGCGAATGCCGAGCGCTTCGGTGACCGCGCGGCATTGCACGAACTGCCGTTCCAGGTCCGGCGGCGGCAGTTCACGGTTCGCCTTGTAGGCTGGATAGATCGCATTGCGAAACGACGTGGTGAGCGAAGCATCGAACGCCACCGCCAGATGCGAAGGATCTTCGCGTTCCAGCAATTCGCACAGGAAGCGTGTGTAACCATGCACCGCGTTGACCGGATGGCCATCGATATCGTGAAATTCATCCGGCATCGAATGCCAGGCACGGAACACGTACAGGCTGCCGTCGATGAGATGCGCGGTGGGCAACGCCACGATCAGCCTCTCCACTCGCTGAAGAGATCATCCAGCCTGGGGCGATCGCGATCGGGAATCTCGGCCTGTGGCGTGCCGATGTGCACGAAGCCGATCACGCATTCCTGCTCGGACAGGCCGAGCAGGCTGGCCACTTCGGCGTCGTATGCCGCCCAGCCGGTGAGCCATTGCGCACCGAAACCCAGCGCATAAGCGCCCAGCAGGATGTTGTAGGCGACATTGCCGGCGCATAGCTTCTGTTCGATTTCCAGAATGCCGGCGTCGTGGTCGATGCGCGCCACCACCGCGATCACCAGTGGTGCGAAGGTGTAGCGCTGGCGTTCTTTCTCGCGCTTGGATTCGGGCAGATCCGGATCGCGCCGGATGGCGCGCTCAGCCAGTAGTGCGCCGAACGTCAGCTTGGCTTCGCCGCGCAGGGCGATCAGACGGAACGGCACCAGCTTGCCGTGATCAGGTACGCGAATCGCCGCTTCCAGCAAGCTGCGCAAGGTGGCGGCATCGGGCGCGGGTTCGCCGAGCTGGCGGGAGGGTGCGGAATGGCGTTGCTGCAGCAGGGAGAGTGCGTCGAGCATGCGGAGGCCGGGTGGGGAAAACGCTTATGCTACAACCGTCTGCGTGTGCATCACGATGCAGGCTATTTATCCCTTGGCCATCGCCAGGCCGAATCCGTCAGGCAGCAGCGCTGCCACCGTGGTGTGTCGCTCGGCGCCTTGCGTGTTTCCCAGCAGTACCGGCATGTCGGCTGCGCACAATTCGGCCAGCACCTGCCGGCAGGAACCGCAGGGCGTGACGGGATCGGGCGTGTCTGCAATGACGGCGATGGCGCTGAAGTCACCGGGCTTGCAGCCGGCGGCGATGGCGCTGAAAAGTGCCGTGCGTTCGGCGCAATTGCACAAGCCGTAGGCGGCGTTTTCAACGTTGCAGCCGGAAAACACGCGGCCATCCTTCGCCTGCAGCGCGGCGCCGACTTGAAAACGGGAATAGGGCGCATACGCCAGTTCACGCGCGCGGCGCGCCAGGTCCAACAGCGTGGTGCCGGCGATCTGCTCGAGCATCGGGTGTCCTCGTAGCCCCTCGGGCTAGCCAGTCTAACCCGCCCATCAGCTAGGATGTAAAGCCTCACCCGCATGGAGATGGCCGATGTCGATCACCGTGTCCGCACTGCGCGAAACCGCCGCCGGCGAGCGGCGCGTCGCGATCACGCCGGAAGTGGCGAAGAAATTGCGCGGCAAGGGGCTGCGCGTGCTGCTTGAACACGGTGCGGGCGCCACGGCAGGTTTCCCTGATGCGGCGTATGCGGACGTCGAATTTGCCGATGCGGCACACGTGCTCGCGCAGGCCGACCTGTTGGCCTGCGTGTTGCCACCTGAAGACGATGTACTGGGCCGTTTGCGCGAAGGTGCCGTGGTGGTGGGGCAACTGCGACCGCATGGCGCGGCAGCGCGCATCGCATCGCTTGCGCAAAAGAAGCTGACCGCCTTCGCACTGGAACTGCTGCCGCGGACCACGCGTGCGCAGGCCATGGATGTACTGAGTTCGCAGGCCGCCGTAGCCGGTTACCGCGCCATGTTGATCGCCGCCGAGAGCGCGCCGAAATTCTTCCCGATGCTGACTACGGCGGCGGGTACGATCCGCCCCTCGCGCGTGCTGGTGATCGGCGCGGGCGTGGCGGGTCTGCAGGCGATCGCCACGGCGCGACGCCTGGGGGCGCAGATCGAGGGCTACGATGTGCGCCCGGAAACACGCGAGCAAGTGGAATCGCTGGGTGCGAAGTTTCTGGACCTGGGTGTAAGCGCCGCCGGCAGCGGCGGCTATGCGCGCGAACTGACCGCCGAAGAACGCGCAGCACAACAGCAAGCCTTGGCCGACCACCTGAAAGTATTCGACGTGGTGGTGACCACTGCCGCGGTGCCGGGACGTGCGGCACCGAAGATCCTCACGCTGGCCATGGTCGAAGGCATGAAGCCGGGTGCGCTGATCGTGGACCTTGCTGCAGAGAGCGGTGGCAATTGCGAACTGACGCATCCCGGCGAGCGCGTGGAGCACGGCGGCGTGACCATCCTGGGGCCGCTCAATCTTGCGGCCGGCGCGCCCTTGCATGCCTCGGAGATGTACGCGCGTAATATCTACAATTTTGCCGAACTGCTGGTCCGCGACGGCGCGCTACAGCCGGACTTCGATGACGAACTGGTGGCCAAGAGCTGCGTGACGCGCCAAGGCGAGATTTTGTTCACCGCGTAGTGTGCAGGCTGACGGCGAAGGCACTGTCATCAATGCCTGCCACGCGGCATGCCGAAGGCGCGCCCCGCGGGCAAGGTTGAGCCAGGCCCCATGTGTTGCAGCCACTGCCGCTTCTGCTCGGGTGACTGCTGCAGCCACCGCTGGCGCAGCGCTTCGCGCTGATTGGGCGGAAGCTGCTGGAAGCGTTTGAATGCTTCGTGCAACTGCTGCTGTTTCTCAGGCGGCAAGGTGTCATACAGATGCTGGTTCTGACGCGCTTGTTCGCGCTGCGCGGGGGTCATCTGCTGCCAGCGCTGGATGCGCTCGCGGATTTCCTGCTGGCGCTCGGGCGGGAGCTTCATCCACTCCTGCGTACGCTGGATCATGTGTTCCTGCCGTTGCGGCGGCAACGTGTTCCACTGCGATTGCAGCGGACCAAGCAGATATTGTTGCTGCGGATTCAAGCTGCTCCACGGACGAGAACCCTGTGCGTACGAGGGCACCGCGATCGCCAGACCGAGCAGAAAGACCAGCAGCGTTGGCAGACGTACTTTTCGTAGCAGCATGGATCAGCGTTTGGCCTGGCTGCTGTCGTTGGCAGCGAGCCAGCTGTAGAAATCGAGGTTCTGGTAAAGGCCGGGATCAGCCGTATCGGCACCAGGGGGCAGGTATTCATTGTCCTGCTCGGTGGCGGCGGCTTGTTTGCTGGCAGGCTGCGGTTGCGGCGACGGCTGCCAGATCATCAATACCGCCAACGCCATGGCTGCCAACGCACCGACCGGCACCAGCACGCGCGCGCGATGACGTGGCGAAGCATGCGCGGAAGCGGCCTCGAGGGCGGTGCGGCGTGCGGCGCGCAGGCGTCCGGCGGTAACCGGATCGATATTCTGGATGGCTTCCTGGTAGTGCGCGCGGACGCGTTGTTCAAATTGTTTGTCGGACGAGTTCATCGCCACTCCTCCAATTGCTCGCGCAGGTGTTGCATGGCCCGCGAAAGGTGAGTTTTCACGCTGCCTTCCGAGCAGCCCATCGCCATGGCGGTCTCCGCCACATCCAATCCTTCGAGCACCCGCAGGATGAAGGCTTCGCGCTGACGCTGCGGAAGCCGCTTCACCGCGGCAGCCATGTCTGCATAGGATTGTTCGCCATGCAGTTTCTCCAACGGGTCCGGACCGGTATCGGCCGGTTCCCAGGCCGGCAGCTCGTCGCCATCGTCGTCGTGGCCGCCACCCAGCCAGCCGACCACGATGGAGCGCACCTTGCGGCGGCGCTGCAGATCCACGATGCGCCGGCGCAGGATGCCCCAGAACAGTGGCGCCCATTCCCCGGCAGGCTTGCTGCGGTAATGCTTGACCAGGCGGAGCATCGCGTCCTGCACCGCATCCAGCGCGTCTTCGCGGTTGCCCAGGTGCAGTTCCGCCATGCGGAAGGCGCGCCGCTCCATGCCGGCCAGGAATGCATCCAGCGTGGCAGGGGCGGTCCGGCCATCCTGCGCAAGAAGTTCCGCTTCGAAAACGGCCGAGACGCTGTTCACGGCGCCATTCTCCGGATCGTCCGGGCGAGCATCCTGGGGCTCCATCTGTTCGACTCTCGCCATCAACGCGCAGCGCCTCTGCGCGTTGACTTTAGTGCCGGTTCGGCACGCGTCGCGCGCAGGCGAGGGGCGGGTTCCAAGGTGGCAAGGCCCCCGCCGGCCCGTGCATGCGGCGGAATGCCATGGATCGCAGCGTCCCGCTCACCGTATGATGCGGTGAATGTGACCGATTGGCGGGGGAAGCACATGCTGGACGGGTTCCTGGCGCTTTATGTCTTCATGCTGGCTGCGTTCACGGGCTACGAAATCATCGCGCGGGTGCCGGTGATCCTGCATACGCCGCTGATGTCTGGCTCCAATTTCATCCACGGCATTGTGCTGGTTGGGGCCATGATTGCGCTAGGTCATGCGCATACTTCGTTTGAACTTGCGATAGGTTTCATCGGTGTACTGCTGGGTGCCGGCAACGCGGCCGGCGGTTACGTGGTGACGGAGCGGATGCTGGAGATGTTCAAGACCAGCAAGCCCGGGCCGGCCCGCGGGGAGGCCAAGTGATGGCCTGGCCGCAGACGTTGATAGATTCTTGTTATTTCATCGCAGCCCTGCTGTTCATTCTTGGTCTGAAGCGCATGAGCTCGCCGCGCACCGCGCGTGGCGGCATCGTCTGGGCCGGCTTTGGCATGCTGCTGGCGGTGGTGGCTACCTTGCTGCTGCCGGACATGCAGAACCGCGGCCTGATCATTGCCGCTGTGCTGATCGGCGTGTCGGCGGCCTGGTGGTCGGGCCGGCGCGTGGCGATGACCGCCATGCCGCAGATGGTGGCGCTCTACAACGGCATGGGCGGTGGGGCGGCCGCGGCGATCGGCGCTTCGGAACTGGTCAGCCATGCGCAGGACCTTGCCGTTCGCGCGGTGGCGCCAAACACCTTTCCGCTGATGCCTGAAAGCTGGTCGCCGCTGCATGGCGCCACCGCCGTGGCGCTGCTGAGTCCGGTGGCGCTGGCGCTGGGGGTGCTTGGCGCGCTGATCGGCTCGGTGAGCTTTTCCGGTTCGCTGATTGCCTTCGCCAAGCTGCAGGGCTGGCTGGACAAGCGTTTCGTCTTTCCCGGCCAGCAAGTCGTAAACCTGCTGGTGCTCGCGGGCGCGGTGGGGATCGGCATCGTGCTGGCGACGGGCCACCTCACCCTTGGCCTGGTCGCTGCGTTCTTCGCGCTGGCGCTGTTGTTCGGCGTGCTGATGACGCTGCCGATCGGCGGCGCGGACATGCCGGTGGTCATTTCGCTCTACAACGCATTCACCGGCCTGGCAGTGGCGTTCGAAGGCTACGTGCTGCAGAACGAGGCCATGATCATTGCCGGCATGGTGGTCGGCGCCGCCGGCACCTTGCTCACGCAGCTGATGGCGAAGGCGATGAACCGCTCGATCGGCAACGTGCTGTTCGGCAGTTTCGGTGCGGCCGCAAGTGGCGGTACAGCGCAGGCCATCAGCGGCAGCCAGAAGCCGATCGAAGCGGCCGATGCCGCCGTGATGATGGCTTACGCCGAACGCGTGGTGATCGTGCCCGGCTACGGCATGGCTGTCGCCCAGGCCCAGCACAAGGTGTGGGAATTTGCGCAGTTGTTGATCGCGCGCGGGGTGAAAGTGAAGTTCGCGATCCACCCGGTGGCGGGCCGCATGCCGGGGCATATGAACGTGCTGCTTGCCGAGGCCGGCGTGCCGTACGACCTGATCGCGGACATGGAAGACATCAATCCGGAATTCCCTGTCACCGACGTGGCGCTGGTGATCGGCGCCAACGACGTGGTCAATCCGGTGGCGAAGACCGATCCGTCGTCGCCGATCTACGGTATGCCGATTCTCGACGTGGCCGAGGCGAAACAGGTGATCGTGGTCAAGCGCGGCAAAGGGACCGGCTTTGCGGGCATCGAGAACGCCTTGTTCTATGCCGACAACGCGCGAATGCTATACGGTGACGGCCAGGCTGCCGCCGGGCAGCTGGTAGCGCAGCTGAAAGCGCTGGACGGTTGACCCTAGCTTCTGCGTCGTGTGGCGGTCACCGCCGCCACCACGATGCCCGCCAGGCTCCAGGCGACATCAAGCTTGCTGAGGGCGAGGCGCGTGAAATCCAGCAGCATCGACCAGCCTGCAGTGCGCGCGGCGGCGAGCAGGCCGTAATCCGTCATCGCGGCAATCGTGACCGTGGTGATCAGCACGCGGATATACACGCTGGCTACCGCGGTGGCGAAGGCGGCCAGCAACGCGGCATTCCATTTCTTGCCGTGCACCCACTGCCTGATCGCGATGCCGAGCAGCCAGCCTGCGGGTATGGCCAGCCACGGCAGCGGCCGGTGCAAATACACGGTAGGCAACAGCCAGACGGCGCCGGCTGCCAAGCCCAGCATGATCGCGCAGCACAGGGCGACGCATTCGCCGACGATCTGGCGCACGGTCATGGACGGTCACTATGGATGGCGGGGAGCACAGTCACGCGGGTTCCTGCAGCAAAGCAAAGCGGTCATTTTAGCGTTACCGGGCCATCAACACGCCGTTCCGCTCTTGAGTTTCGGCCGATCAAGCCTGATGTGAAGGACAGTTCCTACCCGCGGCCGGCATAATAGAGGGCCGGAGCGCCGCCGGTCGGCCCTGCCTCCACGATTTTTCAAGAAACGACATGAGCGGTTTCAGTCTTAGCAGCGAGCCCTTCACCCTGGAACGGGATTGCAGCGCAGTGATGGTGCCCCAGGGCGAAAATGTGGTGCTGCCGGCCGGCCAGGTGGGCTACATCACGCAGGCGCTTGGCGGCAGTTTCACGGTGTACGTGGAAGGCAATCTGTTCCGAATCGCCGGCAACGACGCCGATGCGCTGGGCAAGGAACCGCCGCCGCCGCTACAGCTCCCCGATGATGCGACGGACGCCGACGTGGAAGCGCTGGTGTGGCAGCAATTACGTACCGTGTTCGATCCGGAGATTCCGATCAACGTGGTGGAATTGGGGCTGGTCTACGACGTGAGTCTGGAGACCAACGCACCCGAGCAGCGCAAGGTGTACGTGAAAATGACGCTCACCGCGCCGGGCTGCGGCATGGGCGATGTGCTGATCGACGATGCGCGCACCAAGCTGGAATTGATCCCGACGATCAAGGAAGCGGACGTCGACCTGGTGTTCGATCCGCCGTGGAATCATTCGATGATGTCGGATGCGGCGAAGCTCGAAACTGGCATGCTCTAAGAAAAGCGTAGAGATCTATCGGGCTCAGAACCGTATATCCGCCAGCATGTCTTCGAAATCGGGCGGGATGATTTGCTGGTGCCAGCGGCGCACGTTCGCCTTCACTTTCTTGATGTCGTTGCACAGCAAGGTATCGGCTTCGACCAGGCGCAGGAATCGTTTGAGCTTGGCGATTTCCTCGGAAAGCGAGCGCGCGGCCTCCTTGGGCGTACGAACCGAAAAGGGCGGCAGATTGAATTGGTCGCAAAATCTTTCCTGGACGTGCAGCAACTCCTGATCCAGTTCGCCGACCTGTTCTTTCAGGATATTGTTGTAATGCCGCAGGCGGCTTTCGCCGAGATTGTTGATCGCCGCCTGGTCGATGTGCTCCAGCTCCAGCTGCAGCTCCAGCAGTTTCAACAGGTCCTTCTTTTCATACGCTTGATTCACGCGCTGCATCAATGCCGTCTTGCGCTCGCGCTCAGCCGTGTCGGTTTCGCGATCGGGGTGCAGGGAGCTGGCCAGCTTGCGGTACACCTCGCGCAGTGACAGGTTGGTTTGCTCTTGCGCAGCGCGGGCTTTTTCTTCGGCCGCGGCTTGTTTTGGCGTCTTCTTGCGCTTGGACCGGTGATGCTCCTTGGCGGCTTCCCACTCCTTCTGCTGTTGTTCGATCTTTTCGCGGAAGTGCTCGGAGATGTCCTCCAACGAGATGACGTCATCGGGCATTTCGACACCGAAGACGTCTTCCATGGCTTGCTTCATCATGTCGCGCTCAGTCGCCATTTCACTGTCCAGGTCGCTGTCGGCGTGGCGGTTGTAGATGGCCTTGAGCGCTGCGTCGTCGAGTTTTTCGGCCAGGTCGCCCGCTATTTCGGCAATGATGTCCGAGATCAGCGCGCGCTCGGTCTTGGTCAGGCCCTTCTCGGAGTGGGCGCGGTCCAGCGCATGCACGAAACGGCTGAGCATGGCCTCCAGCTTTTTCGTCAGCGGGATCAGCTCGTCGACGACTTTATCCTGGATGCCGGGCGTCACCGCTTCCCAATCGCGCAGCTTGGCGCGGCGCTGTTCGATCTGCTTGATCAGCTGGTTGAAGGTTTGCTGCGCTTTGGAAAGGGCGCTGTCTTTCACCGCAGGCGTGATGACGACAGAGGTCTGATGCTTGGTCATGAAGTCCTGGCGATCGGTAGCGTGCAAGCGATGCGCTCAGCCTTGCACTTCCTCGAACCGGTTCGCATCGCGATTCTTGCGCACCTTGGCCGGGTCCCACACGCGGCCGTTCATGGCGATGTAAACGCCGTCGGGCAGCGTCTGCACCGCGGCCACTGCGCAGCCGATATTGAACACCGCGTCCGAGCCCTGGAAGCGCGCCGGATTCAACGCGCCGGTAAGCACGATCACCTTGCCTTTGATCGATGCCAGTTCCCGCGCGGTTTCCACCATGGTGTCGGTACCGTGCGTGACCAGTACGTGGCGGGCCGGTTGTGCTTCGATAGTGGAGCGGATCAGCGCACGATCTTCCGCGGTGATGTGCAGGCTGTCCTTGCGCAGGATCGGAATCACGTCGAACTGAAACGCCACGCCGAGCTGGTTGAGGATGTCGCCGATCTGCGGTGCGCCGATCTTGTAGTCCGACTTATCGTCGAAGTAGATCTTGTCGATGGTGCCGCCGGTGGTGACGATGGTCAGGTGCTGCATAGCGAGGGGCCGCGAAAGGAGTAGCTGCGCATTCTAGCCGCTGCAGGGGATCATTCCAGCAGCAGGCGGGTGTCTTCTTTGTCGATGTCGGAAAGCCGCAGCAGGCCATGGCCAAGGAATCGGCGCAGTGCTGCCGCCGGGCGCTTGTCGCCGTGGGCGGACGACCAGGCATCCTGGCGCGCCAGCAGTGCCGCTGCCGCGCAACGTGCCAGCGTGATGGCCACGCCGCGTGCGCCGGCCTCCAGCGCCGAGCGATCGATCCGCTTGCCATCCAGGTGCATCGCGGCAGCCTCCAGAGCCGCGTTCACGGTGAACGAAGCCTGCGTATTGTGCGCCGATCGCAACCATTGACCGATCAGCTTGCGCAGGGCGGCGAAGCTGTTGTGGCTGCCCAAGGCGCGCAGGCTATCGAGCGACAGGACATTGGTGGTGCCTTCCCAGATGGCGTACACCTGGGCGTCGCGCAGCAGGCACGGCAGGCCAGTGTCTTCGATGTAGCCGGCGCCGCCGAAACATTCCAGCGCTTCCGAGCAAAGGTTCACCGCCATCTTGCCGGTCCACAGTTTCGCCAGCGGCGTGAGCAGGCGCAGCGAATCGGTTTCCTGCGGCGAGGCGACACCTTGCTCGACACGCCCAAGCAACTGCGCCACTTCGAACACGAGCGCGAAGGCGCCTTCGAATTCGGCCTGCATGTCGGCAAGCGTTTGCGCATGCAAGGGCTGCTCCAGCAATGGACGTCCAAACGCCTGGCGCCGCCGTGCATAGTCGCGCGCAAGGCCGATCGCACGAGCCATGCTGGCGACGGCCCCGATCGCGTTCCAGGTGCGCGTGATGTTGAGCATCGGCGCGACCTGGCGCACGCCATGCGCGAGTTCGCCCAGCGGCCAGGCGGGCAAACCCTGCAGATGGATTTCCGCGGTCGGCAGCTCGTGCGTGCCGAGCTTGTCCTTCAGGCGGTCGATGACCAGTTCCGGCTTGCGTTCCTGGCCGTTCATCGTTTCCACATAGAACAGCGCCAGTGCGGCAGCGCCACCGTCGGCGCCTTCAGGCCGGGCGAGCGCCAAGGCCGCTTCGCCCACCACCGCAGAACTGAACCACTTGCGGCCATACAGGCGCCATTGGCCCTCGGCATCCTGCCTGGCCACGGTTTCGGTGTTGCTGACGTCAGAGCCGCCGGTGTTCTCCGTCATCCATTGTCCGGACAGCCAGAACTGGCTCGCGTCGCGGCTCAGGAAATGCGGTAAGGCGCGATCGATCAGCGCCTGGTTGCCGGAGGCCTTCAAGGCGGTGGCGGCGCCGTCGGTCATCGCCAGCGGGCAGGTGTAGAACTCGCTGGCGACGTGATAGACGTAGGCGCGCGCGAATTCTTCCAGCCGTGCGAATTCGTGCGCTTCGTGCCCTGACGCAAGCACGGCGTGGCGGGTGGTCAGTTCCGGACCTTCAAGCCAGGCGTGTGTCAGTTCGATGCGATCGACGCGGTGGCCCCAGGCGTCCCATTGCGTGAGCACCGGTTTGCGGCGCGTGCTGCGGCGGCTGCGTTCAAACGCCATCAGGGCGTAGTCGCCCAGCGCATCGAGATCGGCGTCCAGCGCGGGGCGTCGTTCTTTCGGTAGCACGCGATCGAGCAGGGCGGTCAGCAAGCGATCGCTGCGGTACGGATGGGCAAGCTGCGGGGCGTCTTGCAGGAATCCCATGGCGTTCACCTCGGCAAACACGTCAGTTGGATACAAGACTCAGGCGCGCTTGGCTTTCACGCCAGCACCCAACGCAGTGATCAATACCAGGGCGAATCCTACCTCCAGCAGCGCGGGAACACGTTCCTGTGCTGAACTCCAGCTTTCGGCGACGCCGTGGCAAAAGTAGAACAGGCTGAGCATGCCGGCCCACAGCAAGGCGCGGGGTGCCTTGCCGATCGCCAGGAATGGAAGCAGCAAGGGAATCACCGACAGCCCCAGCGCGAGCCAGATCGGCACGCGCTGCGGCGGAAACAGCCATGCATACCACGCGCATTGCAGCAGGATCAGCGCGATCCATGCGGCCATGCCGATGCGATGGGTCATGCTCATGCGCCGGCCGCCAGCTTGTGCGCGGTATCCGCCAGCCGCCGGCCGAGCGCGCGCGCCAGTTCGCGCTCATGCTCGCTGATGGCGTTCTCGCCCTTGGTGCCAGCCACGTGGCTGGCACCGTACGGCGTGCCGCCGCTCGATGTGTGGCTGAGCGCAGGTTCCGTATACGGAATGCCCAATAGCAGCATGCCGTGGTGGAGCAAGGGCAGCGCCATGCTCAGCAAGGTCGATTCCTGACCGCCATGCATGGTGCTGGTGACGGTGAAGACGGCGGCGGGCTTGCCGACCAGCGCGCCGCTGGCCCATTCGGCGCCGGTGCTATCCAGGAAATGCTTCAAGGGCGCGGCCATGTTGCCGAAGCGAGTCGGGCTGCCCAGCGCCAGTCCGGCGCATTCCTGCAGATCCTGCCGCGTGACGTAGGGCGCGCCTTCGTCGGGTTCCGGCGGCTGCGCCACTTCGGTCACCGGAGCTACCGGCGGTACCTGGCGCAGGCGGGCGCGCATTCCCGGGATTTCCTCCACGCCGCGGGCGATCAGGCGCGCCAACTGGGCGGTATGGCCGGTGCGGCTGTAGTACAGGATCAGGATGTCGCTCATCGTTTGGGGCATTCGTCCGGGATGGGGTAGTGTACGGGGCAGATCAGGGATGTTGGCCACATAGACGTATGAACCTGCGTATCGACCGCGACCGCACCATGAGCTTGGGCCGTTTCTTGTGGCGGCGCTTTCTCGACGACAAATGTTTCGAGACGGCCGGTGCGCTTTCCTATACCACGCTGGTCTCGCTGGTGCCGCTTACGGTGGCTGTGCTGACGATGTTTGCGGCGTTTCCGATGTTCAAGGAAGAGCGCGATACGCTGATCAATTTCGTCTTCAACAACTTCGTGCCGGCGGCGGGCGAGACGGTGCAGAGCACCCTGCTCGAATTTGCGTCCAATGCGCGCAAGCTCACCGGCATCAGCATCCTGGTGATGCTGTTCAGTGCGGTGTCGATGATGATCAGCATCGAAGATCGCCTCAATCGCATCTGGCAGGTGCCCAATCACCGCCCCTGGGGGCCGCGCCTGCTGCTGTATTGGGCCGCGCTCACGCTGGGGCCGGTGCTGGTGGTCGGCGGTATTGCGGTGACTTCCTATGTGGCGGCTGTACCGATGCTGCGCGATGCCGGCGAACAGCTGGGCATCGGGCAGGAGCTATTGAAGGCGCTGCCCTTGCTGGTGACCTTTCTCACGCTGTGGCTGATGTACACCACCATCCCGAATCGGCGCGTCAGCAAAAGGCACACCGCGATCGGCGCCGCGTTGGGTGCGGTGCTGTTCGAAATCGCCCGCTGGGTGTTCACGAACTATGTGCAGAGCGCGCACAACTATCAGGAAATATACGGTGCGCTGGCGATCATTCCACTGCTGCTGTTGTGGATCTACCTGTCGTGGGTGATCGTGATCCTGTGCGCGTCGCTGTCGGCCTCGCTGTCCGCATTCGAATATCAAAAGCCGTGCGATGCGATGCCGGAAGGTTCGGAGTTCCTCGGCTTGCTGGTGGTATTGCGCCATCTGGTGGATGCGCAGCGCGCCGGACGTTGCGTGGATCAGCTGGCCATCCGCGAGGCAGAACCTTGCCTGCGCAGCGAGGCGATCGCCACGTACTTCGACGACCTGATTCGCGCAGGCCTGATCCACCGCAGCGAAACCGGCGGCTGGTCGCTGGTGCGCAGCCTGGACAGCACCGACCTGCTGCACATCTACCAGCACAGCGGCTATCGCTTGCCCTTGAATCCGGCCGAGCAGATCGCCGCATCCGGCCTCAACTTGCCGCCGGAGCTGCTGTCGTTGCTCACCCGTCTGGCACATACGCTGGATACCACCCTGGGTACCCGCCTGGACAAGGTTTATCCTGTCCGCACTCCGCCGACGCCGACGCGGCCGGTGTCACACACGCAGGAATCGGAAACATGAAGTGGTTTGCATCGTCCCTGTTGCTGGCGGCATGCCTGTTGGCTGCCCCCGTTTACGCCGCCATGCCGGCGCAGCCTTCACTCAAGGTGACGACGCTGGATGGCAAGCCGTATGACATGACGGCCGAGCGGGGCCACTGGGTGATCGTGAACTTCTGGGCGACCTGGTGCGTGCCGTGCATCAAGGAACTGCCGGAGATTTCGCAATACGTGAAGACGCACCCGAATGTACGCGCGATCGGCATCGCTTACGACGATACCGATCCCGCTGACATTCGCGCCTTCCTGGGCAAGCACCCGGTAAGCTTTCCGGTGGCGCAGGTCACCATGGACAAGCCGTTGAAGGACTTCGACGAGCCGCTGGGCTTGCCGACCACCTACCTGATCGGGCCGGACGGCAAGGTGGCCAAGCATTTCATGGGGCCGGTAACGCCGGCTTCGCTGAGCGCCGTCATCGGGCAATAAGCGTATGCGCAGCGTGCGTTTCGTGGTCAGTGGCAAGGTGCAGGGCGTATTTTTCCGCGCCAGCACGCGCAACGAGGCACGGCGTCTGGGCTTGCATGGACACGCACGCAATCTCACCGATGGCCGGGTCGAGGTGATCGCCCATGGCGGCGATGAGGCCCTGCGTGAACTGGAACAGTGGCTGTGGCAGGGGCCACCGGCTGCGCAAGTGGTAGAAGTCGTTCGCACCGCGCACGAGGGCGAGGTGCAGCAGGGCTTTTTTGTTTTCTAGCGGCTTATGCCCGCCCGCCTAAGGATGCTCTGATTATTCAGCGTAGGCCGCAGCGGCCTGCGGTGGATTAAATCAGAGCATCCTAAAGATCGATGTCGCTGGGCGGACGGCCGATGCGATACCGCGCGCTGATCGCCAGCACGGCACGGCGAAAATCTGCGGCGAAGCCTTGCACGTCGAACAGCGCATGTGCGCCGCGCTGCTGCGTAATGTGCCGACGCAAGGTCGCCAACGCTTGCGGATCGTTGCCCAGGGCGGTGGCCATGCCGATGAACGAGGTGTTGTCGCCCATGATCAGTTCGGGCAGCCCCAGGTAATGCAGCAGGCTGGTCACCGTGCGGGATGCCATGGTTTCGCCGGTGCGGGTGAGCACCGGGCAGCCGGCCCACAGCGCATCTGAAGCCGCCGCGCGTGCGTTGACGGGCAGCGTATCCAGGTACAGATCCACGTGCGTGTAGCGTGCCAGATATTCGGGGTAAGACAGTTGCGGCATGAAGATGAGGCGCTCGGGGTCCACGTCGAGCGCGAGCGCGGCCTTGCGCAGATGGTCGTCCGTATTCGCCGGTCCGCTCATCAGCCACAGTACGCTGCCGGGCACGTGCTGCAAGATCAGCATGCAGCGCGCAAACACGGCCGGATTGATCGTATGCGTCTCATTGAAGCAGGCGAACACGATGCCGTTTTCCGGCAGGCCGCATGCTGCTCGCGTGGGAACCTCGGCCGCGGTGCGATTCGGATCGTTCGGTTGGTGGCAGCGCGGAAGGCGGACCACCTTTTCGCTGACGTGTTCGCGCAGTTCACGTGGTAGTGTGATCGCGTCGGTAAGCAGGTAATCCACCCATGGCGCGCCGGAGCTGCCTGGGTAGCCCAGCCAAGCCGCCTGGATGGGTGCCGGACACAAGGCCATCAGCTCGGCGTTGCCGCGGCTGCGATAACCGTTGAGGTCGAACAGCACTTCAATCGCGGTGCCGTGAATGCGTTGGGCGACCTGGACCCGGTTCAATGCCGAAACGTCGTGCAGCGTCGCGACGGTGGAAAGACGGCGGCGTACGGTACTGCCGTCGTCCGGCGTGGTGGCAAACAGATGGATGTCCAGATCGCTATCGGACAAGGCTTCCAGGATGGCAACAAGGTGCTGGCTGAAAGCGGATTCGTTGGGGCCTTCCATCAGCATGCCGACGCGGATCGGCGTGTCCGGCATCGGCAGCGCGTGGCGCAGATTCAATTGCTGGCGGAACGCGGATGCCTGATTTTCGATCGCCGCTGCATAGGTTTTCGCGCAGCGCAACTGCAACGCTGCATCGACATCCTCGCAAAGAAAAGCGAAGGGGTGGATGCCCGGCCTGTCTTCGGAGACGGCATGGATCACGCGCTCACTGAGCGCATCGATGTCCTGCCAGCGGCACAGGCGCCGGCGCACGAACAGCAATTGCCCCATGATCGGGACCGAATCGGGCGCGCGTGCCAGCGCTTCGGTGAAAGCATCGTGCGCGGCGCTGAGATCGCCGGCTTCGTCCAGCATCAGGGCGGCCTGGAACACATGCTGCACATGGGTTGGCGCCAGCTTGCCGGCCTGCAGCAGCGAAGCGGCGCCTTCTTTGGGCCGGCGTTGCAGGTGTAGCAAGTGGCCGAGCATGGCGTGTGCAACCTCCGCCTGTGGCGCTTGCTGCAGCACCTGGCGCGTCAACGCTTCGGCGTCGGCAAAACGCCCCAGTTCCATTTCCGCCGCGGCAAGATTGAGACGCAAGGCAGGATGCTGCGGCGTGCGCTGTACGGCCTGCGCAAACGCATCGCGCGCCTGGCCGTGCTGGCCGGTAGACATGTACGCCGTGCCCAGCGTCTGCAGCAAGGCCGGATGCCCCGGTGTTTTCGCCAGCGCCTTCTGCAAGCGCTCGATGGCGGCGCCGACACGGCCGTCGGCCATGGCGAGGCTGGCGAGGTTGCACTGCAATTCGACATCGTTCGGCGCGAGTTCCGCCGCGCGATTCAGCGCCGTCTGCGCCTCGCGGCGGCGGCCAAGGCGCAGCAGGGCGACGCCATGCAAACGAATCAGCTCGGCCGATACCGGAAAGTGCCGCCGCGCCATGGCCGCGAAGTGTGCCGCATCCTCGTTGGCATCGCGCCGCAGCAACTCCTCGAGTTTCTGCAAGGTCAAGGCGATATCGGAGAGCGGGGCGTCGGTCATTGGCTGGCAGCAGTGAAGCAGGATGTAAAGAAGGCTGCCATCAGCGCCGGCATGATGAGCTGGTACGACAGGGCCCCTGTTGACCCATTCTAGATTGGGTTAGCGCAGGGTAACCCAACCAAGCTCCCGGAAATCGATTGACGTGCCGGGTTATGCCGCCGGTCCGGCGAGCGATTTCAGCTCGTCGGCCTGATGCTCCCGGGTCAGCGCGCCGAATAGCTCGTCCAGGTGGCCCTGCATCACATCGGGCAGGTTGTGCAGGTCCAGTCCGATGCGGTGGTCGGTGATCAGGTTGTCCTTGTAGCGGTAGGTGCGGATGCGCTGGCTGCGATCGCCGGTGCCGACCTGCAACCGCCGCGACTGTGCCTGTTCGGCGGTCTGCTTGGATTGCGCCTCGTCGAGCAGGCGCGCCTTGAGCAGGCTCATCGCGCGCGCGCGGTTTTTGTGCTGGCTGCGTTCGTCCTGGCATTCCACCACGATGCCGCTGGGCAGGTGGGTGATGCGGATGGCCGAATCGGTCTTGTTGACGTGCTGGCCGCCCGCGCCGGAAGCACGGAAGGTGTCGATCTTCAGGTCGGCCGGCGCAATGGCGATGTCTTCGATTTCATCCAGTTCCGGCAGCACGGCCACGGTAGCGGTGGAGGTGTGCACGCGGCCCTGCGATTCGGTCAGCGGCACACGCTTGACGCAGTGCACGCCTGATTCGAACTTGAGCCGGGAATAGGCGCCCTTGCCTTCGATGCGCGCGATGATTTCCTTGTAGCCACCGTGCTCACCGGGATTTTCGCTGAGCACGTCCACCTGCCAACGCTGGCGTTCGGCGTAGCGGGTGTACATGCGGAACAGGTCGCCGGCAAAGATGGCCGCTTCGTCGCCGCCGGTACCCGCGCGTACTTCCAGGAACAGGTTGGCTTCGTCGCGAGGATCCTTGGGGATCAGCAACTTTTGCAGTTCGTCGTCGAGCTGGACGAGGCGCGCTTCCAGGCGCGCGATGTCTTCAGCGGCCATGTCGCGCAGTTCGGGATCGTCCAGCATGGCGCGCGCGTCGGCGAGTTCGCGCTCGGTGTTCGCCAGTTCGCGCATGGCGTCGGCGACCGGCTGCAGTTGCGCGTACTCGCGCGACAGTTCGCGAAAGCGCGTGTTGTCGGCCAGCACGTCGGGCTGGCCGAGCAGCAGGGCTAGCTCCTCGTGGCGTTCGACGGTGGCTTCGAGTTTGCTGCGAATGGAAGGTGTCATGGTTTTCCTTGGCGTCATGCCCGCGCACGCGAAAGTCCACGTTGCGCCTGGCGAAAAACGAGGGTGGACTCCCGTTTGGCGGGAATGACGCGTTTAAGCGAAGCGACGTCGTGAAGGGTGAGCGGAATGTGCGAAAACTTGCGTAGCGCGGCAGCCAGCCGCTCTCGCTACTCGTCGCTCGTGTCTGCTTTTTCGTCTTCGCCCAGGCCGTACAGCCGGCCGGCGGCATGCAGCAGATCGTGGTCGCCGCTCAGGGTGGCTTCGCGCAGCCGCGCGCTGGGATGGTGCAGCAATTTGTTGGTCAAGGTGTTGGCGAGGAACGCCAAGGCTTCATCCGGTGATTTGCCGCGCGCGAGCATCGTGCGCGCTTTTTCCAGCACCTGGTCGCGATAGATTTCGGCATGCGCACGCAGGTCCACGGCAGGATTGCGCACGGTCAGCGCACGGCGCCAAGCCATGTAGCGTTCGACTTGCAGATCGATGATCGCATCGGCTTCGCGAGCGGCGGTTTCGCGCGAGCGGCGGTTGTCATCGATGACCTGGCGCAGGTCGTCAATGCCGTAAAGATAGACGTCCGTCAGCTCACCGACCGCGGGTTCGATATCGCGCGGTACGGCAATGTCGACCATGAACATCGGTTTGCGGCGGCGTGTGGCGATGGCCTTTTCAACCATGGCGCGCGTCAGCACGGGCTGTCGTGCGGCGGTGGAAGCGATCACGATGTCTGCTTCGGCCAGATGTTGCGGCAGATCGTGCAAAGCGATGGCGTAACCGCCGTGGCGGCTGGCCAGTTCCTGCGCGTTCTCCAGCGTACGGTTGGCCACGATCAAGCGGCGGACTTGTTTTTCGGCCAGATGGCGTACGGCCAACTCGATGGTGTCGCCTGCGCCGATCAACAGTACGCAAGCCTGGTGCAGATCCGTAAAAACACGTTCGGCCAGCCGCACCGCCGTGAAGGCCACCGACACGGTGTGTGCACCGATGCGTGTATCGGTGCGTACGCGCTTGGCTACGGCGAACGTGTGCTGCAGCAGGCGATCCATCGGAGTCTTCAGCGCGCGGGCGTCGCGCGCCTGCTGATAGGCATCCTTGACCTGACCAAGAATTTGCGGCTCGCCCAGCACCATGGAATCCAGCCCGGTGGCGACTCGAAACATATGTCTCACGGCCGCTTCGTCATCATGGCGATACAGGAACTCGTCAAGCTTGCCGGGAGTCAGACGGTGATGGCGGCCAAGCCACTCTTGCGGAACGCTTTCTGCGCCTGCGGCGACGCTGACGTAAAGTTCGGTACGGTTGCAGGTGGACAGGATCAGCGCTTCGTCGACGCCGGGCTCGCGTGCAAGTTCGCGCAAGGCGGCGCTGGTCGCATCCTCGTCAAACGCCACCTGTTCGCGCAGGCTGACCGGCGCGGTGAGGTGGTTGAGCCCGAGGGCGATCAGCTTCATGACGTGATGCGAGTTGGGGGCGACGGGCGTTGGCCAGCGTAGACTAGTGTATGCCCGGCAACGGCCGGACCGGATAGATAGGGTTGGAGGAATAGTGTGCTGAGCGGAACGGTCGAGTTCAAGCAAGTGCGGCGGATTGTAGCTGGAGGATTGGTCGTGCTTGGGCTGGCCGGATGTGCGGCAGTACCTCAGCGGTCGGGCGCCCCTTCGAACGCGTTTGCGCAGCCGCTGGCGCGGATGGTGGTGGCGACGCCGGATATGGATCACGACTTGCTGGCGCAGCTGCTGGCTGGTGAATTGGCGTTGTCGAGCGCCGATCTCAAGGCCGCCTCGCAGGCTTATGACAAGGCGATGATGATTTCCAGCGATCCCGAGGTAGCCAGCAAAGCTGCCGCCTTGGGTATCGCCATCCACGACCCGGATGCAGCGCAACGCGCCATCGATCGCTGGCAGAAGCTGGGCGCGACGCCCGCGCAGCTGGCGCAGGCGCGGGCTCAGCTGGCGGTGGAGCAGGGGCAGACGGAGGAAGCGCGCCGCCAGCTGGCGTTGCTGATCGCCAGCGGCGACAAGGATGCCTGGCGCATGTTCGGCCGTGTGCTGATCGGTAGCCGTGATCCCGCGCTGGCCGGGACCCTGCTCGAGTCCCTGGCCACGCCCGACCGTCTGCCGGCCGATCCCAAGGCCTGGCTGGCGATGAGTGAACTGGGCGAACAATTGAACCGCCATGCGTACGCGCAGCAGATCGCCGACGGCGCGCTGAAGCGCTTCGGTACCGCCGAGACGTACGCGTGGGCCGCGCAGCTGAAGCTTAACAATGGCGATCGCAGCGGCGGTCTCAACCTGCTGCGCCAGGCGCAGGTGAAGGATCCGAACAATATCGGCCTGCGGCTTACTTATGCATCTCTGCTTGGACAGAGCGGCCAGTACGCCCAGGCTACGCACCTGCTCGAAAAAGGCCCGCAGAACGCGCAGACCTATGCGTTGCGTGCCGCCCTGGCCGCCAACGCCAAGGACAACAAGGCACTGGGGCAGGTCTATACGCAGCTGTCACAAGCGCCCGACGACGTACGCAACGCCAGCGCCTACCTGCTCGGCCAGCTCGCCGAAGTGCTCGGGCGCAAGGAAGAAGCGCTGAAGTGGTACGACCAAGTGCCGGATGATGACGAGCATGCCTTTGATGCGGATTTGCGCAGTGCCATCCTGCTGCAGGATCTGGGGCGAAGCGCCGAAGCGCATCAGCAACTGGCCGAAATGCAGACCGATTACCTCGACCAGCCTGCGCAGTTGCGTCGCGCGTATGAAGTGGATGCCGATCTTTACCTGCGCGAAAAGCGTTACAGCGAAGCGATCGATTCCTTCACCCACGCGTTGCAGGTGGCGCCGGATGATCCTGACCTGTTGTACGGACGCGGTCTGGCGTATGCGGAGATCGGCAAGATCGACCCTGCCGTGGCGGACTTCCGTAGGCTGCTGGAACTAAAGCCTGGCGACATCGACGCCAGCAATGCGCTGGGCTTCACGCTTGCCGACGCGGATCGTGATCTATCGGAAGCGGAGCAGCTGATCGCCGCGGCACGCGCGGCCAAACCGAATGACCCGTCGATTGCCGATTCGTGGGGTTGGCTGCAGTACCGGCTCGGTCATCTGGATCAAGCCGTAAGCGTGCTGCGCAGCGCGTGGCAGACCGGCAAGGATGCCGACGTCGGTGTCCATCTCGGCGAGGTGTTGTGGAAACAGGGCCATCACGACCAGGCGCAGCGAGTGTTTGATCAGGTGCGCCAGATGGACCCGCATAACGTCACCCTGCAACAAACCTTGAAGCGGCTGGAGCCATGAAATTTTCCCTTCGTGTTTTTGCAGCGCTCGCGCCGCTGCTGCTGGCGGCGTGCGCAACCACGCCGTCGTTGGTGCGCAACAAGGGCGATGCGGCGGCCATCGCACAGCAGGAGGCGCGCGAGAAGGCCTTGGCGAATGCCGATCATTGGGTGCTTCAGGGCAAGCTGGGCATTTACAACGCTCAGGATGGCGTCAGCGGCCCATTTACCTGGACGCAAGACGGCAATCACTACGAGTTCGTTTTCCGCTTGCCTATTTCCGGCAAGAGCTACCGACTGACCGGCGGCCCGGACGGGGCGGAACTGGATGGCGCCGAAGGTGGCCCGCAATACGGGCCGGATGCCGAGAGCCTGATGCGCCGAGCGTTGCATTGGGAGGTTCCGCTCGACGAACTGCGTGCCTGGGTGCTTGGTTTGCGCGCGCAAGGTGCTCAGGCTGACCTGAGTTTCGGCAATGATCGCCTGCCCTCGGTACTGGTGCAGGATGGCTGGACCGTGAGCTATCCCGCCTGGGACACGACCCGGCAGCCGCCGTTGCCGTCGAAGGTGTTTGCGGAAAAAGCGCCGTACAAGGTGAGGTTGGCGGTCGAATCGTGGAGTTTGCAGTGAACGCTTCGCAACAGGCAGATTCAGGGAGTGCACCGGTGTCATTTCATGTTCAACGCGCCACCGCCGCGCATATTGACGTCATCTGCGAGATCGAGCGCGAGGCGGTGCAGTTGTTCCGCGATCATCCGGCCTGGCGGTTCTATGCCCGCCTGTCCATTCCGAAAGATTTGCTGGCCGAAGAAATCCGACGTGGCTTCGTCTGGGTGGCGGTAGACGAAGCGAGCGGCGACGTGGTGGGTTTCGTCTGGCTCGACGTGGCGCTGCATGGCGATGTCGTCGGCGTCGCCGAGATCGACGTGCTGCCCGCATTCCATCGACGCGGTATCGGCTCGGCGCTGCTTGAGCATGCATGCGCGTGGGCGCAGGAAAAAGGCTATCGCCGGATCGACCTGGGCACGCTGCCCGACGTGCCGTGGAATGCGCCGTTCTACGCCAGGCATGGCTTTGTGGTGGCGGACAAGAACGACCCCGCCTACGCCTATGCACGCGAACGCGACCACGAAAACGGGTTTCCGGACGAACTGCGCGTGTTCATGTCGCGCACGCTAGCGGCCTGAGCGCACACGTGCGTCAGCAATTTGAATTGACACGCATGGCGTTCACCGGCCACAATTTTCTTTCTTTGTTCCCCGGTCGCTAGGCTGAGCCAGGGGCAAAATGCCAACACATACTGGGGCGTCGCCAAGCTGGTTAAGGCACGGGATTTTGATTCCCGCATGCGCAGGTTCGAATCCTGCCGCCCCAGCCATTTTTCACCGGGGGGTCGTTCGACCCCCTGTTTGTGCAGTCATAAGGATGGATTGCCTCACCTCGGGCACTTGTGTGCTCGATGTTTTTCAAGCTCCATTCGGATGTGTACCGGAGGAGCGGTTGGAGGGAGCCGGGATTGCGCCTTCAACCGTACGCTGACTCAATGGCCTGGTTCTGAGGAAACAACCGTGGATACGTCCAGCCCGATGCTGTTTACCGGCAATGCGCACCGTGCCCTGGCCGAAGATATCGCCCATCGTCTGGGAATCCCGCTGGGCAAGGCCCTGGTCGGCAAGTTCAGCGATGGCGAAGTGCAGATCGAGATCGAAGAGAACGTCCGCCGCCAGGAAGTGTTCGTGCTGCAGCCCACCGGTGCGCCGAGTGCGGAGAACCTGTTCGAATTGCTGACCCTGGTCGACGCGCTCAAGCGCGCCTCGGCGGCCAGTGTCACGGCGGTGATTCCTTACTTTGGCTACGCCCGCCAGGATCGCCGTCCGCGCTCGGCGCGCGTGCCGATCACCGCCAAGCTGGTCGCGCGCCTGATCGGCACCGCCGGCGTGGATCGCGTGCTTACGGTCGACCTGCATGCGGACCAGATCCAGGGCTTCTTCGATGTGCCGGTGGATAACGTCTATGCCTCGCCGATCCTGCTGGCGGACATCTGGCGCAGCTACAGCATGGACGACCTGATCGTGGTCAGCCCGGACGTGGGCGGCGTGGTGCGTGCACGCGCCATCGCCAAGCGCCTGGACGACGCGGATCTGGCCATCATCGACAAGCGCCGTCCCAAGGCCAACGTGGCCACGGTGATGAACATCATCGGCGACGTGGAAGGCAAGACCTGCGTGATGGTGGACGATATCGTCGACACTGCCGGCACCCTATGCGCTGCCGCTGCCGCCCTGAAGGAACGCGGGGCTCGCAAAGTGGTGGCTTACTGCGTGCACCCGGTGCTGTCCGGCGCGGCGATCCGCAATCTGGAGGGCTCCCAGCTCGACCAGCTGGTAGTCACCAATACCTTGCCGTTGCGCGACGATGCCAAGAATTGCGCCAAGATCCGCCAACTTTCAGTGGCGGAGCTGCTGGCTGAGACCATTCGCCGTATCGCGTTCGGCGAGTCGGTCAGCTCGCTGTACATCGATTAAGCCATCTGCGTGGCGCCGGTGAGAGCCGGCGCTGGCGGCTTTCGTCGGAAAGGCCGCAGATCCCCGCTGTTTCGTGCTGGTAGCCGGCCAAATGGGCGGCTACCGCGCTTTTTCTGTATACTTGCACGCTTTTCCACCCGCATCCGCGGGTATTCCGGCTCTCCTGGTCGCGGGGGAGTCAGTCCGGTCGCCGTGAGGCGGCTTTCAACTCCAAGGCAATACCCATATGGCCAAGACTCATGAAATCGCGGCACAGGCCCGCAACGACGAGGGGAAAGGTGCGAGCCGCCGCCTGCGTCGCGCGTCCTTCGTGCCCGCAGTGGTTTACGGTGCGAATCAGCCCGCACAGAGCATCCAGATCGAACACAACACCATCCTGCTTGCCGCCAGGCACGAGTGGTTCTTCTCCTCGGTGCTGGATCTGAACATCGATGGCAAGGTGCAGAAGGTGCTGGTGCGCGACTGGCAAAAGCATCCGTTCAAGCAGCAGATGCTGCACATGGACTTCCAGCGTATCAATGAGAACGAGGCGATCCGTGTCAACGTGCCGCTGCACTTCCTGAACCAGGAAAAGTCCCCGGCTGGCAAGACCGCTGGCGTGGTTATCTCGCACAACCTCAACGAAGTGGCCATTTCCTGCTTGCCGAAGGATCTGCCGGAGTTCATCGAACTCGACCTGGCCGACCTGAAGCCCGGCGACATCATCCACTTGTCGCAGCTCAAACTGCCGACGAACGTGGAGATTCCGGAGCTGCACCTGGGCGTCGATCACGACGTGGCCGTGGTCACCGCCGTGACCGTGCAGGAGGAAGTCGACGAAGCACCGGCTGCCGAAGGTGCCGAAGGCCAGGCCGCCGCCGAGGCTCCCAAGGAAACCAAGAAGTAATCCGCTTCAGGCTTCCGCCCCCTCTCCCTCCGGGGAGAGGGCTCGGGTGAGGGGCCAATCCTGCGGCCAATTCCCACTGATCCATGGCAGGCCTACGACTCATCGTCGGACTGGGCAATCCCGGTACCGAATACCTCAGAACCCGGCACAACGCCGGGTTCTGGTTTGTTGACGCCCTGGCATCGGGCCAGAACGAGCGTTTCGGTTTCGACGGCAAGCTGCATGGCGAAACCTGCAAGCTGCGTATCGGCGGCGAACCGGTGTGGGTGTTGAAGCCGGCCACATTCATGAACAAGAGCGGCCTCGCCGTGGCCGCCGCGTTGCGCTACTACAAGATCGAGCCGGAAGCATGCCTGGTCGCGCACGACGACCTGGATCTGCCCGCCGGCACCGTGCGCCTCAAGTTTGATGGCGGCCACGGCGGCCAGAATGGCTTGCGTGACATCATGGCCCATCTGGGGCATGGCAAGTTCCATCGACTGCGTCTGGGCATCGGTCATCCCGGGCACAAGGATCAGGTCACGCCATGGGTGCTGGGTCGGCCTTCGGCCAAGGACGAGGACGCCATGCTCGACGGCGTCGCCCGTGCACTGAATGTGCTGCCGCTGGCGGTTGAGGGGCAGTTCGACAAGGCCATGCAGCAGCTGCACACGCCTGCGAAGCCTTGAACGGCCCGTCGCCGTTTACTATTTCGTTTTTCACTTCCTAATTCCCGGATCAAGAAACCATGGGCATCAAATGCGGCATCGTCGGCTTGCCTAACGTCGGCAAATCCACCTTGTTCAACGCGCTGACCAAGGCGGGCATTGCCGCAGCCAACTTCCCGTTCTGCACGATCGAGCCGAACGTGGGCGTGGTGCCGGTGCCTGATCTGCGCCTCAACGAACTGGCCGGTATCGTCAAGCCGCAGAAAGTGGTGCCCACGGCAGTGGAGTTCGTCGATATCGCGGGCCTAGTGGCGGGTGCTTCGAAGGGTGAGGGCCTGGGGAACAAGTTCCTGTCACATATTCGCGAGGTCGACGCGATTGCACATGTAGTGCGCTGTTTCGAGCATACGGACATCGTGCACGTGGCCGGCAAGGTCGACCCCATCGCGGACATCGAAACCATCGATACCGAGCTGGCGCTGGCGGATCTGGATTCGGTCGAAAAGGCGCTCAATCGCGCCGAGCGCGCCGCCAAGGCCAACGACAAGGAGGCGCTTGCCAAGAGGCCGGTATTGCAAAAACTCGCGGCCGCGCTCAACGAAGGCAAGTCGGCGCGCAGCATCGGCCTGGATGAGGAGGAAAAGGCGCTGGTGCGCGATTTGTTCCTGCTCACCCTGAAGCCGCTGATGTATATCGCCAACGTGCGCGAGGATGGTTTCGAAAACAATCCGCACCTCGATGCCGTGCGGCAGCGTGCGGCGGGCGAGGGCGCCGAAGTAGTGCCGGTTTGCGCCGCCATCGAAGAAGAGCTGGCCCAGCTCGACGACGCCGATCGCGATGAATTCCTCAAGGACCTCGGCCTGGAAGAACCTGGCCTCAATCGTGTCATTCGCGCCGGCTACAAGCTGCTCAACCTGCAGACTTACTTCACCGCCGGCGTCAAAGAAGTGCGCGCGTGGACTGTCAAGCGCGGTGCCACCGCACCGCAGGCGGCGGGCGTGATCCACACCGATTTCGAGCGCGGTTTCATCCGCGTCGAAACGGTGTCCTACGACGACTTCATCCAGTACAAGGGCGAAGCCGGCGCCGCCGCGGCCGGCAGGCTGCGCAAGGAAGGCAAGGAGTACATCGTCAAGGATGGCGATGTGTTGCACTTCTTGTTCAACGTCTGAGCTGGTTCGTCATTCATGCAATAAGGGCGAAATCATGCGGCTTCGTTCTGCCCGTCCGCGCGGCTCGGTAGAATTGAGCCATGTCCGCAGGATCTCCCGGTCGCTTGCTCATACGGCTCGCGCAATCCGATGACGCGCGAGCCATCGGCGCCCTGAGTCGCCGCGTAGTGCGGCAATGGATACTGCCGGATCAGCCGCGCAAAGCAGGGCAGGCATTGCTCATGCGTCTCACGGCCAGGGCAATCCGGCAGAAGATCATGGAAGGCCAGCGGTTTCATCTGGCTTTTCTGGGTGAGGTGCTGGTGGGGATCGCGAGCATGCGCGATGACCGTCATCTCGTGCATTTTTTCGTGGGCACGCGCTATCAGGGGCGAGGCGTCGCCCGCCGTCTTTGGCAACACGCTTGCCGGGATGCCATTCGCCGCGCGGATACCCGCCGCTTCACCCTCAACGCCACGCGTTGCGCGGTGCCCGTTTATCTTCGCCTGGGCTTTCGCGCGGATGGCCCGGAACGGCCTTCGCCCAACGGCGTCCTCAGTACGCCGATGACCCTGCGACTGCCGGCGAAGGTGGCCAAGCGGGCATAATGCCGCCTTCACGTTTGACGTACCCGCCGGAGACTGCATGTCAGGCCAGCAACACGAAGTGACCTTCCGTTTCCTCGCCCAGCCCACCGACGTCAACTTCGGCGGCAAGGTGCATGGCGGCATGGTGATGAAATGGATCGACCAGGCAGGCTACGCCTGCGCCGTGGGCTGGAGCGGGGCGTATTGCGTGACGGCGGCGGTCAGCGGCATCCAGTTCGTCAAGCCGATCTTGATTGGCGACCTGGTCAGCGTACGGGCCAAGTTGATCTACACCGGCACGTCCAGCATGCAGATGGCGGTGGATGTGCTGGCCCGCGATCTGCGCAGCGGCGATGAGCGCCTGGCTACCAGTTGCGTGATGGTATTCGTGGCATTGGACAAGCCAGAAGGCAAACCTACCCCGGTGCCGCAGTGGACACCACGCGACGACAATGAACGCCGTTTGCAGGAGCAGGCGCGGCATTTGCTGGAGATTTCCAAGAACATGGCGCAGTTGGTGGATACGCGCGGTGCAGGAAACGACTGAAACACGATTTGAGTTCGCGCGGGAAGGTGCGTAAAACCGGCTGTTTCGCTCGCCAAGGTGTTGACACATCAGGCCCCGATCCACACAATAGCCGTTCTTTGTTGGAGGGATACCCAAGCGGCCAACGGGGGCAGACTGTAAATCTGCTGGCTTACGCCTTCGGTGGTTCGAATCCACCTCCCTCCACCAGTCGATTTGTGGGTAACCGCAACGGGACTGGAAAGTAGATCGCAAAAGCGCTTGTCTGTGCTGATGCGGTTCGACAGACGAGTTCCGCACAGGGCGGGAGTAGTTCAATGGTAGAACCTCAGCCTTCCAAGCTGATGGTGCGGGTTCGATTCCCGTCTCCCGCTCCATTGATCTCGTCACTTGAGTTTTTTGTGCTCATGTAGCTCAGTCGGTAGAGCACTTCCTTGGTAAGGAAGAGGTCGCTGGTTCGATTCCAGTCATGAGCACCACGCATTGCTGGCTGCAAGCGGTATCGCCTGATAGCCCGGTTAGATTTCCTTATCACTCAGACTCCATTGGGATGTAGCGCTCATGGCAAAGGGTAAATTCGAACGCACCAAGCCGCACGTGAACGTGGGCACGATCGGTCACGTGGACCACGGCAAGACGACGCTGACGGCGGCGCTGACGAAGGTTGGTGCGGATCGTTTTGGCGGTGAGTTCAAGGGCTA
>NZ_DATJMN010000033.1:0-3293 GCF_035508675.1 Dyella sp.
CCGCTGTATGTGGCCCTGGGCGCGGGCAACGGCGACCCGGCGCAGCGCCTGAACGACGAGATCAGCTACGGCGCATTGGCGATGGACGCCTATTCTTTCGGCTGAACCCGCAGTCCCCGCAACGGGCCGCCCTGGTCTTGGCGCGGTCCGGTGAAAAAAATCGCCGCGCATTGCGCGGCGATTTTTTGATCAACGTACCCAATGGCAGACACGGTGGTGGTGGTGGTGAGGATCCCAATGACACACCTTGTGCGGACGGGCTTGCGCGGCAGTCGCGAAGATCGCTCCGGCCATGGTTGCGAGCAGAGTCGAAAACAGGACTTTTTTCACGACATCTCCTTTTGTGTTTCAGGTGCCGCTAGTTTGAACGCACGCAAATGACGCAGCCCTGAATTCGTCGGTTTCCCTTTGCAAGCAAATCAAGCCGCCAGCAACTGCCGCAGCACGAAAGGCAGTATCCCGCCGTGCTTGTAGTAGTCGACCTCGATCGGCGTGTCGATCCGCAGCAGCACGGCCACGTCCTGCTTGCTGCCGTCGGGGCGATGGATGGTCAGCGTCACGTTCTGCATGGGTTTGATGCCCTGCTCCAGCCCGGAGATGTCGAAGGTCTCCTTGCCCGTGATGTTCAGGCTTTCCACGCTGTCGTTGCCCTTGAATTGCAGGGGCAGCACGCCCATGCCGACCAGGTTGCTGCGGTGGATGCGCTCGAAGCTGCGGGCGATCACCGCTTTGACGCCCAGCAGCTGCGTGCCCTTGGCGGCCCAGTCGCGCGAGGAGCCCGTGCCGTATTCCTCGCCGCCAAACACCACGCTGGGCGTGCCTTGCGCGATGTACTTCATGGCAGCGTCGTAGATGGACATCTGCTCGCCGCCGGGCTGGAACAGCGTGTCGCCGCCTTCGAAGCGGCTGCCGTCGGCCCGGGGCGGAATCATCAGGTTCTTGATGCGCACGTTGGCGAAGGTGCCGCGCATCATGATCTCGTGATTGCCGCGGCGCGAGCCGTAGCTGTTGAAATCGGCCTTGAGCACGCCGTGATCCTTGAGCCATTTGCCCGCGGGGGAGGATTCCTTGATGGAGCCGGCCGGCGAGATGTGGTCGGTGGTGACCGAGTCGCCGAAGATGCCCAGTGCGCGCGCGCCCTTGATGATGGGCATGGCGCCCGGCGTCATGCCGAAGTCGTCGAAGAAAGGCGGCTCGGCGATGTAGGTGGACTTGGGCCAGTCGTAGGTCTCGCCCTTGACGCCCTTGATGTTCTCCCACAGCTTGCCCGGCTTGGTCTTGACCTGGCCGTAGTTGTCGCGGAAGGCGTTGGGATCCATCGCGAACTTGAGCAGATCGTCGATCTCTTGCGTGGTGGGCCAGATGTCGCCCAGCCAGACGTCGCCGTTCTTGCCGCGGCCCACGGGCTCGGTCATCAGGTCCTTGAGCATGGTGCCGGCGATGGCATAGGCCACCACCAGCGGCGGCGAGGCCAGGAAGTTGGCCTTGATATTGGGGTGGATGCGCGCCTCGAAATTACGGTTGCCCGACAGAACGGCCGCGCACACCAGATCGTTGGACGTGATGGCTTCGTTCAGATCGGCAGTGAGATCGCCGGCATTGCCGATGCAGGTGGTGCAGCCGTAGGCCGCGACGTCGAAGCCGAGCTTGTCCAGATAGGGCAGCAGGCCCGTCTTGGTGAGATAGCCGGTGACCACGCGCGATCCGGGGGCTAGCGACGTCTTGATGTGCTTGGGCACCTTCAGGCCCGCTTCCACCGCCTTCTTGGCCAGCAGGCCTGCCGCGAGCAGCACGCTCGGGTTGGACGTGTTGGTGCAGGAGGTGATGGCGGCTATCAGGATGTCGCCGTTCTTGATCTTGGTGCCGGTGCTGGTGGTGAAGGTCTCGCCCAGCTTGGCGGCCGGCTGGTTGAAGCCGTTCTCGGCGATCGGCTTGGAGAACAGAGTCGTGAAGGTCTTCTTCAGGTTGCCGATTTCGATGCGGTCCTGCGGGCGCTTGGGGCCGGCGAGCGACGGCGCGACCGTGGCCAGGTCCAGCGTGAGCAGCTTGGAGAAATTGATGTCCTTGGCCTTGGGCACGCCGAACATCTTCTGCGCCTTGAAATAGGCCTCGAAGGCCGCGATCTCTTCCTCGGTGCGGCCGGTGCCCTTGAAGTAGTCGATAGTGCGCTCGTCGACCGGGAAGAAGCCCATGGTGGCGCCATATTCGGGCGCCATATTGCCGATGGTGGCGCGGTCGGTCACCGACAGGCTGGCCGTGCCTTCGCCGCAGAATTCGACGAACTTGCCCACCACTTTTTCCTTGCGCAGCATCTCGGTGATGGTCAGCACCAGGTCGGTGGCGGTGACGCCGCCGCGCAGCTTGCCCTTCAACTCCACGCCCACCACGTCGGGGGTGAGGAAGTACACCGGCTGGCCCAGCATGCCGGCCTCGGCTTCGATGCCGCCCACGCCCCAGCCGACCACGCCGATGCCGTTGATCATGGTGGTGTGGCTGTCGGTGCCCACCAGCGAGTCGGGGTAATAGACGCCGTCCTGGGTGCGGTGCACGCCGCGCGCCAGGTATTCCAGGTTGACCTGGTGCACGATGCCGGTATCCGGCGGCACCACCCGGAAATTGCTGAATGCCGTCTGCCCCCATCGCAGCAGCATGTACCGCTCGCGGTTGCGTTGGAATTCGAGCAGCGCGTTGATGTCGAAGGCATCGCTGGAGCCGAAGCGGTCCACCTGCACGGAGTGATCGATCACCAGGTCCGCCGGCATCAGCGGATTGGCGCGGCCGGGGTCGGCGCCCATGGCCTGCAGCGCGTCGCGCATGGCGGCCAGGTCCACCACGCAGGGTACGCCGGTAAAGTCCTGCAGCAGGACGCGCGCCGGCATGAAGCTGATCTCTTTATCCTGCGTGGCGGCGCCGGATGCCACATAGCGGATGTCTTCCGGCGAAATGCGTTTGCCGTCTTCGCAGCGGACCAGGTTTTCGAGCAGGATTTTGGTGGAAAACGGAAGGCGGGAAACCTGTCCCGCGCCTTGTTCTTCTAAAGTGGCGAGCCGGAAATAATCGTAGTCGCTCGCGCCCACGCGCAGCTTCGCCGCCGCGCCAAAACTGTTTTTTGCCATCTATTCGATTGTGTCATAAGCCGGTCCGGGTAGTCTCATTTTGCTCCTGGTATCTTGGTTCCATGGACCTGCGTTACCCGATTGGTAAGTTCGAGTGGCCGGACGCCGTCACGCCGGTGGACCGCGCGCGTCACATCGCGCAAATCGCCTCCGCGCCGGCGGAGTACCGGCAGGCGG
>NZ_DATJMN010000034.1:0-9803 GCF_035508675.1 Dyella sp.
GAGGGGATGCATCCTGGCAAGCGCGAGATACACGTTTAAGTAGGCACTATTCTTCTCTTGAGAAGAAATGAATCCTCGAGGCAATTGCATGAACACCAACACCACCCGCCCGCTCTGGCAACGCCTGCTGATCCGCCGCCTGAAATTCCTGGGCATGCTCGCCGCACTCATCGTCGTGGTCGGCGGCGGCTGTTATCTGTTCGCACCGCAATGGTTGGTTCAGGCCAATTACTGGCGCCAGGCGACCGCCGCGCAATTGGAGAAGAAGACCGTCCAGGCCGGCGACACGCGCTGGGTGTACTACGAAGGCGGCCAGGGTCCCACGATCGTGCTGCTGCACGGCTTTGCCGCGAACAAGGAGGTATGGCTGCCGGTGGCACCGCTGCTGACTGCGCATTTCCATGTGGTGATTCCGGATCTTCCCGGCTGGGGCGAGTCCTCGCGCATTCCCGGTGCGAGCTACAACATCGACAACCAGGCCGATCGCCTGAACGACTTCATCCAGACCTTGCATCTGCAACACTCGGTCATTGTCGGCCACTCCATGGGCGGCGCCATTGCCGGCGTATATGCCGCCGAGCATCCACAAGATGTCGCGGAACTGGCACTGGTCGATTCGTTCGGCCTGAAGTTCAAGGAAAACGCCTTTGCCAAGGCGGCGCTGAGCGGAAAGAACCTCTTCGACTACAACGACCGCGCCGGTTTCCTGAGCGCCAATGCGTGGGCATTCGAGCATGTGCCGCATATCCCGGGCCGCTTCATCGATGTGTTCGTACAGGAAAACATCAAGAATCGCGCCTTCATCGACAAGACGTTCAACGAATTGCGCGAAAACTCGCAGATCCTGTCATTGCAGACGCGGCTCGACAAACTCACCATGCCGGTGCTCGGCATGTGGTGCCATGATGACAAGATCGTCGACATCTCCGCGCTCGAAAGCCTGCGCACCGGCCTCACCCATGCGCCGTCCATCAGCACCAGCATCTTGAACGGCTGCAACCATATGCCGCAGATGGAGAAACCGCAGGCGTTCGCCCAAGTGCTGACCAGTTTCATCCTGGCGCACTGAACCGGCAGGCCACGCAAAGCCAGGCACACCTCATTTTCCTTCGCGCACGCTCGTGCTAGCTTCGAGCCGTCCGCAAGGGTGTCCATGGGCGCGTAAGCGCCCGCTGGATGGGCGCACCGGAATGTCGCAGAACGTTCGTCATGCTGTACTAGGGTTGGCTATCGGCCACTTATCCGAGGTCTCTCATCGTGAGCTTCGTTCCCGTTCCGCCCACCATACGCATCCAGTCACTGGCACGTGCGTTTTCCGACGAGCTGCCCGAGCGTTACCAGCTCCATGAGGCGGAGCCAATCAAGGTGGGCGACCGGACCACGCCGGCGTTCCGTAACGGCAGCGTGCTGCTTAATTCGAATTTCTCGGTGCCCGATCGCTTTACGGAGAAAACCGGAGCCACCGCTACGCTGTTCGCGCGCAGTGGCAACGACTTCGTACGGGTGACCACGTCGGTGAAGAAACAGGACGGCACGCGCGCCGTCGGGACTGTGCTGGACCGCTCCCACCCGGCTTATCGCCTGCTGCTGTCGGGGCAAGCCTATGTGGGCTACGCCACCATCTTCGGCAAGCAATACATGACCCGCTACGACCCCGTCGTGGATACTGCCGGAAAGGTGATTGGCGCCCGCTACGTCGGCCTGGACGTCAGCGCCCTGCGCAGTACCGGCATGGCGATGCGTACGGCGACGGCCACTTTTGCCTTGAGCGCCATCGTCTTTCTCGTCTTCTGGCACCTGGCCCACGCGTTGCCCCAGCCGGGCAGCGAGATGGAAGTGGGTGTGCTGGGCCTGATCGCTTGCATCGCCATCGCGGCATGCGTTTATGGATTGGTCCATATCCAGGCAAGCCGGCCGATGGCCCACTGCATGCTCGCCGCGCAACGCATCGCCGGGGGCGATCTGAGCACACAGGCGCCGGTTTACCGTCGCGACGACATCGGCAAGCTATTGCAAGGCATCAATGGCATCAGCGTCGGCCTGGCCGAGGTTGTCGCGCGGGTGCGGCAGTCCAGCGACAGCATCTGCACGGCGTCGGACCAGATTGCGGGCGGCACCGCGGATCTCTCCCGGCGCACGCAGACCCAGGCGTCATCGCTGGAGCAGACCGTGGCGACCATGGAAGAACTTACGGCGACCGTCCGGCAGAACGCGAACCACGCCGCCGAGGCGACTACCCTGGTTGCATCGGCGGCGCAATTGGCCAAGGAGGGCGGCGGCGTCATGAGCCAGGTCATCTCGAGCATGGGCGACATCAAGGCCGGCTCGCACCGCATCGGGGACATCATTGGCATCATGGATGAAATCGCCTTCCAGACGAACATCCTGGCCTTGAATGCTTCCGTGGAAGCAGCCCGTGCCGGCGAGCACGGCCGCGGCTTTTCGGTGGTGGCCACTGAAGTGCGCGCCTTGGCGCAGCGCTCCGCCGATGCGGCGAAGGAGATCCGGCAACTTATTTCAAGTTCGGTGCAGACCGTCGATGCAGGTAGCGCACTGGTGGATGGGGCCGGCATCGCTACCCGCAAGATCGCCGAGGCCATCCAGCGCGCATCCGGCTTGATGGACGAGATTTCCACCGCAAGCATCGCGCAGACGCGCAGCATCGAGGAAATCAACCGGGCCATGGAGATGATGGATCACGCCACTCAGCAAAACGCGGCGTTGGTCGAGGAATCGGCAGCGGCCGCGATGAGCATGAAAGAGCAGGCACAGATCATGCGCAAGGCGGTGGCGACGTTCAAAATGGCGGAGTGACCGCGAAGCTCATCCGCCTGTCGCAAAGCCGGGATAAAGCGTCATTCCGCCATCGACGAACAAGGTGGTGCCCACCACGTAATCGGAAAGATCGGAAGCCAGCCACACTGCGGCGCGTGCGATATCTTCCGGTTCGCCGATCCGGCCATAAGGCACCAGGGTCATCAGGCTTTTGTAGGCTTCCGGCGTGCTCCATGCCGAGGTGTTGATCGGCGTGCGGATGGCGCCCGGCGCAATGGCGTTGATGCGGATACGATGCGGCGCCATCTCCTGCGCCATGCTCTCCATCAGCAGTTTTATGCCGCCTTTGGAGGTGGCGTAGTTGGCGTGACCTGCCCAGGGAATTTCCTGGTGCACGGAACTCATGCAGATGATCTTGCCGGCCGCGCAGGACACCTCAGGTACCACGCCACGGCGTAGAAATTCGCGAATGGCTTGCTGTGCGCACAGAAACTGCCCGGTGAGGTTCACGTTGAGCACGGTGTGCCATTGCGCCAGCGTCATTGCCTGAAAGCTGCTGTCGCGTTGCAGCCCGGCGTTGTTGACGAGAATGTCCAGCGTGCCGAAACGTGCGATCGTTTCGCGGAACATGCCGGCAACCTGCTCTTCGGAGGACACGTCGGCCTTGTATGCGGAGGCGTTCACGCCGTAGGCACGAATCGCAGCGACGACTTCTTCGGCCGCTTCATCGCCCGTCACGTAGTTCACCATGACGTCCGCACCGGCCTCACCCAGGGCGATCGCTACCGCGCGGCCGATCCCGGAGTTGGCCCCGGTCACCAGCGCTTTCTGCCCTCGCAATGTCCGGGGAATCGCCAGGGTCGGCGCGGTGGAATTTGCCGCTGCTGCGCTCGTGCTCATGCCGGTCGTCCTCGTTGTTAGCGAGGACAAGCGTGTCGGCAAGGCCGTTCGATGAACGTGAGCATCGCGGCCACGCGACGTATGGATTTACATTTTGTTTCAAGCCTTCGCCGCGGCGCACGCCTCGTTCGCCGGATGCTCCGGCTTTTCATGCAACAGGCGCCGGGTTACGCCATTGGTCCAGCCGAAGCCATCCTGCAAGGGATATTCACCGCCATCGCCGCCGACTGCGCCATCGGGTGTGACCATCAACTCATATTTTTCGACCAGCTTGCTTTCACGCTCGTACAGGCTGCCCACGGTGTGCAACCAACGATGCGCAATGTCTTCGGCCGGCGCATGCAATCCGTAACGGCGGAGGCCGCAAATCGCCAGCCATTGCAGCGGCGCCCAGCCATTGGGCTTGTCCCATTGCTGGCCCGATTCCATGACGGTGGCACCCAGGCCACCCTCTTCCATCAGGTGCGTACGCAAGGCGTCGGCAACGCGCACCGCTTGATCCCGGCTGGCGAGACCGACATACAACGGTGCGCTGGCCGCGGCATTGATCGCTTCGCGCGGCGCGTGACGCTGCCAGTCGTAATCGAGGAAGCAGCCGGCGGTTTCGTTCCACAGCAGGCGATTGACGGCCTCGCGACGGCGTTCTGCGCGCGCATCGAAAGCATCGGCTTGCTTGTGTTGGCCATCGGCGCGACTGAGTTCGGCAATCTGCCGTTCCAGGTAATACATGAAAGCGTTGAGATCGACCGGCAGGATCGCCGTAGTACGGATGGTTTCCAGCTTGCCGTCATCGCACCAGCGTGAACTGAAATCCCAGCCGGAGGCGGCACCTGCGCGCAAGTCGCGGTAGATCGCCGTGCTTGGGCGCGTGCTGCGGCGGGCGGTGAGGACATCCTCCCGATGCGATTCTTCGCGGGGTGTGTCGCGATCGTCCCAATAGCGGTTGAGCAAACAACCATCATCCAGCCGTACGCAACAGCGATGCGCATCACCCGGCCGCAAGGCTTCGGCGCCAGCCATCCAGTAGTCGTATTCCTTGCACAGTTGCGGCAGCCAGACGACTGCCTCGTTGACGCCGTGCTGCTCGAACAAGCCAACCATCAAGGCGAACACCGGCGGCTGCGAGCGGCTCAGGTAATAGGTGCGGTTGCCATTGGGGATATGACCGTAGGCGTCGATCAAGTGGGCGAAATTGCTCGCCATGCAATGAAGCAGGTCGTGGCGCCCGCTTTCCGCCAAACCAAGCATGGTGAAGTACGAATCCCAGTAGTACAGCTCGGTGAAGCGCCCGCCCGGTACCACATAGCTGTTGGGCAATGGCAGCAGCGACGAGTTGGGAGGATGCCGCTCCGGGCGCCGCGTCAGCACATCCCACAGGCCGTCGATGTGATCGCACAAGGCTTGCCCAGGCACCGACACGTAATGGCTGGCATGCACCACGGGCACTTCGAAGTGTGCATGGACGAAGGCGGCAAGGTCGAAGTCCGGTTCGCCGCGCTGGTCGCGGTACAAAGCGAGAATCCGCTCGGGTGCACCCAACGGCGCGCAGTCGACAAAGGTCTTGCTGTCGGCGAACACGCGATTCATCTGCACGTCCACGAACAGTTCCCGATAGCGATCCGCCGGGGTCAGCGTATCGGCGGGCGCCACGCCTGCAGGCTTGATGCGCGGGCTTGCAAGGGTCTGCTCGTTCATCACCGGAATTCGCGTCAGCGTGGCATTCGCCATGCCGGCGAACTGCCACGATTCAATAATGAAACGCTACGGGGACCGCCGTGGAGCGCGGGTGAAGTCGTGTTCGGTTCAAATCACCCAGGGCACGAGCGCCTTTACGCGCCGCATGTAGTTGCGATATGCGTCGCCAAATAATTCGCAAAGCCAGCGCTCCTCGAGCCGCAGCTTGCGCCAGAACGCAACGCCGACCAGCAGCACGCTGACAAGCGTACGCCACTCGCCGATCGCCAGCGCGGTGCCGAAAAACGCCAGCAGCAAACCGGAGTAAATGGGATGGCGCACGTAGCTGTACGGCCCGCGTACGATCAGTTCGTGATCCTGCTTGAGCTGCACGATGCCGCTCCAGTTTTGCCCCAGCACCACGCGCGCCCAGCAGGCGAAAGCCAGGCCGGTCACCGTAAGGCCAAAACCCAGCCACACGATCCATATCTGATCCGGCACGAAACGTTCGTTGAGGAAGCTACCGTTCAACCATGCGTACCTGCGCAGCAGCAGCACGGCCAGGATGATGAGCAGCACATGCCTGCCCAGGCGCGAAATGCGTGGCTCGACTCGAACCGCGGGTTTCACGCGCAGCGCGCTAACGCCCCAATACACGAACCAGAGCAGCCACACAGCGCTGAAGAGCCGGCCGGGCAATGGTGATATCACGCGCCTATCCCTGCGGTGGCAGCACGGCCCGCATCGGATGACATTCGAAGCGGAAGCCGCATTCGGCCTTGATGACGGGGTCGTCATCAATCAGCGACGCGGGTGCCATGCCGTCGGGCAACTGCATGACGAGCACGCCGTAGGCCGCCGCCGGATCCATCACCGGACCGAACACGACCACGTAGCCCTTGCTCATCTGTGCCCGCCAATAGTCCGAATGCGCCTTCATCAGCGCCATTTCCCCGGGCGTGATATCGGCGGGAAAGGTGGTGCGCGGGCCGTGCAGCTTGGCGAAAAAGTGATGCATGTCATTCATGCTGAATACGTTCCGCTAGCGTTGACGCGTGACCCTATCAGTCGGCAACGTCGGCAATCAGCCGATCCAGTTCAGCCTTCAGCAGCGCGCCGTTCTGGCGCAACCAGTCGCGCTGTTCACGCCAATCCGGAAAGATCGCTTCCACGTGCGCCCAGAAGCGCGGCGAATGGTTGCGCACTTTCAGATGACACAACTCGTGCGCCAGTACATAGCGCAACGCGGCAGGCGGCGCGAGGGCTAGCGCGAGATCCAGATTGATGCGATCGCGCGTATCCAGGCTGCCCCACAGGCTCTTCATCGGGCGGATCCGCAAGGCTGTCGGCGCCAATCCAAGTTGCGGCACGTAGCCGGCGAGCCAGCGCGACACGTCACGGCGAATCTGCGCTTCGAAATACGACGCCAGCAACCCGCGCGCCACCGGCAAGGCACGGCTGTGCGGACGCGGGATTTCCAGGGTGATGCCACCGTCGTGAGCGACCACGCGCGGATAGGCGCCTTCGGCCCAGTCCAGCGTGGTGGTTTCACCGCGAAACGGGAACTCGATCGGGGTGCCGACGCGCAGCGGCGGCAGCGGCTCGATCACCAGGTTGAGTTCGCCGAGCTTCTTCTCCAGCCAGTCGGCGTTATGACGCAGGAATGCATTGACCTGGGAGGGATGCGTGCCCTGCGGATAGGTGATGCGCGCGCCCTTGGTCGACACCGTCAGGCGCAGCCGTCGCGCCCGTGGATGCGAAGCTTTGAGCACACGAATGGTATTGCCGCTGGGTGTCGCCAGCTCCAGCCAGTCGCCGTCGAGATACGCCATGATTTAAGCCTTTCCGCACTGCTCCCAGGCCGAAGGGGAGGGTCTGGGCACAGCCAGGATGTGGGGTGCCGAGGCTGCGCGCAAGGGCTTTTTTGCCCCTCCGGCGGGAAGCGCGATCTGGCGCGCGTCTCAGGGGGCGTGGGACGACGCTTACCCCCTCTACCCTGCGGGGAGAGGGCTGGGGCGAGGGGCGAAGCTCGCCGGGAGCCCCGGTCTACGCCAGGGAAAAGCAGCCCCCCAATGCGGGTTACTCCGGCCGGGGCAACCCGAACCACTCTTCCAGCTTGCCCAGCAAGCGCTCCAGCTCCAGCGTCAGCAGCGCAAAGCGTGCATCCATTTCGGCGGCGGCGTCCTGCTGGCTGTCGCCCAGCTCGTCCACCACGGCATCGAGGAATTTCAGCTTGCGCACCACCAGGTCTTCGCCAAGCACGAAGCTGATGCGCTCATCGAACACGAGACCGAGCTGGAACACCTGCTTGCCATTGCGCAGATGCTCCTTCACTTCTTCGGCATCGAGATCCTGCCGGCGGCAGCGTGCGATCGCGCCGGTAGCGGTAGCCGGATCACGCAGTTCGCACTCGTCACCCAGCACGAGGCCGCCAGGCAGATTGCCGCTGGCGAGCCAGTCGGTCATCAGCACACGTGGACCTTCTTCCGGCGCCAGCGGCACGGCAGGAAAGCTGCCCAGCGCTTCGCGCACCTGGGTGAGCGCATTCTCAGCGCTCTTGCGGCTGGCGGTGTCGAGCACCAGCCAACCGTTCTTGCGATCGACATAGGCGGACATGCGCGAGCTGCGCACAAAGGCGCGCGGCAGCAGTTCGGTGAGCAGGTCCTCCTTGAGGCGCTTGCGTTCGCGGCCGCCGACCTTGCGGCCTTCTTCTTCGGCGATCTTTTGTACCTTGCGTTGCAGCTCATCGTTCACCACGGCGGCCGGCAGCAGTTTTTCCTCGCCGCCCACGGTGACGAGCGTGCAGGCGTTCACCACGTGCGTCATCGGCGCATCGTCGCCACGGCCCACCGGCGGCACGAATCCGCGCGTGCTCATTTCCAGCGGACCACAGGGACGCAGGCGATGATCGTTCAGCGCTTCGTCGAGGCGGCTCAGGTCTTCGGCAACGGAGGGAGAAAAGCGGAACAGCGTGAGGTTGCGGAAAAACATGCTTGGGTCCGGTCACGAGTATCCGTCGTCCCGGCGCAAGCCGGGACCCAGCACCTTGCAACAGCAAGGCGCCGGGGTGACGAGAAGGGAAGTGTTAGCGAATCACAGCCGCGACGGCTGCAACCACGGTATCGAGGTTGTTGCGGTTCAACGCCGCCACGCAGATGCGGCCGGTGCCGATGGCGTAGATCGCATGCTCTTCGCGCAAGCGATCCACCTGCGCCTTGCTGAGCCCCGAGTACGAGAACATGCCGGCCTGCTGCTGGATGAAGCCGAACTGCGGCGCGCCGTGCGCAGCGAGTTTTTCCACCATGCCGGCACGCATCGCGTGGATGCGCTCCCGCATTTCAGTGAGCTCTTGTTCCCACAAAGCGCGCAGCTCGGCGCTATTGAGCACGCCGGCCACCAGCGCACCACCGTGCGTGGACGGGCTAGAATAGATGGAGCGGATGATGCGCTTGACCAGCGACTGCACGCGCAGCGCTTCGTCGCGCGTCGCACCGACGACCGACAACGCACCCACACGCTCGCCGTACAGCGAGAATGACTTGGAATACGAGTTGGCCACCACGAAGGAATCGATGCCCGATGCGGCGAACAGGCGCACCGCCGCCGCGTCCGCATCGATGCCCTTGTCGAAGCCCTGGTAGGCCATGTCGATGAAGGGCATCAGCTGACGATCCTTCACCAGCGCCACCACCTGCTGCCACTGCTCCACCGACAGATCCACACCGGTGGGGTTGTGGCAGCAGGCGTGCAGCAGCACCACCGTGCCCGGCTCCAGCTTGTTCAGATCCGCCAGCATGCCGGCGAAGTCCAGGCCATTGGTGGCGGCGTCGTAGTAGGCGTAATCGACCACTTCGAAGCCAGCGGCGTTGAACACCACGCGGTGGTTTTCCCAGCTGGGGCTGCTGATCGCCACCTTGGCCTTGGGCAGCGCCTTCTTGAGCAGCTCCGCACCCACGCGCAGCGCGCCGCTGCCGCCGATGGTCTGCGAGGTGGCCACGCGGCCGGCGGCCAGCAGCGGCGAATCAGGGCCGAACACCAGCTTCTGCGTGGCCTGCGTATAGGCCGGCAGGCCGTCGATCGGCAGGTAGCCGCGCGGCAGCGATTCTTTCGCCAGCGCTTCTTCCACCTGGCGTACGGCCCGCAGCACGGGAATGCGGCCGGTTTCGTCGTAATAGATGCCCACGCCCAGGTTGACCTTGCCGGGACGCGAATCGGCCACGAAAGCTTCGGTGAGGCCCAGGATCGGATCGCCTGGGGTCATTTCTACGGATGCGAAATGGGACACGGGTCTACTCGACTGCGAAATGGAGGAAAAAATTATGGACGTCCAAACGTCCGCCTGAGTTAGGAGCCTGCCGGACTTGAATTGGCCGGGCTGCAAATCCGACTGCGCGGTCCATATGTCCGTCGCTGCTTGACCCATAGAACCACTATGGGCCGGCGCATCGCCGAAC
>NZ_DATJMN010000035.1:0-9530 GCF_035508675.1 Dyella sp.
ATGTGAAACGCGCATTCGAGATGGGACAGCAGGATGCAATGAACTCTATGCAGTCTGGTTTACTCACTCGATTGATTTAAGCGTTGCTGTAAGACACGAGCCGTGATGTCTCTAAGTCGCGCCTGCTTCGCCGTGTCTCGAAGGGAAGAATAGGAGGATGGTTGCACTGTATTGCATTTGCTCAAACAAGTCGCTCGACGACACCGTGCTCGCACAGAAGACGGATAGCATCGGAGAATTGGTCAGCATCAGCAGCCTGATCAGTCTTCACCGGATTTAATGTTCAGGCTCATCGGAATCCGCGCCACGCATTGCAAAAGCCAATGCGTGTGTTTCTCATTGCCCCGGGCAACGCCGATTACCGGTTAAAGTGTGCGTCGAACCCAGGGAGTTCATTGCATGTCCCATACCCACCGCCATACGCACAAAGAGCGGCATTTCACCTTTTCCGAAACCGTGCGCGATGTCGTGCTGGGCATGGCCGATGGCCTTACAGTCCCCTTTGCGCTCGCGGCAGGCCTTTCCGCAGCCCATGTCGCCAGTCGCGTGGTAGTGGTGGCCGGTGTGGCCGAAATCGCGGCGGGTGCCATCGCCATGGGTTTGGGCGGCTATCTCGCCGCGCGCGGCGAAATCGATCACTACCATTCCGAGCGCAGTAGAGAGTTTCGCGAGATCCGCGATCTGCAGCGCGAAGAAGAGCGCGAGATTGTGGACATCTTCAAGAACTACGGCTTGGATCGCGCGGCTTGCGAACCCATCCTTGCGCATTTCCGCAAGGATCATGAAGCCTGGGTGGATTTCATGATGCGCTTCGAATTGGGATTGGATGCACCGCAGCCGGGTCGCGCATTGCGCAGCGCACTCACCATTGGCGGCGCTTACATCGTCGGCGGCTTGGTTCCGCTGGCGCCGTACATGCTGATCGATCAATTGAAGCCGGCGTTGATGGTATCGATCGTTTGCACGGGCATCGCCCTGGCGCTGTTCGGCACGGCAAAGAGCCGTTTCACCGGTGTGAGCCCGCTGCGAAGTGCGGTGCAAACGGTGTTGATCGGCGGCCTGGCATCGGCCGCCGCGTTTTTATTGGCGCATTGGATCGGCGGTTAGTGCGCTCAATCCTGCGCCCGATAACGATGCGACTGACGAGCCGATAATTTCAGGGCGAGCCGATCGGGTATCAGCTTGAACACGCTCTTGATGGTTCGATTTACGCGTCCGGTTACGCGCACCGCATCGCCGCGTTCCACCGCATCGATGCCTTCTTGCACCACATCCTCGGCGCTCTGCCACATGAAATCCGGCATCTTGCTTACTAGCGGGCGCGTGCCGGTTACGTCGTGAAATTCCGAGCGCGTAAAGCCGGGGCAGAGCGCACATACGTTTACGCCCAGGTTTTGGTTTTCCAATGCGAGCGATTGCGAAAACTTGATCATGTACGCCTTGCTGGCTGCGTACAGTGTGTGTCCCGCGCTGCCCGGCACATGGCCCGCTAACGACGCGACATTCACTATGCGCCCGTAGCGACGCTCGCGCATGCCCGCAATCAAACGCCATGCCAGTTCCGTGGGGGCCGTCACCAATACGCGAAGAAAGTCCGCGTGTACTTGCCAATCGTTGGCATCGAACCGCCCAGGCACGCCGTAGCCTGCGTTGTTGATCAGCCAATCCACTTGCAGACCCCGCGCATCGAGGGTCGAACAAAGTTGCTCGACCGCGTGTACCTCGGCCAGATCGTTGGTGAGCACGGTGGCCTTGATGTTGTGTTGGTTGCGCAGTTCGGCCGCTAGTGCTTCCAGGCGCTCCGTGCGCCGCGCCGTAAGCACTACATCGTGGCCGCGAGCGGCGAGGGCGCGGGCGAAAGCCGCACCGATTCCGGCGGACGCGCCGGTAATCAGGCTAAGCGGGCGAGCTTGCGACATAAGTTCTTTCCTACTGGATCGATATAAATTCAAATGCCCACCGTACATGCGTTGCCGTACGTTGGGACGATAGTTAAGCTTGCCAGCTTTCGTTGCAGCGGATGCAAGCCATGCGCAAAAAGATCGTTGCGGGAAATTGGAAAATGCACGGCAGTCGATCGATGGCCGACGGGCTGGTCGAGGACATCGTCAGAGCCAATCCCGCCGACGCCATCGACGTGCTCATCCTTCCGCCTTTTCCTTACCTTCCTCAGCTGGTTGCCAAATTTGGCGATTCAGGCCTGGGGTTCGGGTCGCAGGACGTGAGCCAGCATGCGGGGCCGGGTGCTTACACCGGCGAAGTATCCGCCGCCATGGTGGCGGACATCGGCGCGCATTGGACCTTGGTAGGTCATTCTGAGCGGCGGCACCACCATACCGAGAGCAACGAGATGGTGGCCCGCAAGTTTGCCGCGGCACGCGCAGCCGGGCTGACCCCTATTTTGTGCCTGGGCGAGACCCTGCATCAGCGCGAGGCGGGGCAGACCATGGAGGTCATCCATCACCAGTTGCAGGCCGTGCTGATGCTCAACGGTATCGCCAGCTTCGATACGGCCGTGGTCGCTTACGAGCCCGTATGGGCCATCGGAACGGGCAAAAACGCCACCCCGGAACAGGCGCAAGAGGTGCACGCGTTCATCCGTAGCCAACTTGCGGAGCAGGATGCTATGATTGCCCGTCTGACCCGGCTGCTTTACGGCGGCAGCGTCAAGGCGGCCAATGCAGCTGATCTGTTTGGTCAGCCGGACGTGGATGGCGGGTTGATCGGGGGTGCCGCGCTCGTGGCGTCCGAATTCCTCGCCATCTGCCAAGCCGCCCATTAAGCGATACCGAACCTTACGCGAGACACCATGTTCGTCATCTTCAGCGTGTTCTACATCTTGATCGCTGCCGCGATGATCGTGCTGATCCTCATGCAGCGCGGCGCGGGCGCCGATGCAGGCTCCGGCTTTGGTGCCGGCGCATCGGCCACCGTGTTCGGCGCTCGTGGTTCGGCCAACTTCCTGTCGCGCTCCACCGCCGTGCTCGCCGCGCTGTTTTTCGCGCTCAGCATCGGCATGGGCATCTACCTGAAGGCCAATGGCGGCGTCATCCATCAGCAACAGGCCAACACCGATCTCGGCGTGATGTCGGGTCTTGGCAACAAGCCTGCAACCAAGCAAAATGCGCAGCCCGCAGCGCCAGTGCAGCCGCAAGCGGCGGTACCGGCTCCTGCAGCTCCGGCAGGCAACGGCGAGGTACCTGCCGCCCAGCCGGCTCCAGCAAAGGCGGGCGAGGTTCCGGCCGCTACGGCCCCCGCCGCAGCATCCACGAGCAAGCACTAAAATCGAAAAACACTAGCCCAGGTGGCGGAATTGGTAGACGCACTACCTTGAGGTGGTAGCGACGCAAGTCGTGGGGGTTCGAGTCCCCCCTTGGGCACCATTAAGAAGTCCGATACGGTCCAGTAAAGACCAAAAAGGATATAAAAACCCGCCACTTAGGCGGGTTTTTTATTGTTGGAAGATCCAGCGTAGTCCGGGGGCATCCATTGCGATCTGGCCCTTCTAGGGGGCATGATTGGGGGCATGGGGCATTTTAGCTACGCCCTCAACTGGAATATGCCCCCATGCCTCAGCTAACCGTTCTGGACGTTAAGCAAGCCAAGGCTGCTGCCAAGCCTTACCGCTTGTACGACGAAAAAGGAATGTACTTAGAAGTCTCTCCGGCAGGCGGAAAGCTGTGGCGACTCAAATACCGAGTGGATGGTCGGGAAAAGAGGTTGGCGCTAGGCAGCTTTCCCGACACAAGTTTGGCGGAGGCGCGTGCGCGACGGGATGAAGCTCGCAAGCAAATACAGGCCGGAGTTGATCCCGGTGCGCAGAGACAGGAAGCCAAACGCCAACAGATTGAAGCTGCGCGCGCTGCGACCACATTTGAGGCAGTCACTCGCGAGTGGATGGCTCACGAACATGCAAAGATTGCGGAAGTTACTGCGGCTAAGAATCGTTGGCTCTTTGAGGCTTTCTTATTTCCCGAGATTGGGCATATGCCGCTCGTGGCAATTACGCCGCGCATATTGCTAGATGCGCTACGTAAGATTGAGGCGACGGGGAAACAAGAAACCGCACGACGAGCGAAGATCAAGGCGGGACAAGTATTCCGCTGGGCGATTCTGGAAGGGAAAGCTGAGGCCGACCCTACTGCCGCGTTGCGTGGCACGATCAAGCGCGTAAAGCACAAGCATCATGCTGCGATCACTGACCCGATGAAGATCGGGCAACTGCTGCGTGATATCGACAGTTTTACTGGTCAGCCCGTTACCCATGCAGCGCTCAAGCTGGCGCCGCTTGTTTTTGTACGTCCTGGTGAACTACGCGGAGCGGAGTGGTCAGAGCTTGATCTGGATGGTGCGGTGTGGCGCATCCCTGGAGCGCGTATGAAGATGAAAGTGGATCATCTGGTGCCGCTGTCTAGCCAGGCTGTAACCATTCTGAGTGATTTGCAATTGCTGACAGGCCGGGGGCGTTATGTGTTTCCTAGTCTGCGTGGAGCAAGCCGGCACATGAGCGAGAACGCGGTGAATATTGCGTTGCGTGGCCTTGGCTATGATGGCGACACAATGACCGGTCATGGCTTTCGTGCTATGGCATCTAGCCGTTTGAACGAAATGGGTTGGGACGAACGGGCCATCGAGTGTCAGCTTGCTCATGCAGAGCCGAACGAGGTGAAGGGCGCCTATAACTACGCCGCTAAGTATCTGGATATCCGCAAGAAGATGATGCAAGCGTGGGCCGACTATCTCCATACACTTAAAGCAGGAGCCAGCAAACTTTACTCCATGAAGCGTGAGCAGCAGGCGGATGTCATAACGCCTTCAAAAGGACACTATATAAAAGAAGACAACGGCAAGCCGGGCTTTGCTCATAACGAACCTTCGCGTGTGGTATCTATTCTTGACGGGGCTCTACCCATAGATCAACAGAATGTAACTAACAGTACGGTCACTCAGGCTGAGCCTGTTCGCGTGGTGAGTTTGGAAAGAATGCTCCCACGCAACAAGCCTTGGTTGCGGAAATAGGCGTGGAATCACGGCTTTAGAAAGGCATAGTTAAGCCATTTTTGGATGTTATGTTTCCGATCATGCCCCCCAAATGTGTCCCAGATACTGTCTGCTTTGGGTCCTAGTCTCCCGGCCAAACTAAAAAACCCTGCGAATGCAGGGCTTTTTATGCCTGCGTTTGGGTGTTCGGGCGGCTTGGTCAGTACAAGTCATGCGCTTGGCACATTATCTTTGGCGGGACACGTCGGGCAGCTCGACCTGCCAATCAGGCGCGGTTGGTGCCACAGCGGTGATCGATTACGCGATGCTGCAAAAATGGTGCAGTGGAAAGGGTATGCCGGGCATCGTATAGATGCACACTGGGTTGCACTTGCAATTATTTACCATTTTCCAGTATTTTGCATTTCGTGGCGAGGTCACCGATCTCGGACGGGATGCAATCCATGACAAATGCCAAAACTCTGCGAGTAATGCGCTTGGAAAAGCGCCTCACCCAGGCCGAAGTGGCGGACAAGATGAAGGTGAGCCAGTCCTACTATTCTCAGATTGAACGAGGAGAGAAGAGGCAGGACGCTCCCGAAGCCATGAAGGTCATCAGCGGAATGCGTAAGCGTGGAAGCCGAACGGGTGGTGGCGAACAGAAGGCCGGTCGGCGCAGGGAAGACTAACCATGAGCGATATGGACAGTGTTAATTTTTACACTGCCTTTGCTCTTGGTCTATCAAAGGAGAAGCAGGCGCTAATTTCACAGGTTATAAGTGCGCAAGCTGCGTTGGAGAGCTTTGTCACTGCCAAGCGAAAAGAGTTGAACTTGGTAAGTTCCCCTATCCAAAAATTTTGTGATCGTGCAAACGAGGTCATCGGTGATCCGCAATGGCAAAGTTGGGTACGGTATTTGAATAAGGCCAGAAACAGATGCCTTCATCGAAGTGCAAGCTTCCATGAGCGTGAGGTCATGGAAACCCTTGGCCATTTAAATACATTGATCCGGGAAATCGAAGAGCGATACCCAAAGCGGATGGCAGTGGCGAGCGCTAAAGGGCCCAAATTTTTGGCGGCTATGGCCGCTTTTTTGTCGGAGCTGGCAGAAAATTTTGGCATCGCGCAGACCGAGCCAATTGTGCTTGATGGGTTTCATCCACCTGGCAGGAAGTCGCTTGCTGAGCATATTCAAGAGGTCGTAGGCGAGTAGTTAAGGGCGCAAAGCCATAGACTTTCGTCTTCAATCAGGGAGGGTGGCGCGTGTTCAATCTCTTGATGTCGGGCGGTGGTTGGGCGGCTAACCGGGACACTTTCGGAGCCAGCCGCGTTCTTGAATACACCGATGACACTGTTAAAGCCCGGTTTTGTCCTGGGTGCATCCGAGGTAACTTGATATGGGCTACCAACGAAATGACGGGTAGTTCTCTTTGGAATTGCACTCATGACAACACGTTCGGATGGTCGCTCTTCGCACAACTTCGAAGTCACTCACTCAGACGAGGAGTGGAGGAAAATCCTCACCCCTGAGCAATACAACGTGCTCCGTGGCCACGCGACAGAACGGGCGGGCACGTGCGCGTTGCTTTATGAAAAGCGTAAGGGCACGTTTATCTGCGCGGGGTGTGATCAACCATTGTTCGTCGCAAAAACGAAATTTGAAAGTGGAACAGGCTGGCCAAGTTTCAATGAGCCGGAACCAGGTTCGGTCGAGACCACTACGGATACGAGCCATGGCATGGTGCGCACCGAGGTTCATTGCAGTCAGTGTGACGGCCACCTTGGGCACGTGTTTCCCGATGGACCTCCGCCGACCGGGTTGCGCTATTGCATCAATGGGGTCGCCATGAACTTCCTGCCGGATTCGACCGAGTAAGGCAGCACGATTTGGAACAATAGCTTACGGTATACGGCACTGCTAAAGACTACCTCGAAGGTCTGCTGCCCACCCAATGCATAGGTTAGGGGAAAATCGATTAGCTCGAGTTATCGAGGGTAGCAAAGCCCCCTTCCAAGAGCGGTCAGCATAGCGAGATGATGGTGGCCAGGAGGGCACTTATGAAAGCAAGCGAAAACAAGCACCCCCTCGCTGGGGCACAAGACGAATTGGACGATAGCGCTTTCGGGGTGCATCTTGCGGGTTGCTTTGGCATATCTGAGCCTGACTTACACGCTGAGCGCAGGCTGGAACGTGGAGCGATTGCGCTGTCTGAATTGAAACTCGATCTTCCGATGGCGGAACCCAGCGGATCGTTGGGTTGCGGCGACGCTTTTCTCGTGGATGTTCAACTCGCCAGCATCGTGGGCCACGAATACTGGTTAAATGGCCGATCCATACGTGTAGAGCCTGCGATCGCAGGCATGACCTACATCCATGACGTGAGGCTCGACCCCAGAGCGTTGGTGCGTGAACCGACGCACTCGCTTCACTTCTACATTCCACTCGCAACGCTTAATGCATTTGCCGACCAGAACGAATCTTCGCCGATCTCGGAGCTGATACACCGCCCGATGGTCGGTCGGGACGACCCGGTGATGAGGTTTCTGAGTCAAGCGGCCTTGGCCGCACTCCGTGAACAACACATCGCCAGTGTATTGTTGCTGGACGAAATCCTGGGTGCCGTGTGCGCACACACGCTGGGGCGTTATGGAAACGCCAGCGTCCCCATTCGTCGCTACGCATCGGGGCTGGCCCGATGGCAGGAGCGGCGCGCGAAGGACATAATGGATGAGCGCATGGATATATCGCTCGAAGAGCTGGCACAGGAATGCCATGTGTCCGTGACACATTTCGTCAGGGGTTTCCGGCGGTCGACCGGCGTGTCACCTCATCAATGGTTGCTCGCCCGTCGCATCAGCAGAGCGAAGGTTTTACTCGTCGAGTCAAGGCACTCGCTGGCCCATATTGCATTGGAATGCGGATTCGCCAGTCAGTCTCATTTCAATGCCGCCTTCACGCACTACACGAAGTTGAGCCCTGGCCGCTGGCGCCGCGCCTTCGCGCCACGGATCGATAGTCCCGCTGAATAATGGGTCGCTTGATCCCGATAAGACATGCATATCGGTTGATGGGCAGTTTTTGACATTCGCGTCCATTTTTCGAAAGAGCGGTCCATCTGGCCATGCTCTATTTCCTTCGCCTTGTCGGCAATCTCATCTCATTTAGGCGTAGGACTTTTCATCATGAAAAACGGACCAAAAATCTCCTGGTACTCGCTTATCGCCACGGCCCTTATCTCTTTATCGAGCGCATCCCTAGCCATGAACAGTTCGTCCGCAGAAGCCGCCACCGCAGCACCGTCGCAGGTGAAGAATGTCATTCTCGTGCACGGTGCATGGGCCGACGGTTCGAGCTGGTCGAAGGTCATTCCTCTACTCAATGCAAAAGGCTTGAATGTTGTTGCTGTGCAACTTCCGCTCACGTCGCTGGCTGACGATGCCGCGACGGTAAAACGAGCGGTCGCTCTCGAGGATGGTCCAGTGCTTTTGGTCGGGCACTCCTACGGCGGCGCCGTCATCACGGAAGCCGGCAATGATCCCAAAGTAAGCGGTCTGGTTTATGTCGCCGCTTTTGCGCCGGACGATGGCCAGTCTGCGGGCTCCCTGGGAGCGACCATGGCGCCCCCTCCGTTGGCTGCCGAGGTCAAGCCGGATAGCGAAGGGTTCCTTAAGCTTACTAAGGCCGGTGTCTACGAGAGCTTCGCCCAGGACTTAAGTGCATCCGAAAAGGCCATCTTGTATGCCGCGCAGGCACCCACCAATGCAAAATCACTAGGTGGCAACATCAGTAATGCAGCGTGGCACAGCAAGCCTTCCTGGTACATCGTTGCCTCCAAGGATCGAGCGATTCAGCCGAATCTTGAAGCCGGCATGGCAAGCAAGATTCACGCAACCACTACCACGGTTGCTTCCAGCCATGTTCCCATGCTTTCGCATCCTGATGCAGTGGCCGCTGTAATTGAGCAAGCCGCAGGCTTGAAGTAGTCAGCAAGCGGATCGCGTAAGCGTCGGGCTACGTCCAATGGCCAACACTTGCCAGCCTCTCCCCACAATGCAGCCCGGGACTCACACGGTCCCGAGTTGCAGGCTGAGTGGTAGTGTTCGGTAACGAACTACCTCGCGACTACGTAGCCCTACCGGCTTCTTCCACGTACACACTCCTCAGGGGTCCAATGCCCTACCGTTTAGCCTTCTATAGGCTGGGTGAAGAGAGTGTTACTGTACTGTTGCATGATCACGCAAGTGATTCATGACCTTAAGCGTGCCACCTGCACAAGCGGCTGCAAGCAAAGCAACAAAAGTACCGCCAGTAAGCTGGAAGAGCAGCGAGGTGCCCTGTATTAGTTCCTTGTCGCGAGAGTGGCCATCTGCGTACAGGTTGAAAATCAGGTACACAAATCATGCAACAGCTGCGGCGATGATCAATGCGCGCCAGTTCTTGAAACAAAACGCAGAGAAGACGCTACTGCAGACCGGCACAATCAGACACAAAATCACTGCGAGAGCTTGCTCAGCCATGCACTAGACCCCTATGGAATGATGAGAGTTAA
>NZ_DATJMN010000036.1:0-4328 GCF_035508675.1 Dyella sp.
ATAAACAGCGATTCGGCGCCCCGGCGAACGCCGGAGCGACGAATCAAGGTATGCATGGCGCTTTCTTCAAGCTTCGGAGCATTAACGCTGGGAGACGTACTCTGGCAAGTGCGAGGCATCCTCACCGCGCATGCCCCGGCATGACAACCGTGTCGGGCATCGCCACCGACTGCACGGACAGATGCTCGATGTCATACCCGGCGTCGGCCCACGCATCAAGACCACCCAGTAGCGGGCGCACTTTGCGATAGCCTTGCATCAGCAGTCCCTTCGCCGCCTTGGCCGCGGATACCTCGTTAGGGCAACTGCAATAGATCACCACGTCCTCATCGATCGGCACCTGGTGCAGTTCCTGGTCGATGCCGTTGAGAGTCGCCATCAGGGCGCCTGGGATGATGCGGCTATCGGCCAGGCGCCCTGCCTGTGAGCGCACATCGACCACGACCGGGCGCTTGCCATCCTCGATCAACCGATGCAATTCATCCACCGTGATGCGCGCCAGCCGCAGCGACAGCAACAGCCGCTTGCGCTGCCACCATTTCACGACCACATAGGCGATCAGCAGCGCAACCAGCACTTCCACCGCGATGGTGCCGGCGCTGGCCAGTGCAAACAGCACGCGATCGATCTGTTGCGAAAACGTATAGCCCAGGCCAACGACCAGGCCGATCCAAAGCAGTGAGCCCAGGCCATCGAGCAACATGAATATCTGCGGCCGGAGCTTCATCGCACCCATCAACGGCGGCGCGATGGTGGAAAGACCGGGTACGAATTTGGCGATCAGAAGTATTTGTCCGCGCCAGCGCTGGAAGCGCAACTCCGATTGCTTGACGCAGGAATCCGGCGAAAGCGAGATGCGGCACAGTGTGCGCATCACCGACGCTCCATACCGGCGCCCCGCCAGGTACCAGGCGAAATCGCTGATCAGGCAGGCGAGCAAGGCGACCAGCACCACCGCGGTGAGGGGAAGCTTGCCAAGGGAGGACAGCGCGCCGGCCACCACCAATGTCGGCACCGCGGGCAACGGCAATCCTGCCTGCTCCACCAATACGTTGATGAAGACCAGCAGCAAGCCGTATTCGGCAATCAACTCGATGATCGCATGCGTCACCGGAATTCACCTTGGGTCGGATGCCCGCATCGTTGGGGTTGGCGGGTTGAATTGCAAGATGGTGACCGGGGGTATTGCGGCCAAAAATAAGGGGCGGGCCTACGACTTATCTCCCGCCACCTTTGATGCATGAAGCTTTTTTAAGCTCGGAGCTTTGAGCCCTCCCCTACTACACGCAGGAGAGGGCGTTGAGTCCTCAATACGCCCAATACTCAGGCGTTGCTCATCTCCGGCCGCGCACCTGCGGACAGGCTCGGCTTGGCCGCATCCTCGCCCAGCAGGAAGCGGAAGATCAGGCCGCCTGCTGCGCCGCCGAGCAGCGGCACCAGCCAGAACATCCACAGCTGCTGCAGCGCCCAGGTGCCCTGGAATATCGCCACGCCGGTGCTACGCGCCGGATTCACCGAGGTGTTGGTGACCGGGATGCTGATCAGGTGGATCAAGGTGAGGGCCAGGCCGATCGCCAGCGGACCGAAGCCGGCCGGTGCGCGGCGGTCGGTGGCGCCGTGGATCACGATCAGGAACATCGCAGTAAGCACGAATTCGCACACGACACAGGCCTGCAACGAATAGCCGCCCGGCGAATGCGCACCGTAGCCATTGGATGCGAAGCCGCTGGCCGTGGCATCGAAGCCCGGCTTGCCGCTGGCGATCACGTACAGCACCGCAGCGGCGACAATCGCACCGACGACCTGCGAGACGATGTAAGGAATCACATCCTTGCCGCCGAAGCGGCCACCGAAGAACAGCCCGACCGTGATCGCCGGATTGAAGTGCGCACCGGAAATCCCAGCACAAGCGTAGGCCATGGTGACCACGGTGAGACCGAATGCCAGCGCCACGCCGGCGAAACCAATACCCAGATTCGGAAAGGCAGCTGCCAACACCGCACTGCCGCACCCCCCAAGCACCAGCCAGAAAGTGCCGAAAAACTCCGCAAAAAGTCGTTTGAACATGTTGCCTTCTCCCATGAATGAAGCGTTGCCTTGCGACGCTATACGCCCCCTTGTTCCACGCAAGCGCATCCTTGTCCCTGACGAGGACCTGCGCGTAAATACCACGCATCCAGGCTTGATGAAAGACGTTTTGCCATTTATGCATACAAATAGCCGTATCCGCACCGCTCGGCATGAAGACGGCGAGCGGCACGAGCTTTTGCATCCAAACACCGGACCACCTGCGTCGGGCGGGGATTTTTTTCATGGCACAGCGGCGCTGAGGTTTGGGAAGGCCGAATGCAAAACGGGATGCGCCACCTGGTGGTGACGCACCCCGTTTGGTTTGGCAAGCCGCTGCTTGGCACAGCGGCTTTTCAGGCGAGGATCAGAGCGCCGCGTCCTTGAGCTTCTTGAGCGGACGGATCTTTACCTTCACGGTGGCGGGCTTGGCGGCGAACCACTGCTCTTCCTTCGTGAAGGGGTTGACGCCCTTGCGCCGCGGCTTGGCGGGCACATTGACGGCGGTGATCTTCAGCAGGCCAGGCAGGGTGAACATGCCGGCGCCCTTCTTGTGGATCGAGGCGTGCACCACACCTTCCAGTGCGGACAGGACACCACGCACGTCCTTCGAAGCCAGACCGGTGGTTTCTGCCAGGTGAGCAACCAGACCGGACTTGCTCAGTGCATCCTTGATCGGCTTCGGAGCGGCGGCGGCCTTGGACGCCGTCTTGCCTTTTGCTGCCTTCTTTGCCATGGACTACCCCATCGTTTATTGAGTTGTTGAAATGTTGCCTTTCGGCGAGCGAAATGTAGGGGAAATTTGCGCTCTCGCCAACTAGCAAACGCAAAAAAAGCCCAAAAAGATGCATCCGGCCAGCTCCCTTGGCGCAAAACGCCTACAGAAGCAAGCTTTTTGCCAGCATGAATAGGCCAACGGCCACGATCACAAGGGCAAAAAGCGTGCTAAGCGCACCGCGCATGCGGGACAACTTGAGCGCGCCCCACGAACCCAACCAGCCGCCGGCAATGCCGCCGGCAACGAACTCCCATGCGATGGGCCAAGCCACCCATCCGGACGTTGCATAATTGAGCGCCGCCGTCATGCCGAATGCTCCCACGCACAACAGCGAGCTGCCGACCGCTTCGATGATGGACATGCCGCTGCCCAATAGCAGCCCTGGCACGATCAGAAAACCGCCGCCGATGCCGAAAAAACCAGCCAGCCCGCCTGCACCGAAGCCGATGGCACCCAGACGCGGAAACATGTTGCGGCTGGGCTGGGCTGTACTGTCGTTGCGACGCCGGCCGCGCAACATCAGCACGGCGATCACCAGCATCAGCAACGCAAACAGCACCAGCAAGCGCCGGCCATCGATGATTTTGCCGAGGCTCGAACCCAGATAGGCGCCGACCACGCCTGCTGCGGCAAACACGAAGGCGGCGCGCCATCGCACATGCCGCGCACGGGCGTGCGGAATCAGGTTGGCGAAGGCATTGAGCGATACCGCCAGTGCGCTGGTGCCGATCGCCAGATGAGGATCATGCAGGCCGACCACGTAGAGCATCAACGGCATGGCGAGAATGGAACCGCCGCCGCCGATCAAGGCGAGCGAAAAGCCGACCAGCGATCCGCACGCCACCGCAAGCACATCGTGCAGAAGAAACAAAGCGGACCTCGCGAAGAGCGGCAACCCGGCTAGATTATCTCCTACGTCAGCCTACAAAATCCCTTCCTGCAAAGCAGCCTCCACAGGCGTACGTCAATGCGATTTCATGTCGTCGTGCATATCGCCATGGTCATGCCCCATGTCCATATCTTCATCCGGCGGTGCCTTGGCGATGATGTCCTTGTACTGCGCCTGGGTCATGCCGGGCAGCTTGCGCACGAAGGCGACGATGCTCCAGAGGGTCTGGTCGTCATGCGTGGCGCCCCAGGCCGGCATGGCAGTCAGCTTGATACCGTGCTTGATGACCCAGAACGCCTCACGCGGGTCGATCGGCTCGCGGCCGAGCACTGGCGGTTTCGGATAAAGGCCGGCACGCAATTCCGATGTGCTCATGCCCGGAGCAAGGTGACAACTGGTGCACATGGCGGCGTATTGCCCTGCGCCTTTCAGGATCAACGCCTGGTCGTCCAGGTTGGGCACGCTGATCGATTCGGCATGGTGCTCGATCGAGCGGCTTCGCACCATGCTCAGGAAGCGGAACGTTGCGGGCCAATGCGGAACGTCGGCGCCGATGTTGTAGTTGCCCGACCAGGCATAGGCGCACCCCAGCAG
>NZ_DATJMN010000037.1:0-46233 GCF_035508675.1 Dyella sp.
TCGTCGATATCGGAGCCAACCTCACCCACGAATCGTTCCGGCACGATTTCGATGCTGTGCTGCAACGCGCCCACGCGCAAGGGGTGACTCAAATGGTGGTCACCGGCGCGTCACATAGCGGTAGTGATCACGCCCTGGAACTGGCGCGCCGGCATCCGGGCACGCTATATGCGACGGCGGGCGTGCACCCGCATCATGCGGTCGATTACAGCGATGTGACCGATGCGCATCTGCGCGAACTGGCGCAGGCACCGGAAGTGCGCGCGGTGGGCGAAACGGGACTGGATTACAACCGCAATTATTCGCCGCGCGATGTGCAGCTGGCGGTGTTCGAGCGCCAATTGCGCATCGCCGCAGACGTCAGCAAGCCGTTGTTCCTGCATCAGCGTGATGCGCATCACGATTTCCTGGCATTGCTCAAGCGCTACCGCGACAAGGTGCCGGCAGCGGTGGTGCATTGCTTTACCGACACGCGCGAGTCGCTGCATGACTATCTCGCGCTGGATTGCCACATCGGCATCACCGGCTGGATATGCGACGAGCGGCGCGGCATGCATTTACGCGAATTCGTGCGCGAGATTCCGGCTGATCGCCTGCTGATCGAAACGGATGCGCCGTACCTGCTGCCGCGCACGGTACGGCCGCAGCCAAGCCACCGGCGTAACGAGCCGATGTATTTAAAGCATATCTGCGAAGAGATTGCGCGGGATCGCGGCGAGTCGGCGGAACAGACGGCGGCGAATAGCACGGCAGCGGCGCGGGCGTTTTTTGGGTTGTGATCGTTCAAATCACCGCAAGAGCACGCGCATCTCGCCGGGCGCCAATCCATCCAGGGCGTAGCCGCCCATGCTTACCCGTATCAGGCGCAAGGTAGGAAAGCCCGCCGCCGCGGTCATCCGGCGCACCTGGCGATTGCGCCCCTCGCGCAGCGTGACCGACAACCAGCTGGTGGGAATGCTCTTGCGAAACCGCACCGGCGGATCGCGCGGCCACAGCCATGCCGGCTCCTGCGCCTGTTCGACGATGGCCGGCAAGGTCGGTCCATCCTTCAGCACCACGCCGCGGCGCAGCGCCTGCACCGCTTCATCGCCGACTGCGCCGTCGACCTGTACCAGGTAGGTTTTCGGCTGCTTGTGCTTCGGATCGGTAAGGCGATGCGCCAGCGCGCCGTCGTCGGTCAGCAGCAGCAGGCCTTCGCTGTCATGGTCCAGGCGGCCGGCGGGATAGACGTCTTTCTGCCGCACATAATCGGCCAGCGTCGGGCGCCCATCGTGGGTGGTGAACTGGCACAGCACACCGTACGGTTTGTTCAGTGCAATGAGCATGATGTACGGCGTGTCGTAGGCTGGGATGACAATCCCAGCTTTTCTCGCAGCTTCCAAGGCTGGGATTGTCATCCCAGCCTACGCGCTTCAATGGCTGGGGGTGCTGCCCGGCGCGGGCGTTGCCGGCGCTTTGTTGACGCCGGTTTTCACGAAGCGCAGGGTCATGCGATCGGATTCACCCATGGCCAGGTACTTGTCGCGATCCTTGTCGCCCAGCGTAAGCGTAGGCGGCAGCGTCCACACGCCCTTGGGATAATTCTTGGTGTCCTTGGGATTGGCGTTGATCTCGCTCTGCCCATCCAGCTTGAAACCGGCGTCGGTGGCGAGCTTGATCACGTAATCGGTGGGCAGGTAACCGCTGCCTTTGACCGCATCCAGGGTGGCGCCCGGTGCGGCACGATGATCGACCACGCCCAGCGTGCCGCCGGTCTTCAGCACGGCATAGAAGGCCTTGAACATCGCCTCGGCATTGCCGGCCATCGTCCAGTTGTGCACATTGCGGAAGGTCAGCACCATGTCCGCCGAATTGGGCGGACCCAATACCGGTGCCTTGGGATTGAAGACGACGATGCTGGCCTTGCCGTATTCGGCCGGATCGGTCTTGAACTTGGCGCGCAGGGCATCGGCGTCCTGCTTGTCCTCGCCACTCTTGCCGCCGGATACCGCGGCGATGTAATGGCCGTTGTCGCGCAACAGCGGGGCCAGGATCTCGGTATACCAGCCGCCGCCGGGGGTGATTTCGATCACCGTCTGGTCCGGCTGCAGGCCAAAGAACTGCAGCGTGGCCTTGGGATGGCGATAGACGTCGCGCGCCTTGTTGTGCTCCGAGCGCCAAGCACCGCCCAGCACGGCATCGAGCTGGCCCGAGGTGAAATCGCTGGCGCTGGTCGGCGGCACCAGATCACCGGCGGGCTGATCCTGCCCCGCTTGTTGCGCGTGGGCCACGCCGGCGAACAACAAGGCAATGGACAAACCGAAGGCGAACCGGGTCTTCATGACGACTCCTCATTGGCGATGCGCGGCAGCTGCCGCAGCCCCTGTACAGCGAGCGCGGACATTTTACGATTAGTTTACGAATCGCGCACCGTCCGCCGCGTACGAGGCTGCAGGCCACCGGGTGGCCGACGCGCCCAGCAGGTCATGCCTAGCTAAAAGGGTCGCGGGCAGACCGACTGCAGGCCATCGATGTGTTCGTGCAGATCCGGCGCAATGCCCTGCCACATCGGATCGAGAATGAAGTCGATGCCTTCGTAACGGGCAAGCTTGGCGGCCGGAATGAAGTCGGCGTCGCCCGCCACCAGAACGATCTGGTCCACCTGCTTCTTGTAGGCCAGCGCGGCGATGTCGATACCGATCTTCATATCGACCTGCGTCTGGCGCATGTCCGGCTCGAAGTGCTCGTCGCTCAGCTCGTCCCAGTACAGCGATTCGTCGCGCAGTTGCTGGTAGGCCTGATGCCTGAGCTTCCACTCGCCGCGATCGGTGAGCCGGCCCAGGCGCAGCGCCATCTTGCGCTGGCGGCGCAACTGATCGTGCAGATCGCGGCGAAAGGCTGCGGCGCCCGTGCGCGCATAGTCGATACTTTCGCCACTGATCGGCTTGATCAGCACTTTTTCCAGCGGCGGGCAGTCGTAGAAGAAAACGCGGTAAAGCGCTTCACGCGGACGATCCAGCGCCTTGAGATGCTCCAACGCCATGCCGAACAATGTCTTGGCGACGGTGCGCGCGTCATTCGCATCGCGATCGCCCCACACCTTGCGATAGCGGGCAAGAAAGAAAGCGCCGTCGACGAGGATGGCGGTACTTGGCATAGTGGATCCCTATTGAAGTGCCACGAGAAAGTGATGCATCGCCGATGGATAATGTTCGGCGATCGGCAGTTTACGGCATGTGTAAGGATATCGTAACCGTTCGCCGGATTAGCCATTTGTCTTGAGAGGCCACCCAGGCATTTGGCCGGCTATACTTCAGCGCAAACTTGCAAGGGGATGGCATATGAATCGAAGGATGGCGATCGTGCTGTGCATGCTGATGGCGTATGTCGCCGCGGCAAATGCTGGCGACATACGCAAGACCGCCGAAGCGACCATGCTGGTCACCGGATCGATCGACGTGGCACCTGATGGCAGTGTCCACGGCTACAGCATCGATCGACCCGAAAAGATTCCCCCTGTCGTCGTCGACCTGATCAAGAACAGCGTGCCCGGTTGGAGGTTTCAATTCGCCGAACGCGTGGATGCCGTCCAACATGCAAAGATGAGCTTGCGCATTATCGCGAAACCTGTCGATGACCAGCATGAAGTGCTGCATCTCGTCGGCGCCAGCTTCGGTCACGCCGGCGCCGATGGCGCGCGCGTCACCTATAAGAACATGCAGCCACCCCGGTACCCACAAGAAGCCATCCGCGAACATGTCGGCGGCACTGTGTTTCTGCTCTTGCGCATAGACCGGCAAGGCCAGGTTCAGAACCTTGCAGTGGAACAAGTGAATCTGGGTTCGTACGGGCGCGAAGCACAGATGCGCCATTTCCGCAGCGTGCTCGGCGATGCCGCCCTGGAAGCCGCCAAAGGCTGGACGTTCAACCCGCCCACGACCGGCAAAAATGCATCGGCCCCTTATTGGGATATGCGTGCGCCGGTGAACTTCGATCCTCATCCCATCGGCACTTCCCGCGCAGACACCTACGGCAAGTGGGAAGCCTATATCCCGGGTCCGCGCGCTTCGATCCCGTGGGCGGCAAGCAACCAGAGCACATCCGATGCGGTGCCTGTCGGCACTCTCTCGCAAGCAGAGCAACCGATGCAGTTGAAGACGGCGCTCGACGGCGCGTAACGATCGTCAAGCCGCAGCCTCATCCCGCTGCGGCTGCGGCATCTCACGACAATACGCATCCGCCTCTTCGTGCAACCACGCACGGAACGTCGCCATGCCACGGTGATCCTCCGAACGCGGCGGATACACCAGGTGATACGCCTCCGGCACCGGTAGATAGCGGTCGCCGAGCACCACCAGCCGGCCCGCGTCGATCCACGACTTGGATGTCACCATGCGTCCGAGCGCCACACCAAGCCCTTCCAGCGCGGCCTGGCGTAACGCATCGATCGTATCCACGTGCGCAACATAGCGATGCGGCGGTTCGCCGCCGTAGTGCGCAAACCAGTCGTTCCAGCGATTGTTGCGATTGGGGTCGCCGATCAGCGGCCACTGCGCCAGATCCAGCGGATCGGCGCCCGCCATGCGCGCGACCAGTTCGGGTGCGGCCACCGGGGCGATCCACTCGCCGAACAGATACTCGCAGCGCAAGCCTTCCCACTCGCCCTTGCCGTAGCGCACGGCGGCATCGACCGCTTCGCGCTCGAAATTCACCAGCAGGTTGGTGGATTGCAGATTGAGCTCCAGCTCCGGATGCGATGCCAGCAGCCGCGGCAGGCGCGGCATCAGCCAGCTGGAAATGATGCCGGGGCTGGCGCTCAAGGTGAGTGCGTCGTGACGACGCACGCGATAGCGCGCCAGCGCATGCTCGATACTGTCGAAATGCTCGCCCACCGCTTCGAGCAAACTGCAGCCCTCCACCGTCAGCGTCACGCCGCGCGGACCACGCTCGAGCAGGCGGCGCTCCAGGCGCTCTTCCAGCTGCCGCATCTGATGGCTCAATGCACTGACGGTAAGGTTGGCCTGCTCGGCCGCGCGCGAAAGATTGCCCAATCGCGCCACCTGGACGAACTGCTGCAAAAGACTGAGCGGTATTCGACTCATGGCGCTAGCTCATATTGAATGTCGGTCAAACCAGGCTTGCGAATATATCGCTTTTTCTTGTGGGCCTAGCCCATTACCTTGCGCCTACTCACACTCGATCAGGAAACCGCCGCCATGCGTTCGCCATGGGTCGATTTGTTGTTCCTTCACGGGCACATCACCCCTTCCAATCTCAGCTGGCACGTCGATACGCCGCCTGGCGACTGCGAAACCAAGCCGGCCCATATCAAAGTGGACGTGGCGCAATTGCCGCTGCCCGCCAGACCGCGCGACAACTCACCCTGCTGCGCTTGATTAACGCAGGCTTGCACCCAACTCGGCAAAGATGGCACGCCGCCCAAGGCGGATGCTTTCGTCTCACTGCCGAGGATTGTTTCCATGCAACTGCGCCAATTGGGCCGTTCTACCCTGTCCGTTGCCCCGCTCGCCTTGGGCGGCAATGTGTTCGGGTGGAGCGCCGATGAGCAACGCTCGTTCGAGGTGCTCGATGCTTTCGTCGATACCGGCCTCAACCTGATCGATACCGCCGACGTGTATTCGGCGTGGGTGCCGGGCAATCGCGGCGGCGAGTCGGAAACCATCATCGGCAAGTGGATCAAGCGCAGCGGCAAGCGCGACAAAGTGCTGATCGCCACCAAGGTCGCCAAGTGGGTGGAGCATCGCGGCCTATCGCCGCTGAACATCCGGCAGGCGGTCGAGGGTTCGCTGCAGCGCCTGCAGACGGATCACATCGACCTGTACCAGGCGCATGAGGACGACGCCACCGTACCACTGAGCGAAACCCTCGGCGCGTTCGCTCGGCTGATCGAGGAAGGCAAGGTACGCGCGATCGGCGCCTCCAATTACGGTGCCGATCGCCTTGCCGAAGCCCTGAAGGTTTCCGGCGAGCACAAGCTGCCGCGCTACGAAAGCCTGCAGCCCGAATACAACCTGGTCAGCCGTAGCGGTTACGAACGGGAACTGGAGCCGTTGATCCGTCAGCAGCAGGTCGGCGTGATCACCTATTACGCACTCGCCAGCGGTTTTCTCAGCGGCAAATACCGCAGCGAAGCAGATCTTGCCAAGAGCAAGGCGCGCGGCGGTGCGGTGAAAAAATACCTCACGCCGCAAGGCTTGAGCGTGCTGACCACGCTGGATGACATCGCTGCCGTGCACAAGGCGACGCCGTCACAAGTGGCGTTGGCATGGCAGATGGCGCGTCCCGGCATTACTGCGCCGATCGTCAGCGCCACGTCCGCAGCGCAGTTACGCGAACTGACTGGCGCGGTGGAGCTTTCGCTGGCAGCGGAAGAAATCAGCGCATTGAACGACGCCAGCGCAAGCTTCTGAAGGCTTTGAACATAGGCTGGGATGAAATTCCGGCATCGGAGGCATGACGAAGTTGGGATTTCATCCCAGCTTACGATTGCTGCCAGCGTTACTCCGGCGCTTCGACGGTATAGCCACGCGCCTGCAACTGCGCCAGATAACCGTCCGGTGACAGCACTTCCTCCATCGGCAGCACGGCAAAGGTTTGCGTGTTGTTGGTCAGTGCAGCTTCCGCCTCCTTCAGCCACGCTTGCTCCATGTGCTTGGGCAAATCGTGCAAGCCCATCTCCTCGGCGAATTCCGCATTGAGCACCGCGATCAAGCAGGACTGGTAGCGGTCGTCCATGGCATAGCTGCGCAGTGTCTGGATATCGCCCGTGGACCAGGCGTTGGCCCGCTCGGTCAGGATGCTCATGTCGTTCTGCACCGTATCCAGCGTCTGGTTGAAGCAACTGATGTCGTGCAGATTGGTCTGCTTGATGGCATCCAACGCTGCGCGCGGATGCTCCACCACCAGCTTGTATTTCACCGGCACCCGTTTCACGCCATGCTTGTCGGCCAGATTGAACACCAGCTTGTTGATGTCGTTGCGGCTGGTGAGCCCCGCCTTGGCCAGCGCCCTCTTGTAAAGCTCGAGTGCGACCAGGATCGGCCGCCAGGATTCGATGCGGCGATCGTTACCGAAATATTGCGGCTTCACGGCTTCCCAGCGCGCGTACATCTGCGCCGGCAGAATTTGCTGCAGGGTAGCGCCGCCGGGATTCTTGCGCGCACTGTAAACCGAAGGCATCAGGAACAGCTTGCCGAAGAAGCCGACATCCACTTTCACCTCCGCTTTGGGCGCCTCCAGCACTTCCTGCGAATGTGCGACGGTGTCCTCCACTTCCGAGGAACGCCATTCCATGCCTTTGGGCAAGGGCTTCAAGGTACCCAGCACCCACATCACGTGGCCGCCCTTGCTTACTTTCCATAGGCCGGGACCGGGTTGTTCGCCGGTGACCGTCACGGCCGGAAGGACGGTACTGGCATGCGGCGATGTCGTACTGGAAGAAGCCGGTGTCGATTGCGGCCGTGCCTGCATCGCCACGACAAGAGCCAAGCATCCTATTGCTAAGGAAACACGCATGATGGGAGTTCCTGCATGATGAATCGTCCGCGGTGATTCTAAATGCTTGTCTGCCGCGGATCATGATGCGTGCATTCGGATAAAAAGAGGGAGCCCGAAGGCTCCCCATGTTCTTCGCGCCGGCCGCTGGCTACAACGCTGCCAACGCCTGATTGAACGTCTCGCTCGGCCGCATCGCCTTGCTTATCAGCGCAAGATCCGCGTGGTAATAGCCATGAATGTCCACCGGCTTGCCTTGGGCGCCGTTGAGTTCGGCCACGATCTTGGTTTCGTTTTCAGTCAACGCCTTCGCCAACGGCGCGAACTTGGCCTTGAGCGCCGCATCGTCGTTCTGCTCGGCCAGCGCCTGCGCCCAATACAGCGCCAGGTAGAAGTGGCTGCCACGATTGTCGAGTTCGCCGACCTTGCGCGCGGGCGACTTGTTGTTGTCGAGGAACTTGCCGGTCGCCTGATCCAGCGTCTTGGCGAGCACGCCGGCCGCCTTGTTGTGGTGGCGGTTGCCGAGGTGTTCCAGCGAGGCGGCGAGCGCCAGGAATTCGCCCAGCGAATCCCAGCGCAGGCAGTTTTCTTCCAGGAACTGCTGCACGTGCTTGGGCGCCGAACCGCCGGCACCGGTCTCGAACAGGCCACCACCGGCCATCAGCGGCACGATGGAGAGCATCTTGGCGCTGGTGCCCAGTTCCATGATCGGGAACAGGTCGGTGAGGTAGTCGCGCAGCACGTTGCCGGTCACCGAAATGGTGTCCTTGCCCTTGCGGATGCGCTCCAGCGAGAACATGGTGGCGTCGACCGGCGACAGCGTGCGGATGTCCAGGCCGCTGAGGTCGTGATCCTTCAGGTAACGCTCCACCTTCTTGATGATCTGCGCATCATGTGCGCGGTTCGCATCCAGCCAGAACACGGCCGGCGTATTGCTGAGGCGCGCGCGGCTCACGGCCAGCTTCACCCAGTCCTGCACCGGCGCATCCTTGGTCTGGCACATGCGCCAGATGTCGCCCGCTTCCACGTTGTGTTCCAGCAGCAGCTTGCCGTTTGCGTCGGTGACGCGCACCACGCCATCGCCGGCAATATGGAAGGTCTTGTCGTGCGAACCGTATTCCTCGGCCGCCTGCGCCATCAGGCCCACGTTCGGCACGCTGCCCATGGTGGTGGGATCGTAGGCGCCGTGCGCTTTGCAATCATCGATCACGGCCTGGTACACGCCGGCGTAGCTGCGATCCGGGATCACCGCCTTGGTATCCGCAAGCTTGCCTTCGGTGTTCCACATCTTGCCGGAGTCGCGGATCATCGCCGGCATCGAGGCGTCGATGATCACGTCGCTAGGCACGTGCAGATTGGTGATGCCCTTGTCGGAATTCACCATGGCCAGTGCTGGACGCTTGGCGTACTCGGCATCCACATCCGCCTTGATCTCGGCCTGCTTGTCCGCCGGCAGCGCACCGATGCGCGCGTACAGGTCGCCGATGCCGTTGTTCGGATTGAAGCCGATGCCCTTGAGCGTGTCGGCGTGCTTGGCCAGCACGTCCTTATAGAACTCGTTGACCACCTGGCCGAACATGATGGGGTCGGAGACCTTCATCATGGTGGCCTTCAGATGCAGGGAGAACAGCACGCCATGCTGTTTGGCGTCTTCGATTTGCGCGTCGATGAAGCTGGCCAGTGCCTTCTTGCTCATCACGGCGGCATCGATGATCTCGCCGGCGGTGAGGCTGGTCTTCTCTTTCAGGACCGTGCTGCTGCCGTCCTTGCCGACCCATTCGATCTTGGCCACCGTCGCCTGTTCAACCACGGTGGATTTCTCGCTGCCGTAGAAATCGCCGCCGCTCATGTGCGCCACATGCGTCTTCGAATCCGCACTCCACGCGCCCATCTTGTGCGGATGCTTGCGCGCGTAGTTCTTCACCGAGAGCGGCGCGCGGCGGTCGGAATTGCCTTCGCGCAGCACCGGATTCACCGCGCTGCCCTTTACCTTGTCGTAGCGCGCGCGGATATTCCAGTCGCTCACGTCCTTGGGCTCTTCCGGATAGTCCGGCAACGCATACCCTTGGGATTGCAATTCCTTGATCGCCGCCTTGAGCTGCGGCATCGAGGCGCTGATGTTGGGCAGCTTGATGATGTTGGCTTCCGGCGTGGTGGCGAGTTGCCCCAGCTCGGTGAGGTCGTCGGAGACTTTCTGACCCTCTTTCAGCGTGTCCGAGAACTGCGCCAGGATGCGGCCGGCCAGCGAAATGTCGCGCGTCTCCACCGCAATGCCTGCCGTGGCGGTATATGCCGTGATGATCGGCAGCAAGGATTGCGTGGCAAGGTACGGGGCTTCATCCGTCAGCGTGTAGATGATCTTCGGCGTCTGGGACATGGGTCGGGCAACCTCTTTAGGCAACGGCGTGATACGTAAGGGAAACGCCGCTGAGTCCGGAACAGGACATGCGGCGCGCCCCACGCTAGTGGCGTCGGACCCGCCAAAATCAAGCCACCGGCATGGCGGCGGGGTCCTATAGGGAAATCCACCTATTGTCGCGTTTTCAGAAGGTTGGCGGAAGCGCGAGGATCAGGCACGCGCGGCTGTGGACATCCGATGACCAGGACTGCCGGCCGCATCTCACTCATTCGATATGGCTTATCGCTACCATCTGGCCCCTTTTCGTGCCCCAGGGAATCCGTATGACCGGACTAAGCCAACGCATCGTCAACTACATCGCCGAGCTGAAGCCGCTGCACACCTTCCAGTTTGCGGACGGCCACGATTGTGCACTGTCACTGGCGGACGGCACCTTGTACATGCCGGTCGACGAATCGCATCACGAAAAGGAAGAGGGTTGGATCGCCGTGCTCTGGCAGGGCGATGCGCATCGCCGATCGGAGCTGCCTGGTCCGTTGCTCGCCTATCACGCAGCACTGCGTTGCGCGGAGTTGGAGGGTGTCGGAAAGCCATCGTGGGAAATCGCCGCGCACCGTGAAATATTGCTGGCGCAACTGCGTAATATCTGCGGCAACCTGCCGCATATCCAAATGATATTGCGCTCCTGATAAAGAACGGGGCGTGCGGCGCGCGTCATTAACTGCAGCCGGGGCCGGTTAATGGACGCCGGTTAATTTCTATCGATGCATTGGCGGCGAATTAACCGCCATGGTATTTGCGAGCGCAGAAAAACTTACGCATGCCTGACAATTGATTGAATGCGTCATTACGTCCCTTTCATTCATGCGCATTGACCGATGGCGATGCATGCGCCACCTAAATGGCTTGGTTTTTCATGAAAAGAAACCAAAAAATGGCGCTGGATTTCTCATGCAAATGGAGGTAGAAGGCAACCTTCAAATGCATAAATGACGTGAAGTATTCGCATAAATTTTCGAATAAGTTTTCACCGCAATAACACACGCGACATTAGTCACGTGCCGGCGACTTAATTTTATTTTAAGCTCCACGCGCCAAGCGTGCATTAACACCCTCACAGCCGTTTGGCGGGGTATGTCAATACAGGCGAGGAAAAGCCTGCAGGCACTGGTCCATCCATAATCAAAGGGGATTTAAACGTGAACTTGCAGCATCAAAACATCGCATTGGCGATACGCATCGCTTTGGCACTGGGAAGCGGCGCACTGGCAACAGCGGCTACCGCACAAAACACGACGCCGTCGCCGGCAACAACGGGTCAGGCGACCCAGGGCAACACACCGCAATCATCGACGGCGACACCGCAGCAGAACACCAAGACCTTGCAGACCGTAACCGTCACCGGCTCGCTGATCCGCAGCGTCGACGTGGAGACGGCGCAACCGGTTACCCAAATCTCGCATGCGGCGTTGCAACAGCAGGGCTTCGTCAGCGTCGGGCAGATCCTGCAGAACGTCACTTCAGTGGGTTCTTCCGGCACCAGCAACCAAAGCTCGCTCGGCGGCATCGTCGGCCAGTACGCCAGCTTGCGCGGCCTGGGCGCCCCCCGCACCCTGATCCTGGTGGACGGCGAGCGCTATACCACCGATATCTTCGGCCAGACCGACCTCAGCACGATCCCAAGTTCACTGATCGACAGTGTGGACATCCTGCAAGATGGCGCCTCGTCGATTTACGGCTCCGACGCGATTGCAGGCGTGATCAACATCCATACCAAGAATGTGGATGGCCTCTATCTCGATACCTACAACAGCACTTACGCGCCCGGCAATTACGGCAAACAAAACCAGTTCAGCCTGACCGGCGGCCACAAATTCTCGCGCGGTTCGTTCACTTTCAACATCTCGATTCAGAACCTGAATCAGATCACGGCGAACCAGACCTGGTTCAGCAAAAACGGTTATTTCAGTTTCCCGCAGTATCCAGCGTCGGTGCAGGCATCCAACTACGGCACCATTCTGGGAGCAACAGGGCCGGCCGGTACGCTGTATTCCTTCCCGCTTACGGTCAACGCGGGTCAGAACGGGATGAACATCGCCAACTATCACCCCAATACGTTCGGCGTGGTCTATCCAACCCCCTACTACAGCAATGACTACGCCAATCAGGCTGCGTATGAAACCTTGATCCCGGACAACCGCCTGAAATCGTACACGTTGAAAGGCGATTTCAAGATCACCGACAACATCAAGGCCGTGTTCACCGGTACGTATAACAGCAATAACGCAACCGACTACATCGGCGGCTATCCGCTCAGTTCGCTGACGCCGGCCAATGGCATGAATCTGGCCAACGCACTGGGCCTGCCCGCCGGAAGCCTTGGCGCCGCATGGTTCCCGATGCTTTCGCCGAACAGTTACTACAACCCGCTGCCGGGCAACACCGTGGCGTTCAGCCTCCCGCTGTACGAACCCAACCGCGTCACGGTGAACGACATCAAGCAGTACGGGTTCCGCGCAGGCTTGGAAGGCGAGTTCTCGCTAGGCCAGAACGAGTTCAACTGGAACGCGGGCTACAGTCTTTATCGCTACATCCAGGACATGGGTGGTCCCGGCAACCTCAATCTGGTGCATTTGTACAACGCCCTCGGCCCCTCTTTCCTGGGATCGGACGGCGCCGTGCATTGCGGCACGCCAGGAAACGTGATTGCCGGTTGTGTGCCGCTCAATCCGTTCTCCGGCGCGGGCGGCCTGACGCCGGCCGAAAGCGACTACCTCAACTACAGCTACTTCACGCATTCCTGGAGCCAAACGCGCAATGTCGAAGCCAACTTGAGCGGCGACATGTTCACCTTGCCGCAATCCCTGGGCGCCGGTGACGTAACCTTCGCCGTGGGCGGCGATCACCGCGATGTCGCCGGCGGCGTGACACCGGACGCCTATACCCAGCAGGGGCTCAACACGAACCTGCAGCAGAATCCCGGCCGCGGTTCGTATGGCATCAACGAAGCCTATGCCGAAGTCAACGTGCCTTTGCTCAAGGATCTGCCGGGTGCGCAGCTGCTGAATTTCGACGTGTCGCACCGCTTCTCGCACTACAGCAACTTCGGCGACACCAACAACAATTCGTACAAACTTTCCTGGCAACCGATCAATGACCTGCTGGTGCGTGCCAGCTACGGCACCGGCTTCCGCGCACCGTCGATCTCCAATCTGTACGGCGGCACGATGCAGAGCTTCACCAATTACACCGATCCCTGCGACGTCAATTTCGGCTTGACCAGCAATCCGGTGGTTGCACAGCGCTGCCTCAACGGCTATGCCGGCCTGCCTGCAGTGGGCCCAGGTTTCACCCAGCTCACCACAACGGGCGTACCGGTCACCGGGCCCAACAACACCAGCACTACGCCTTACTACACCGGCGCCAATGCGGCACTGAAGCCCGAGACATCCAAAAACTACACCGCCGGCATCGTCTACAGCCCAAGCTGGCTGACCGGCTTCAACATCACGCTCGATGCATACCGTATCCGCGTCGACAACATCATCACCCTGCCATCCGCCAACAGCATTCTGGACAACTGCTACCAACTGGGCGAAGCACAGCAATGTGGGCAGTTCCAACGCTCGGCAGCGAACGGCCAGGTCATCAATCTGCTGCAAGCCCTGGTCAACGAGGGCTTCGTCGATGAGCGTGGCACGGATCTGACAATGAGCTATCTGTTCCCCGATACGCCGGTCGGCAAGTTCAAGATCGACACCAGCGGCACCTATATCAGCTCGCTGAAGGAACAGGCCGTCACCGGCGGCCCGGTGGTCGGCTACAACATCGGCACCTACGATCCCATCCTCGGCCCGGTATGGCGTTTCCGCGACACCACCAACATCAACTGGTCGTGGGGTAACTTCGGCGCCACCTGGACCGTCCGCTACTTCTCGGCGTTGAAAGAACCTTGCCGTCCGGATGCGCCCAACCTGCAAGAGTACTTCCCCTGCAACAATCCCAACTCTTACGTGCAGGGCCAGCTAGGTGCATATCGCCAGGGAGCCCTGGCCTTCAACGACCTGCAGTTCAGCTGGAAGGCGCCGTGGCATGGCCAGATCTCGGTTGGCGCGACCAATCTCTTCAACCGCCATGCTCCGCTCAGCTACAACGGCACATTCAGCGTGATCGGCCCACTGGGTCCAACCGGTACGGACGGCTATTCGCAGTTCCCGTACAACCCGCAATACGATTTCGGTCGCGTGGTGTACCTGAAGTACGACCAGAAATTGTTCTAAGTTTGATTATTGTGAGCTGTTCCAGCGAACCCCGGCGTTGCCGGGGTTCTTTTTTTGACGCTTGCGACATTGGGCGGCTTGCCCGCAGGGCTGGATCAAGTTACGGCGTAGACCACCCTCGATGAGTCGCGACCTGCCATACGTTGCCCGAAGGATCTCCCATCATCGCGCGCCGATCCCCTAGGGCTTGTCCTGCGGCTCTTGCATGCTGCGCAAAGTAAGAGCGAAGTACTACTAGTGCTAACGTTCGACACGAGCGGCGAACTCAGACGCAGCTTGGGGCTGCCTGCTCTATGCAGGGGCTGGATACTCACGCCGGAGGAGCGCAAATAGCAGCAGGTCGTGGTGTTCACCGAGCCAGAAGCCCGCCTCCCGCATGTGGCCCTCCTGAACGAACCCCAGCGCACGCAGAAGCCTGAGGGACGCAGCATTGTCCGGATGAACTTGTGCCTCGACGCGGTTCAGCCCCATGTGCTCGAACCCCCATGCCAACACAGCCGACAATGCCTCCCGCATCAAGCCCGCACCACGCGCAGACCGTGCGAGCTCGTACCCGACGATGCAGCTCCTCCACCCGCGGTTCCATTTGAACAGGCCGCATGAACCCACGAACTGGTGGTCCGACTTTCTCTGGATACCCCAGCGTGTTCCGGGGTTAGGCATCTGGCGCCAGGCGGCGAAGGTTTCGACCAGCCTCTCTGCCTGCTGAAGATCCGTAAGCGGATCTGCGCCAAACCAGCGCATTGCCTCCATGTCGCCGTGAACAGCAAACAAGGCCGGAGCGTCGGCCGCGACGATCTCGCGCAGGAGCAATCGCTCGGTTTCGAGCGTGGGGAAGTCGCTCATTGAAGGAACACCGCGGAGTGCTTGGTGCATTGCCTGAAAAAGTACAGACAGCGCCTGACGACATCAAGACTCGCGCACAAGCACCTGCTGCCGACGGCCTTTTCGTTCCCGCCTGCGCGCACGCCAGGTGGCCCAGTGCTCGCCGAGACAGGAAAAGATCACATACAACGCCGGCGTGCTGAGCAAGGTCAGGCTCTGCGAAATCAACAGGCCACCGATCAAGGCGATGCCCAGCGGACGGCGCAGGTCGGAACCTTCGCCGAGGCCGATCGCGATCGGCAGTGCGGCGAGAATCGCCACCATCGTGGTCATCATGATCGGACGGAAACGCACCAGGCTTGCCTCGCGTACGGCTTCCAACGGCGTCTTGCCGTGTTCGCGCTGCGCGACCAGCGCGAAGTCGATCATCATGATCGCGTTCTTCTTCACGATGCCGATCAGGAGCACCAGCGCGATCTGCGCGATCACCGACAGGTCGGTATGGGTGAACCACAAGGCGAGCAACGCACCGACACCTGCCGCGGGCAGCGTGGAGAGAATGGTCACCGGATGGATCAGGCTTTCGTAGAGAATGCCCAGCACGATGTACACCGTGAGTATGGCGCCGAAAATCAGCCATATCCCGCCTGTCTGCGTTTCCTTGAAACGACGGAAATCGCCACCGATGTCGAGTTTGATATCGCCCGGCATGCGCATGTTGTTCGCGGTGGCCTGCACGATCTGCAAGGCTTCGCCCATGCTTACATCGGGCGCGAGATTGAAGCTCAGGCTCATCGTGGTGTACTGGTTCATATGCGACACCTGGGTCGGCGCCAGCCCCGGCACCTGATGCGCGAAGGCAGACAGCCGCACCATGTTGCCATTGCTGGATCGCACCAGGACGTCGTCGATCGAGCGTGGGGTGGCGGTTTGTCCGGGCAGTGCGTTGACCACCACCTTGTACTGGTTGAGGTCGGCGTAGATGTTGCTGATCTGGCGCTGGCCGAAGGAGTCGTAGATGGCCGAATCGATGGTGCCGACATTGACCTGCAAGCGCGCGGCGCGGTCGCGATCGATGACGATGTTCTGCTGCAGGCCGGCGTCGTCCAGGTCGCTGCCCACATCGCGCAGCTTGGGACTCTTTCGCAGCTCGTCGACGAGCTTCGGCAGCCATTGCTGCAACTTGGCCGAGTCATCGCTCTGCAGCGATATCTGGTATTGCGCACCCTGGCTGGTGCCGCCGCCGCCGAAGCTGGGCAGGTCCTGGATGGCGCGCAGGCGCACATTGAGGTCCGGATACCGCGCGGCTTTCTTGCTGAGCCGCGTCAACGCGGTGAAGGTGTCGTCCTTGCGTCCCTGCGCGTGGGTTTTGAGTTCAATGTCGAATGAGCCCGACGTGCCTGTGCGCGTACTGCCCAGACGCGAACCCACCACGGCCACATCGTGATCACGCAGCAGCATGTCGATCAACCGCTGCTGGCGCGCCACCGAATCCTGGAAGGAAACCGTGGCGCCGGAGGTGGCCCGGCCACGAATCAGGCCGGTGTCCTGCATCGGGAACAGGCTGCTCTTGATTTGGCCGGACATCACGATCATCACCGTCAGGCCGATCAGGATCAGCGGCGTCAGCGACAGCAGCAAGGCATGGCGGAGCGAGAAATCCAACGCGCTCGCGTACAACGCCACCATGCGCTCATGCATGCGTTCGATGGCCCGTCCGAATTTGGAACTCGCTTGCGCATCGCGATGGCCCCGCAGAAACAGCCCGCATAACGATGGCGTGAGCGTGAGCGATACCAAGGCGGAGACGACGATCGCGCCCACCAGCGTCAAGGTGAATTCCTTGAAGAACATGCCCGTGATGCCAGGCATGAACAACAAAGGGATGAAGACGGCAACCAGCGATGCCGTGATCGAGACGATGGTGAAGCCGATTTCGCGCGCCCCGGTCAAGGCCGCCTGCACGCGCGTCATGCCCTGGTCGATATGACGGATGACGTTTTCGATCACCACGATCGCATCGTCCACCACGAAGCCGATCGCGATCACGCCGGCGAGCAAGGTGAGATTGTTCAACGTGAAGCCCATCGCGTACATGATCGCGGCGGCACCCGCCAGCGATAGCGGCACGGCCGCGGCGGCGATCAGCGTGGGCGCCAGCCGGCGCAGGAATAGCGCCATCACCAGCACCACCATCGCCAGGCTGATCAGCAAGGTGGCCTGCACCTCATGCAGCGAGGCACGGATGGTCGGCGTGCCGTCGAAATACGGCGTAAGCGTGGTGCCTGGCTGCAGGTAGCCGCGCAGCAGCGGCACTTCGGCCTTCACGCGATCGGTAACGTCAATGATGTTGGCGTTCGACTGCCGGTACACATACATCAGGATCGCCGGCTTGCCCTGGAACCAGGCGGCCTGATAGGCGTCCTGCTGGCCGTCGTACACCTTCGCCACGTCCTTGAGGCGTACCGGCGCACCCTTGCCGTTGTTGGAAATCACCAGGTTCGCGAAATCGCTCGCGGTATGCAGGGCATCGTTGGCCTCGACCGCCATGGTGGTGTTGCCGTCGGACAAAAATCCCTTCGGCTCGAATACGTTGGCGGCGGTCAGCGCATTGCGCACCTGGTCGGGCGACAAACCCATGGCATTGAGCGCGCGCAGATTGATGTCGATGCGCACGGCTGGCGTGGCGGCGCCGAGAATGTCCACCTCCGACACGCCGGTCAGTTGACGCAAGCGCTGGGCCAGCAGCGAATCGGCCACGTCGTACAGATCGCGCGCAGACTGGGTTTCGGAGGTGAGCGCGAAGGCGATGATCGGGTCGTCGTTCGGATTGGCCTTTTCGTAGCTTGGGGGAGCGTTGAGACCCGACGGAAGATCCGCCTGCGCCGCATTGATCGCCGCCTGCACGTCGCGCGCTGCGTCATCGATGTTGCGTCCGCCGTCGAACATCAGGAACACGAAGGTGCTGCCCAGCGAACTTACCGAACGCATGGTGTCGATGCCGGGCACTTGGCCCAGATGGCGTTCCAATGGCGCCGCAACGGTGGCCGCCATGTTTTCGGCACTCGCACCGGCCTGGCTGGCACTCACGAAGATCACCGGAAACTGCATGTTCGGCAGCGCGGATACGCCGAGCAGGGAATAGCAGATCGCCCCGATCACGAATACGCCCATGGCCAGCAGGGAGGTACCGATGGGACGGCGGATAAAAGGGGCGGAGATGTTCATACGGGAAACAACGTGCGATGGGCGAATCGGTTGAGGCTTTCATCCCCTCCCCGTGTGCGCCCATGGAAATACGGAAATCGTCGCCCCGGCAAAAAGCGGGGCGACGGTAGCGAGCCGAGCGGGTTGGAGTGAGACGCGGCCGCACGCCCAGGCGATCGCGAGCATGGCGATGTTGGGGTTCGGCGCTGCCTCACCGCCAACCTACACGGCATCACGCGCCGCGTGACGCAACGCGCGCCGCTCCCGGCGCGCCTGCAGCCACTCCGAAAACCGTTCCATGTACAGGTAGATCACCGGCGTGGTGTACAACGTGACCAGCTGCGACAACAACAGGCCGCCCACGATCGATACGCCCAGCGGACGGCGCAACTCGGCGCCGATGCCGTTGCCCAGCGCCAGCGGCAGCGCGCCGAGCATGGCGGCGGCGGTGGTCATCATGATCGGGCGGAAGCGCAGCAGGCATGCACGCCGAATCGCTTCGCGCGGCTGCATGCCGGTGCGCTGCGCCTCGATCGCGAAATCGATCATCATGATCGCGTTTTTCTTCACGATGCCGATCAACAGCACGATGCCGACGATGCCGTCCACCGACAGGCTCATGTTGCACAGGATCAGGGCCAGCAACGCACCCACGCCGGCCGGCGGCAGGGTCGAGATGATGGTGATCGGATGGATGTAGCTCTCGTACAGCACGCCCAGCACGATGTAGATCACGATGATCGAGGCGAGCAGCAGCAAGGCTTCATTGCCTAGCGAGGAAGAGAACTCCGCCGCCTTGCCGATGAACTGCCCCCGCACCTGCGGCGGCAGGTTGAGCTGCTTCTCCACGTTGTGGATCGCATCCACCGCCTCGGACAGCGAGTAGCCCGGCGCCAGGTTGAACGAAATGGTCACCGCCGGCAGTTGCTGTTGATGGCTGATCACCAGCGGGGCGGTGGTCACTTGTGCGTTCACCAGCGAAGCCAGCGGAATGGTGCCGCCGGCGCCGATGATGATGCCGGTGTTGGCAGTGGCAATGCCGGTGGTGGTGGAGGAATTGCTCGAGGCGGGCTGGCCGAAGGTGGTGGCATTGCTGCCGGTGAGCGCGCCGCTGCCGTTGCTCTTGACCGTGAGCTGGTTGAGCAGCGCGGTGCTGCTACGGAATTGCGGCGCCACCTCCAGCACCACGCGGTACTGGTTCAACTGCGTGAAGATGGTGGAGATCTGCCGCTGGCCGAACGAGTCGTACAGCGTGTCGTCGATGGTCTGCACCGGCACGCCCAGCGTGCTCGCCTTGTCGCGGTCGATGGTGAGCTTGAGCGCGTTGCCCTGGTCGGCCAGGTTGTTGTCCACATCCGCCAGTTCCGGCAGCTGGCGCAAGGCCTGCGTCATCTGCGTGGCGTATTGCGACAGCTCCTGCGAATTCACGTCGGACATCGAGTACTGGTACTCGGTGGCGGCCACGCGGGTATCCAGCGTCACGTCCTGTACCGGTTTCAGATACAACGCCACACCCGGAATATTGGCGGCATCGTTCTGCAGGCTCCGCACCACCTCATCCAGGCTGCCGCGCTTGCTGCGGTCCTTCAGCACGATGCTGAGCTGGCCCTGGTTGAGCGTGGGATTGATCGAGCCGGCGCCGATGAACGCCGCCACGCCGGCCACGTTGGGATTTTTCTGCAGCGCATCGGCCACCGCCTTGGTGCGCTGTTCCATCTGCGGGAAGGCGACGTTCTGGTCGGCCTGCACCACGCCGGTGATCAGGCCGGTGTCCTGCTCCGGCAGCAATCCCTTTGGAATGACGATGTACAGGAAGATCGTCACCGCCACGGCCACCACGGCGACCAGCACGGTCATGCGCTGGTGATCGAGCACCCAGTCCAGCGTGCGCTCGTACACACCGACCGTGCGCGCCCACACGGTGCGCTTGCCGGCGGCGAGATGGCGTTCGTGCGCATCATCGCCCTCGGGCAATGCGTCGGGCTTCAGCAGGTAGGCGCACATCATCGGCGTCAGCGTCAGCGACACCAGCATGGAGATCACCACGGCCGTGGCGAGCACCCAGGCGAACTCATGGAACAGGCGGCCGGTGACGCCCGGCATCAGCAGCAGCGGCAGGAACACGGCGATCAGCGATACGGTCAGCGACAACACCGTGAAGCCGATTTCCTTCGCGCCGATTTCCGCGGCTTCCTTGCCGTCCTTGCCTTGCTCGATGTAGCGCACGATGTTTTCGATCATCACGATCGCATCGTCCACCACGAAACCGGTGGCCACGGTCAGCGCCATCAGCGACAGGTTGTCCAGCGACATGCCGGCAAACGCCATCACGCCGAACGTACCCAGCAACGACAACGGCACGGCCACCGACGGAATCAAGGTGGCCCACAAGCGGCGCAAGAACACGAAGATCACCGCCACCACCAGGAAGATGGTGAGCACGAGCGTGAACTGCACGTCTTCCACCGAGGCGCGGATGGTGATGGTGCGGTCGGCGAACACATCCAGGTGCACGTCCGCCGGCAGCACGCTGCGCAGCTGCGGCAGAATGTCGCGGATGTGCTGCACGGTCTGCACGATGTTCGCGCCCGGCTGGCGGCGGATATCCAGCAGCACCGCCGGCTTGCCGTTGGCCCAGGCGGCGAGCTGGTCGTTCTCGACACCATCGACCACCTTGGCCACGTCGGACAGGCGTACCGGCGCGTTGTTGGTGCTGTTGTAGGAAATGATGGTGTCTTTGTATTCGGCCGCGGTCGCCAACTGGTCGTTGGTGGAAATGGTGTACGACTGCGTGGCGCCGTTGAGCGTGCCCTTGGGCGCGTTGACGTTGGCCTCGGTCAACGCACTGCGCACGTCTTCCATGGTGAGGCCAAGATTGGCCAGCTGGGCCGGGTTTACCTGGATGCGCACGGCCGGGCGCACGTTGCCGGCGATCGACACCAGGCCTACGCCCTGCACCTGCGACAGCTTCTGCGCCAGGATCGAGTCGGCCAGGTCGTTCACGTCGCGCAGCTGGCGGCTGTCGGAGGTGAGCATCAGCGTCATGATCGGCGCATCGGCCGGATTTACGCGGTTGTACACCGGCGGATACGGCAGCGTGCTCGGCAGCGTGCCACGCGCCTGGTTGAGTGCCGCCTGCACGTCTTGCGCGGCGACGTCGATGTCGCGGTCCATGTTGAACTGCAACACGATGGTGGACAGGCCCGCGGACGAGTCAGACGTCATCATGTCCAGGCCGGAGATCTGGCCGAGCTGGCGCTCCAGCGGCGTGGTGACCAGCGAAGCCATGGTGGAAGCGCTGGCGCCCGGATACGTGGTGGTGATCACCAGGCTGGGGGCTTCGATTTCCGGCAGCGCGGAGACGGGCAGCTCGCGATAGCCGAGCACGCCGAGCAGCATCACCGCCACCATCAGAAGCGAGGTGGCGATGGGGCGGCGGATGAAGAGGGTCGAAAATCCCATAATCGTCGGACTATCCGTGGTCAGAGCCTGATTGAAGCCCCGCTCCCTCCGGGAGAAGGGTGTGGGGTGAGAGTGCGCGCAGGGTCGGATGAAACGCGCAAGACGTGCCGATACGCTTCGCCCGAATCCTCACCCTCGGCCCTCTCCCACCGGGAGAAGGGGAGTGCATGGCGCTCAGCGGTATCAGCCAGCGTTGCCACGGTGCTTACGGCCCTGCTTGCCCTTGTTTCCATCCGATGCCACCTGCACCGGCGGCACTTCGCCCGGCTTCAGCGCTTTCACCTTGCTGCCGGGCTTGAGCCGGAACTGGCCTTCGGTGACCACCTGGTCGCCGTCGTTCAAGCCGCTGCTCACCATGACCTGGCTATCGCCAACCTCACCCGCCACGTGCACCGGCTGCATCGCCACCGTCTGATCCGGCTGCAGCTTGTAGACGAAATCGCCATCGGGACCGCGCTGCACCGCCTGCGCAGGAATCACCAGCCCGCCTTGCACGGTGCGCACGCGCAGGCGCACGTTCACGAACTGGCCCGGCCACAGCGTGCGGTTGGGATTGGCGAAAATCGCGCGCAGCTTGAAAGTGCCGGTGCTGGTATCGATCTGGTTGTCCACCACCTGCAGCGCGCCGGTGGTATCCAGCGGATGCGCGTCGGCGCGATCCAGCGCGATCACTTCCAGCTTGTCGACGCCGTCCTTGAACGAATCGCGCACGGCTTCGAGATTCTGCTCCGGCAGGTTGAAGATGATGTAGATCGGCTGGATCTGGGTCAGCGTGACGATATTGGTGGTGGTGCTCACCACATTGCCCGGGTCGACCTGGCGGATACCCGCCACGCCGTCGATCGGCGAAATGATCTTGGTGAAATCCAACTGCACCTTGGCCGAGCGGACGGCCGCCTCGTCCGCAATCACCGTCGCCTTGAGCTGGGCAACATTGTTGCGGTAGGTGTCGATGTTCAGTGCGGCCACATAGCCGTTGGCGACCAGCTTCTGGTTGCGGTCCAGCGTGCTGATGGCGGTGGCCAGCGAGGCCTCGTCCTGCTTCTGCTTGGCCACGGCCTGGTCGTAGGCGGCCTGGTAGGTGCGCGGATCGATCTGGGCGATCACCTCACCCTTCTTCACCGGCTGCCCTTCCTTGAAGTTGATCGACATCAACTGCTGGCCGCCGACCTGCGGGTTGATCGTCACGCTATTGAGCGCCGTCACCGTACCGATCGCGGTGAGATACACCGGCACGTTCTGCTTGACGGTGGGCTCCACCGTCACCGGTACCGGCGCATTGTCCTGGCCCTTGGCGCCAGGCGCGCCTCCATTCTGGGCCGATTGCCCATGGCGACCACCGGCTCCGGCCTCCGCCCCCGGCTTATGCAGCAAGCGGAAAGCGACTCCACCCACGATGAGCACGGCGACCACGATCAACGCGATCTTCCAAAAACGCGACATGTAAAACTCCTGGATTGAACGGCGGAACCACCCGATTCCGCACGGCGCGAATGACGCTACATCTTGCGAACAAGCATAGACGTCGCCCGGCGAACTTGGACAATGCCGGTTGACACAGGTGCCGCATGACCGATGGCATGGTCCCTCCGGAAGGTTAACAGCCAAGCGTGACCGATTGCCTGCCGCACGCGTACGGATCTACACAACTTTACTAAGCCCTCGGACAAATCGCCGCGGCCGGACACCGACGATCCCGTGGGCTGCCATCTCAACTTGTTGCGAGCTTCGTCTATACTCCGGCCTTGTTGTGCGCAGCGAGCGGGTCCATCCGATCCGCCGCCGCATGGTCGCCAGGGGCGCCAAGGTACGTCACGGGGGAAACGTGGCGGCTGTCCAGACTAATCATTTGATGACTGGAGTACTTGCGTGAGCGGTTCCATGAGCAAATCCGACCAGAGTTTCCTGCGTCAGTTCTCACTGCTTATCGCCGGCCTCGGCGTACTGACCCTGGTCCTGATCTTCACCGCATGGACGATCTACGAGCACGAGCCAAAGGAAACCAATCCCGAGGCGGCGCAACAGCTCTCCGCCAGCCTCGCCCCCAACGGCGCGGTCTACGCGGGCAACACCGGTCGCGCTGCGATGCTGGCCGCGCAGGAAGCCGCCGCCAAGGCCGCCGCCGCGCAAGTGGCCTACGGCGGCACCACCGACGGCAAGACCATCTACGACAACCTCTGCCACAGCTGCCACACCGCCGGCGTGGCCGGTGCGCCGGTGCTGGGCAACAAGGCGATGTGGGGGCCGCGCATTGCCGAGGGCCTGGATACGCTGGTCAAGCACGCCATCGACGGCTACCACGGCCCGGATGGCAACACGATGCCGGCCAAGGGCGGCAACCCGGCGCTGACCGATGCGCAGGTGAAAGCGGCGGTGACGTGGATCGTGGACCAGGCGAAATAATTTTCGACTGAGCCCATGCAGACGCCGCCTTCGGGCGGCGTTTTGTTTCTTGCTCCTTCCATGGATGGAGAGGGTGCGCATCGTCAAAGTACATGCAGAAAACACGGCACCGCTATCATTGCCTGCATGACCCAAGCCGCCCCCTCTCCCGATCCGTCCGTTTTTCCGGACGCTCTTACTGAATTCACGCTGCAGGGTCCCGTCGGCCCCCTCGAGGCGATCAGCGACGTGGCCGAGCGCCCCGCTGCACGCCGCGGCGTGGCGGTGATCTGCCATCCCAACTCCAAAGACGGCGGCACCATGCGCAACAAAGTGGTGACTATGCTGGAGCGCAGCCTGCGCGAATGCGGACTCGACACGCTGCGCTTCAACTTCCGCAGCGCCGGCGAATCGGCGGGCGAGTACGACAACGGCCGCGGCGAGAGCGACGATCTCGCCGCGGCGGTGGCATGGGTGCGCAAGGTACGCCCGGATGATCAACTGTGGCTGGCCGGCTTTTCGTTCGGCAGCTACGTCACGCTGCGCAACGCGGTGCAACTAAAGGCCGATGCCCTCATCAGCATCGCGCCGCCGGTCGGCCGCTGGTCGCACGAAACGCTCGACTTGCCCACCTGCCCGTGGCTGGTGGTGATGGGCGAAGAAGACGAAATCGTGGAACCGCAAGCGGTGTTCGATTGGATCGACAGCCTCGAGGAGCCACCCGAACTGGTACGCATGCCCGAGACCGGGCATTTCTTTCATCGTCGTCTGATGGATTTGCGCGGGTCAGTGAAACATTGGGTACAGGATTATTTACCGCCTGCCCGTGAGTGATTGACCAGCACTGCAAGCCCCAACCATGCGTTATGGCCGTCATTTCCGCAAAAGCGGGAATGACGGCCCATAGCGGTACAGATCAACGTTACGCACGACTGCTTCTTTCATGACCGAACTCTCCCCCAGCGCGCGTTACCAGGAAGGCGTCGCCGCCCATCGCTGGAACATCGATCCCGCGCAACTTGCCGCGCTGCCGGAATTCGATCGCATGCAATCGGCGCTATGCGCACATACCAACGGCAACGGCCTGTTAGGCCGCCTGAAATCCCTGCTCGGCAGCGAGGAGCATCAAGCCGTGCCCGGCCTGTATCTATGGGGCAGCGTCGGCCGCGGCAAAACCTTTCTGATGGATTTGTTCGCGGCCAGCCTGCCGCATGGCGTGGCGCTGCGGCGTCACTTTCATCGCTTCATGATGGAGGTGCACGAGCACTTGCGCGAACTGGGCGAGCGGCAAGACCCGCTGGTCGACGTCGCCGCCGGCATCGCCCAACGTTGCCGCGTGTTGTGCCTGGACGAATTCCTGGTCAACGACATCGCCGACGCGATGATCCTGGCCAATCTGCTGGAAGCCTTGTTCGCACGCGGCGTCACGCTGGTGACGACCTCCAACACAGCCCCCGACCATCTGTATAAAGAAGGCTTGCAACGCGTACGCTTTCTGCCGGCGATCGCCTCGCTCAAGCAGCACTGCCATGTGCTGGAAATGGTTTCCCCGCACGATTGGCGCCTGCGCGCGCTCACGCATGCGCCGGTGTACCACACGCCGCCCGGCGCCGAGGCCGAACGCGAACTGGCGCGTATCTTCGCCGGCCAAGCGCAAGGCGATGTGGTCGAAGGCGGCGACATCGTCATCAACGACCGGCCGATTCCGGTGCGCAAGCGCGCCGGCGCGATACTCTGGTTCGACTTCGCGGCGTTGTGCGACGGCCCGCGCGCCGTGGCCGATTACATTGCGCTGGCCAAATTGGCGCCCGCCGTCATCGTTTCCAACGTGCCGCAATTCACTATCTACAGCGAAGATCCGGCCAAGCGCTTCGTGCAATTGGTCGATGAGTTCTACGACCGCCACGTCAAGCTGATTCTTTCCGCCGCAGCGCCGATCACCGAGTTGTACGACGGCGAGCGCTTGCGTGCGGAATTCGGGCGTACCGAATCGCGCCTGATCGAGATGCAGAGCCAGGAATACCTGGCGCTGGAACATCGCCCGAATTCGTAGGCCGCGACGGCGGAGAACGCCGGTCCACCTAGCCGACAGACAGCGCCCGATAAGGGCCGTGCACTATCGTTCGGACGGCTTCACCAATGGCTGTGCCAGGTGCTAGGGTGCGTGCTTCGCTTCGTCACGGAGTTGGCGGCATGTTGATGTTCATCGCGACAGCACTGCTTGCCGGCGCGTCCACCGCCGCGGCACCCTCCCCTGCAGATACATTCACCGGCCGCGTATATCGCGCCAAGCTGGTCGAAGCCGGACCTACCGGTCCCGCCTATCAGAAACAGTTCTGGGCCAAGACCGGCAACCCGATGACCGATGCGTTGCGCGCCTGCCTGGGGAATCGCGCAACAGCCGACAAATCGCCCTTCACGCTGGTGGCCGATATTTCTGCCGACGGGCATCCCATGAACGTGGAAGTGCGCGCCCCGACGGCGGTGGCGAAGTGCCTTGCCAGCCAGTTCAGCGCATGGACGTTCCCGGCGCCGCCCAAGCTGCCCGACTCGGCGAGCTATCCCATCGAAATCGACGTAAGCATGTAGGGAGGCACGGCATGCGAGCACCCACCGGCTCGGTCGTCGGACTCTGCTCCGCCTCCGCCACCATGTCGGCGATGGGCATGGCCTTTCTCGGCTACTGGGGCGTGCACGAGCCTACGCCATGGAACGCGCGTGACATCGTGGTGGTATGCCTGGCCTTTCTCAGCTTCTTCGCCTTCGGGGCGACCATCTGGATCGCTACCACGCCGGTGGCGCACGACGCCGTCGAACGCATCGGGCCGGCCCGCCGCAGCTTCGCCGCCGGGCTGGTGCTGATGTGGCTGGGGATCATCGTCGCCATCGCGCGATAGAAAAAAATTCTGCGCGGGCCGCAGGCCGCTTGGCGGCTGGTGTGGCGCCGCTTATCCACCGGCTTATCCACAAATTATTGGGTTGACCGGGCGGGGCGACCCCGATATGTTGTGCCTCGTCGGTTGCCACTTCGGACGATTTCGAGGTGGTTCGGGAATCCGGTGCAAGTCCGGAACTGCCCCGCAGCGGTAAGCGGAGACCAAAGCCCGATTCACGCACTGGCCGTCGCGGCCGGGAAGCGGGGCGAGTAGGCGGATCGCAAGATCCACATCCGCAAGTCCGAAGACCTGCCGACACGGCATGGCCGGAGCGCCATGCCGCTGGTGACGGCCTCCGCGGGCGGGGGCGTGTCGCGCGACGCGGATGTCACCCGTGTCGGGCGAGCACGACCACGACGGCAGCCGCCGCCTCAGCCCTGCGCGCGGGAGCAGGTGGTTGAGTCCAAGGAACCTGTCCGCACCCACCGGCGTCCGCCGCACGGGCCGGTTCCGCAGCCTGGAGCATCCGACATGCAACCTGTTGATACCGAATCGCGCGAGCGCTCTGCCGATCGCGCGGAGTCCGCCGTCTTTTCCGCCGACGCCAATGCGCCGGCCCCAGCCAACCCGGTCACGATGTCCGCCACTGCCGAAGCACCCTTCACCCTGACACCGCCGCACAATCCGGGCCAGATGCGCGTCACCAAGCGCAACGGCCGGCAGGAAGTGGTCGACGTCAACAAGATCGTGCGCGCCGTCACGCGCAGCGCCGAAGGACTGCATGCGGTCGATCCGCTGCGCGTGGCGCTGAAGACCATCGGCGGCTTGTATGACGGCGCCACCACGCAGGAGCTGGATCAGCTATCCATTCGCACCGCCGCCGCGCTTACTGCGGAAGAGCCGGAATACGGCCAGCTCGCCGCGCGCCTGCTCGGCGCGTTTATCGACAAGGAAGTAAGCGGCCAGGAGATCCAGAGCTTTTCGCAGTCGATCGCGCGCGGTGCCGAACTGGGCATCGTCAACGCGCGCCTGCGCGATTTCGTGGCGGCCAATGCGCGCAAGCTCAACGACGCAATCGATCCGCTCGCCACGCGCCGCTTCGAATACTTCGGCCTGCGCACGGTGTACGACCGCTATCTGCTGCGCCATCCGCAATTGCGCAAGGTGATCGAGACGCCGCAGTACTTCTTCATGCGCATCGCCTGCGCGCTGGGCGGCAATGAGATCGGCGAAACGCTGGAACTGTATCGCCTGCTCTCCTCGCTGGAATACATCGCCAGCTCGCCGACCTTGTTCAATGCAGGAACGGCGCACGAACAGCTGAGTTCCTGCTTCCTGCTCGATTCGCCGCTCGATTCGCTGGAGTCGATCTACGAGAAATACGGTGACGTCGCCAAGCTCAGCAAGTTTGCCGGCGGCATCGGCCTGGCTTATTCGCGCGTGCGCTCGCGCGGTTCGCTGATCAAGGGCACCAACGGCCATTCCAACGGCCTGGTGCCGTGGCTGAAGACGCTGGATGCCTCGGTCGCCGCGGTGAACCAGGGCGGCAAGCGCAAAGGTGCAGCCTGCGTGTATCTGGAACCATGGCATGCGGATATCGAGGAATTCCTCGAACTGCGCGACAACACCGGTGACGAAGCGCGTCGCACGCACAATCTCAACCTGGCCAACTGGATTCCCGACGAATTCATGCGCCGCGTCGAGCACGACGGCAACTGGTCGCTGTTCGATCCGAAGGTCGTGCCGCACTTCGTCGACAGCTGGGGCGAAACCTTCGACCGCGCCTATCACCAGGCGGAAGCCGCAGGCCTTGCGGTAAAGACGGTCAAGGCGCGCGAGCTGTACGCGCGCATGCTGCGCACGCTGGCGCAGACCGGCAACGGCTGGATGACCTTCAAGGACCGCAGCAACGCCACCAGCAATCAGACGGCCAAAGCGGAAAACGTCATCCATCTGTCCAACCTGTGCACCGAGATCCTGGAAGTCACCAACGCCGGCGAAACGGCGGTGTGCAACCTGGGCTCGGTCAATCTCGCCCGCCATGTCGTCGATGGTGCCTTCGATTTCGCCAAGCTCGCCAGCACGGTGCGCACGGCAGTGCGCCAACTCGACCGCGTGATCGACCTGAACTTCTATCCGATCGACACCGCCGCCACCGCCAACCGCAAGTGGCGCCCGGTGGGCCTGGGCGTGATGGGCCTGCAGGACGTGTTCTTCAAGCTGCGCCTGCCCTTCGATTCGGCCGAAGCGCTGGAGCTGTCCACGCGCATTGCCGAAGAGATCTATTTCCATGCGTTGTCGCAGTCGAATGCGCTGGCCGAGCAGCACGGCGCGCATCCTGGCTTCGAGGAAAGCCGTGCGGCGAATGGCGAACTGCAATTCGATTACTGGCCGAATGCGAAGCCGCATGACGCCGCACGCTGGGACGCCTTGCGCGAAGCGATCAAGGCGAAGGGCCTACGCAACTCGCTGCTGATTGCGATCGCTCCCACGGCCACCATCGCCTCCATCGCCGGCTGCTACGAATGCATCGAGCCGCAGGTCAGCAACCTGTTCAAGCGCGAAACGCTGTCCGGCGACTTCCTGGTGGTCAACCGCTACCTGGTCGATGAGCTCAAAGCGCTGGGATTGTGGACGTCGGAGATTCGCGACGCGATCAAGCTGGCGGAAGGTTCGATCCAGGGCATCAACGCCATCCCGGAACGCCTGCGCCAGATCTACCGCACCGTGTGGGAACTGCCGCAGAAAGCCTTGATCGACTTGGCCGCCGCGCGCGGTGCGTACATCGACCAGAGCCAGTCGCTGAACCTGTTCATGGAAAACCCGAACATCGGCCAGCTCAGTTCCATGTACATGTATGCGTGGAAGGCAGGAGTGAAAACCACGTACTACCTGCGCTCGCGGCCGGCGACCAAGATTGCCAAGACGACCGTGACGGCGACGGCTGCCGCAGCACCTGTGGCCAGTGCGCAGGAAGAGGCTACGGCTGCCGTGTTCTGTTCGCTGGAGAATCCGGAATACTGCGAGGCTTGCCAGTAACTCCAATCCCGTCGCCCCGGCGAAAGCCGGGACTCAGGGACTTCTTGTGAAGGACCCTAACCACGCATGCCCAGTTTGAAACCCTATCGCAACCGCCGCGGCCGCTCCGGCGTGAGCGCGTATGCGATCGGCGAGGGTTTCATCCTGGTGCATTTCGTGCGCGACGGCACTTACGAATACACCGATGCCAAGCCTGGCCGCATGCATGTGCGCAACATGCAGACGCTGGCCCAGGCGGGCATCGGCCTTTCTACCTACATCAGCCGTTTCGTGCGCGGCAACTACGCGCGCAAACTCGACTGACTACCCAGGAACATCCATGTCCGAACACATCCTCGATCCCGGCTTCGAACTCACCCTGCGCCCCATGCGCTATCCGGAGTTCTACGAGATGTACCGCAATGCGATCAAGAACACCTGGACGGTGGAGGAAGTGGATTTCTCGCTCGACGTCACCGACCTGAAATCGAAGATGACGGATGCCGACCGCCACCTGATCCATCGCCTGGTCGCGTTCTTCGCCACCGGCGACACCATCGTGGCGAACAACCTGGTGCTGAACCTGTACCAGCACATCAACGCGCCGGAGGCGCGCATGTATCTGTCGCGCCAGCTGTACGAGGAGGCGCTGCACGTGCAGTTCTACCTCACCCTGCTGGATACGTATATTCCTGATCCGAACGAGCGCAACAAGGCGTTCGCGGCGATCGAGAACATTCCGTCGATCAAGCAGAAGGGCGCGTTCTGCTTCAAGTGGATCGACTCCATCCAGAACCTGCGCAGGCTGGACACGCGCGAACAGCGCCGGCAATTCCTGCTCAACCTGATCTGCTTCGCCGCCTGCATCGAAGGGCTGTTCTTCTTTGCCGCGTTCGCCTACGTGTACTTCCTGCGCTCGCGTGGTTTGTTGCACGGCCTCGCTTCGGGCACCAACTGGGTGTTCCGCGACGAATCCGGCCACATGGCGCTTGCCTTCGAAGTGGTGCGCACCGTGCGCGCGCAGGAGCCGGACCTGTTCGACGAAGATATGCGCACGCAGGTGGAAGCGATGCTGGAAGAAGCGATCGCTTGCGAAACGCAATTCGCCGAAGACGTGCTCTCCGGCGGCGTGGCCGGCCTGTCGGTGAAGGACATGCGCCAGTATCTGGAATACTGCGCCGACCAGCGCCTGGTGCAGCTCGATCTGCCCAAGAAATACGGCGCGAAGAATCCCTTCGATTTCATGGATCTGCAGGACGTGCAGGAAGTCACCAACTTCTTCGAGCGCCGCGTGTCGGCGTATCAGGTGGGCGTGGAAGGCGAAGTCGCCTTCGACATGGCGTTCTGACGCATAATCCGCCGCATGGACGCAGCGAACATCACGCTTACCGACGCCCCTGACGCCGAAGCGCTGGGGGCGATCCGCCAGGGACTCGATCAGTTCAATCTTGCCGCATGCGGGGTGAGCGACCAGCGTCCGCTGGTGTTGCTGGTGCACGACCCTGTTACACAGAAAGTAGTGGGTGGACTCAACGGCCGCACCTCGCGCGGCATGCTGTTCATCGATGTGTTTTTCCTGCCCGCATCGATGCGCGGCCATGGCCTTGGCAGCACGCTGCTACGCATGGCCGAAGAAGAAGGACTACGCCGCGGTTGTCGCACCGGTATCTTGTATACGAACAGTTTCCAGGCGCCGGAGTTTTATAGGAAACATGGCTGGCGCGAGTTCGGCAACTTTCCGTCCGATCCGCCGGGCACCAGCCGGATTTTTTTCTGCAAGGACCTAGGAAACTAGCCTAGCTGGCGACGCCTGCTTGCCAAGCGGACCTGACTTCCTACCTTGATCCTCTCCCCACGTGGGGAGAGGACATGCAGGCACTGATCACGTCCAGCTATTGTCGTCATCAAAACTGCCGCTATCGAAATTCGCATCGTCGAAATCGTTGTTGGATGCGAAATCCTGATCGCCGCCGCTCGGCAGCTGGTTGTTGCCGTCGTCGTAGAAGTTGTTCTCGGTGACATTTTCGATCACTTCGGGCTGGCCGCCGAAACCGCCGCCGAAGAAACCGCCGCCGCGATGGCCGCCAAGCAGGCTTTCGATGCCATCGAACAGGAACATGCCGCCGGCGACGCCGGCCGCGGTGGTCGCGGCATTGGCAAAGAAACTGGAACCGCCGCCCTGCTGCGCCGCGGCCGGCGCGCTGCTGCCGAACAGACGCTCGCGCCACGTCGGCGCGGCTGCCGGGGCTGCCTGCTGTTGCGGCGGGTACGGCGGCGGGTTGCTGCCCCATGCGGACGGCGACTGACCACCGAGGAAGCTGCCGCCGCCTTGCTGCTGGCCGGCCACTTGCGCCTGCAGCTGGGCAATCTGCGCCTTGGCCGCATCCAGCGCGTGCTGCTGCAGCAAGCAGCGTTGCACCAGCAAGTAGACGGCGTCAGGCTGGCCGGCCAGGCGCTGGTGGATCAGCGCATCAGCTTGCGCGTCCTTGTTCACGCCGCTCACGGCGGCCAGGCGCTGGAGGAAATCGTCGAGGAGGAGCTGTTCCTGGGGAGTCATGGGTTCACCGATGGTTTTCGTGACGGCAGGATGCCGGCAAAGGGGAAGTATGCGCGGGATGTATGACCTCAAGAGTGCCGGTCGTCGTGGTCGCGGCCGGCGGTTCACGATTCAGTGCAACTCGGCCTATTGACTACAGCTGTAGTCAGAGAGTAGCGTGATTACACGTGTAGTCACCCATGCCGAAGCCATGCCTAAACCATCCATCGGAGACCAGGAGCTTGCACTCCTGCACTATCTGGCCGAACACGAACCCGTCAGCGTGGGCGAAGCCGCCGCCGACTTCGGCGAGGCGCGCGGCCTGGCCCGCTCCACCGTGCTGACCATGATGGAACGCCTGCGCAGCAAGGGGTACCTCAAGCGCCAGCACGTCGAAGGCGTGTACCGCTACAGCACCGCCACCGGCCCAAACGAAGCCTTGAGCAATGCCGTGGGTCAGTTCGTCGAGAAGACCTTGTCGGGCTCGCTCTCGCCGTTCGTCGCGTGGATGTCGCAGCGCGCGGAAGTCAGCGACAGCGAACTGGCCGAACTGGAAGCGCTGGTGACGAAACTGCAATCGCGCCGCAAGGAGGACTGAGATGACTGGGTTGAACGCTTTCGCCGATGTCCTGCTGGGGCGCCTGGCCTGGACCAGCGCCCAAGCCGTCGTGTTGATTGCCACGCTGTGGCTGGTCATGCGCTGCCTGCCACGGCTTTCGCCGGCCGTGCGCTGCATGTTGTGGTGGCTGGTGGGGGCGCAGCTGCTGCTGGGCATGACGCTCAGCAACCCCGTGCAATTGCACTGGTTGAAGCCGGTCGAACAAAAACCGCTCGCCGTGCCGCACGCCATCATCGTGCACACGGGCGACAGCGCCGCCGCGGCGATGACGGCCGCGCAGGCGATCACCTTCGCTTCGCCGGCAAGCCACTGGAGCTGGTCGTGGTCCGAAGCGGCGCTTGGGCTGTGGCTGTCGATCATCCTGCTGCAAGTGATGTTCGCCCTGCGGGATGGGCTGGAAGCGCGGGCGCTGGTGCGCGAAGCACGCCCCGCCACCGACGACAGCCTGCTGTCGGTGTGCGCGCAGCAAGCCAGGGCGCTGGGCATGCGCCGTGCGCCGGCCTTGCGCATCTCCGACGCGATCGTATCGCCGCAGGTCACCGGCTGCTGGCGTCCGGTGGTGTTGCTGCCGGCGGAGCAAACGCTGTCGCAAGAAGAACTCGCCATGGCGATGGCGCATGAACTGGCGCACATCCATCGCGGCGACCTGTGGCTGGGCTGGATTCCGGCGCTGATGCAGCGGCTGTTCTTTTTTCATCCGCTGGTGACCTGGGCGATGCGCGAATACGCGATCTACCGCGAAGCCGCCTGCGATGCGCAGGTACTGCAGCGCCACGATGCCACGCCGCAACACTACGGCCATCTGCTGGTTCGCCTGGGCGTGGTCAATCCCGTGCATGCCAGCCTTGCCGGCGCGTCCTCCACGTTCCTGCATTTGAAACGGCGGCTGATCATGTTGCAGCAAAGCGTCAACGGCACCACGCCGGGCTTGCGCAGCTGGCTGCTGGTGGCGGCTGTTGCGCTGGTCGGCGTGCTGCCGTATCGCGTGACGGCCAGTGACATTGCAGCGCAGACGCATGACACAGCTGTCACCGCAAGCATCCAAGCGCCGCCTGCCATACCAGCGCCACCTGCGCCACCTGCGCCACCAGCGCCACCAGCGTCGCCGGCACCCGACGTGGCGCCCGTACCGGCACCTCCTGCACCACCGACTGATCTGGGCTTTCATGCCAACCATACGCACATCCATACGCACGTCGGTGCAACCCACAGCATGGTGCTCTACGACGGCGGCACCTTGATCGTGGATGGCAATGACGCGGACGTCGGCAGCATCCAGCGTATGAGTAAGTCGGACAGCCCGCTGCTGTGGTTCCGCTGGGGTGGCCACGCCTATGTCAGCCACGATGCCGGCCTGATCCGCCAAGCCGAGAACACCTACGAGCCGTTCAATGGTCCCACGCGCGCCGAAGCAGCGCTGGCAGCCCAGCAAGGCGAACTGGCCGGACAACAGGCCGCGCTTGCTTCGCGCAACGCCGACCTGTCCAACCGCGAAGCGGAGCTGGCAGGCCGGCTCGCCAGCATCGATGCGCAACGCCTTGCACTGGCACACCTCGAACCGCAGGAGCAGCGCATCCGGGAGCTGACCCTGCAAGGCGAGGAACGCGGCATACGCGCGACGCAGGCGGAAATAGACCGCGAGCACCAGACCTTAAGCCGGGAAAGCGCGGCCTTGTCCCAACAGGAAACGGAGCTGTCCGCGCGCGAATCCGCCATCTCGCGCCAGCGAACCGCAGAAACGACGCAAGTGAACCAGCAACTGGACAAGCTGCTGGATGAAGCCGTGGCGAAAGGTCTGGCAACACCAGCGGATCGCTGAGCGTCACGAACTAGGGAGCCACTACGTAGACGAACAAACGCCCGCCTGGCGGGTGCCGGGCCTTTGCGCGCCTTTTTCAACCAGAGAACGTTCACCATGTTCCGCTACTACCTCCTGCTTGCCCTCTACAGCTTCCGGCGCAATCGCATGCTTACCGCGTTGATGATCCTGGCCATTGGCCTGGGGATAGGCGCCAGCATGACCATGATCACCGTGCTGCACGTGATGTCCGGCGATCCGCTGCCTGGGCGCAGCGCGCATCTGTACGTGCCGGTGATCAATCCTGATCCCGTCAGCAGCAGCAAGCCCAAGGACACCACCGTAGATGGCGCCATGACCTGGCCGGATGCGATATACCTGTTGCACGCCGCACGCGCGGATCGGCAGGCCGCGATGGCCCCGGCAGCGTTGCCGATCCGGCCAGCGCAGGCGACGCTGCGGCCGTTTTTCGAATCGGGGCATTACGTCACCGCCGACTTCTTTCCCATGTTCGCCACGCCGTTTCGTGCGGGAAGCGGATGGACCGCGCAGGATGACGACAATCATGCACGCGTGGTCGTGCTCAACGCCGGCTTGAACCGCAAACTGTTTGGCGACACGCCGAGCATCGGCCGCAGCGTGCGCCTGAAGAACACCGATTTTCGCGTGATCGGCGTGCTCGACGACTGGCAGCCGCAGCCGACCTTCTACGCGCAGATCAACAGCAGCGCCTTCGGTAATACCGACCAGTTCTTCCTGCCGCTGGCGACGGCGCAGGAACTGGATTTCGACATCGCCGGGCGCATGTCGTGCTGGGGCAATGGCGGCGATGCGCGGCTGAGCGACCATTGCACCTGGCTGCAGTTCTGGGTGGAACTGGACAGTCCGGCCAAAGCGCGTGCCTATCGCGATTTCCTCGCCGGCTACTGGCGCGATCAACAAGCGCACGGCCGCTTTCCGCGTCCCGTGGATGCAAAGCTGTTCGGGCTCATGGACTGGCTGAGCAACCAGCATGTGGTGCCTGGCGATCTGCGCCTGCAGCTGTGGTTGGCGCTGGGTTTCCTCGGCGTGTGCATGCTCAATATCGTCGGCCTGCTGCTGGCCAAGTTCCTGCGCCGTAGCGGCGAGATCAGCGTGCGCCGTGCGCTGGGGGCACGACGGCGCGACGTGTTCCTGCAACTGGGCATCGAAGCCGGCGCGATCGGGCTGGCCGGCGGCGCGCTGGGCTTAGGGTTGGCCGAGCTCGGCTTGTGGAGCGTGCGCCAGCGGCCGGACGGCTATGCGCACCTGGCGCAGATGGATATCAGCATGCTGCTGGGCACGTTCCTGCTCGCCATCATCGCCGGCGTGTGCGCAGGCCTGGTACCGGCCTGGCGCGCCTGCAACGTCACGCCTGCCCTGCAACTCAAAACCCAATGAGGTGTGTGTCGTGCCCTTACCGCCACTGGTTGCCAGCCTTACCCGCCATAAACTCACCGCCCTGCTGCTGGTGCTGCAGGTCAGCCTGACCTGCGCCATCGTGTGCAATGTCGCCTTCATGATCGTCGAGCGCGTGCAGCTGTTGCGCCAGCCCAGCGGCGTGGCGGAAAACGAATTGGTGTCGATCGACAGCACCGACCTGGACGACAACGCGCAACCGCTGGTGCGACAGGACACCGACCTGGCCGCCTTGCGTGCCATCGCCGGCGTGAAGTCGGTGGCGGCGGTCGATGCGCTGCCGTTCAATCGCCACGACTGGACCAATGGCATCGCGCTGGTGCCAGACGGCCCCACCCGCGCCACCGCCACGGCGTTCAACGGCACGCCGGATGAACTGGCCACGCTCGGCCTGCACCTGGTTGAAGGGCGCGGTTTTCTGCCGAACGACTACGTGCCGTTGGGCAGTGCGCACGACTGGAGCGGCATCGACCAGGTGCCGGTCACCATCGTGACGCGCGCCCTCGCAGAAAAACTCTTTCCAGGCCAGGATCCGCTCGGCAAGGCGATCTATCCGGATGAGAAGCCGGTGCGCATCGTCGGCGTGATCGATCATCTGCTGCGCCCGCAGGCGCACGAGAACGCCGACAACGACTACGCCACCGTATTTCCGATGCTGCCCGACGCAAACAGCGTGACGTATGTGCTGCGTACGGCACCGCAAGACCGCGCACGCGTGCTGAAGCAGGCCGCTGAGCTACTCGATCGTGTGCACGGCAATCGCATCCTTCGCCACGCGCAGACGTTCGAGCAGTTGCGCGCCGATTTCTTTCACCGCAACCGCACCATGATCGCACTGTTGATCGCCGCAGCCATGGGCTTGCTGATCGTCACCGCGCTGGGCATCGCGGGCCTGGCGAGTTTCTGGGTGCAGCAGCGCAGGCGTTCCATCGGCATCCGCCGCGCGGTCGGCGCAACGCGGCGGGATATTCTGCATTATTTCCAGTGGGAGAATTTCTTGATCGTGGGCACCGGCGTCGTTGTGGGCGCGGTGCTGGCCTACGGCTTGAACATGCTGTTGATGCAGCAGTATGAACAGCCGCGCTTGCCGATGCTTTACCCCGCCATCGGCGCCTTCGCACTGTGGCTGCTCGGCCAGCTTGCCGTGCTCGGCCCCGCGCTGCGCGCCGCCTCGGTGCCACCGGTGGTGGCGACGCGCGCGACGTGAACGTGATGTTCGCGATGATCGGCGCCCTCCCCTGCGACAGTAGGGGAGGGTTGGGGTGGGGTTGCTTGTGCTTTAGCACGCAGCCAAATGTCGCCATGACGTCTGATCGCAAGCAGCGATGGCAGGCTCCCACCGCTCGCTACGCTCGCACCCCACCCTAGCCCTCCCCTACTTCGCAGGGGAGGGGACGCATCGTTGCGAATGCAAGCTATGCGCTTAAGTTTGCGCGATGGTGTTAGATGCTGAGATTGCATCCCAGCCTACGCGCTGATCTGTCGCAACGCCGCCATGACTTTCGCCTCGGCCTGCGCCGGCGACCACGCAGCGATCTGCGCCAAGGTATAGGTACGGCGCAGATAGCGGATCACTTGCAAGCCAAGCCAGTAACCGCTGCGATTGGGCAGGCCTTGCTGATACGGCTTGGGTGCGGCGTTGAACCAGCGCTTGAAGGTGTCGGGATGGTCGGGATCGATGGCCTTGTTGCGCGCATCCGCCAGGAAGCGCCGGGCGATGTCCGGCAAACGGCTGGCGGGCATCGCGCCAAGCTCATCCTGCAGCAGCAGCTCGCCATCCGTATGTCCCGGCGCAAGCTCGCCGCTGACATACGTGGCCAGGCCTTCCTCGAACAGCGGCAAGCTGAGCGGCGCATCCGGCATCACGCCATCGTTGCGGATGCCGGCATGCTGTGCGTGATACAGGTGAAACAGTTCGTGCGGCACCACGATGTCGAGCCGGGCGTGCTCCAGCAACAACGAATCGGCTGCGAACGCCAGCACGGGTTTGCCGTTGCCGAGCACACCGCTCTTGGCATCGAAGTTAGGCGCCAGCAGGATCGTTACCGGCGGATGCGCATCCGCATCGGGAAACAACGCCTTGAAGCGCACCGACTGCCTGGCAATGGCGTCCTGCAACGCACGCACTTCACCCGGGATGCCTGCCGCCAAGGCGGGGTATTTCGCGAAGCGCGCACGCAGCCAGATCTGCCGGCGTGCCTGCCAATACGGATCGTGCTGCTTTTCCCATACCACCGTGTCATAGATCGCCTGGCGCGGCGCTTCGATATTTCGGTTCCACACCTGTTCCTGCTGCAGGAAGGGCTTGCCTTCCGCGGCGGGCCAGAACGCGGCAAACGAGGAAGCGATCGAAGGCGCGCCGGCAGCAGCACAAACCGGCGCAAAACCCGCGAGCAGCAGGCTCAGGCATAGCGCCTTGCTGCCGCTCGCGGTCATGCCATCAGTTCCACGGCCAGGGCTTGAGCGCGTAAGCCTGCGGCGGCGTATCGCCAGCAAGGTATTGCACGAAGTAATCCCAGCGGCGGCGGGTGATGTATGGCGTGTCGTCGCCATAGTGATGACGTTGGTTGGGCAGCATCAACATGTCGAAATCCTTATTCGCCTTGATCAGCGCATCCACCACCAGCAGCGTGCTGTACGGCGGCACGTTGTCGTCCACGGTGCCGTGCACCAGCATCAGCTTGCCCTTGAGGTTCTTGGCGATGAGCTGATTGGCCTGGTTGTCGTAGTTGGTGCTGCCGTCCGGGTTGGTCACCAGCAGGCCCTGCCACTTTTCGCCCCAGTCGTCTTCGTATTCGCGGTTGTCGTGGTTGCCGCTTTCGGCCCAGCCCACCTTGAAGAAATCCGGATAGCGGAACATGGCGTCCGCCGTGGTATTGCCGCCACCGGAGTGACCCCATATGCCGACGCGATCCAGATCGATCCACGGATAACGCTGGGCGAGCTGCTTGATGGCAGTGACCTGGTCCGGCAGCGTGTTGTCACCCATGTGGCCGTACCACGCATCGTGGAAGGCCTTGGAGCGCCATGGCGTACCCATGCCATCGATGGCCACGACGATGAAGCCGAGTTCCGCCAGCGACTGGTTATCGTATTCCGACGGTGCAAAGCCAAAGGTCCTGACCGAACCGGTTTGCGGACCGGGATAGACGTAATCGATGAGCGGATATTTCCTGGCCGGATCGAAATGCGTGGGCTTGAACATCAGCCCGTACAAATCCGTCTTGCCGTCGCGCGCCTTCACCACGATCAGTTCCGGCGGTTGCCAGCCGGTGGCGAGCAGGCGCTTGATGTCGGTGGTGGCCACCGTCGCGATGGTGTGGCCGTCGCTGGCATCGCGCAGCACGGTAACCGGCGGCTTGGTGTTGGTGGAATAGCTGTCGACGAAGTACTTGCCGTCGGCGGACATCGTGATGATGTGATCGGCAGGTTCCGGCGTGAGCAGCACCGGCTCGCCGCCGTCCAGGCTCACCTTCCAGAACTGCTGGTAGTACGGATTGACACCCGGCGTGCGGCCTACGCCGCGGAACCACACCGTGCGCGTTTTCGCATCCACGCGCAGCACTTCAGTGACATTGCCCTGGCCAGTGGTGATGGCGCGCTTGAGCTGGCCATTATTGAGGTCGTAGAGATACAGATTGCCCCAGTTGTTGCGCTCGCTGAACCAGATCGCCTCGTGCGTGTCGGGCAAATAGCGCCAGTTCACCGCGCCATTGCCGCTTTCGTAATAGGTGGCGACGTCTTCGTGGAACACCGTGCGTACCTCGCCGGTGTTCGCATCGGCGATGCGGAAAGTCTCATGCTTGTGATCGCGCGAGGTCGACACGAAGGCGAGCGTCTTGCCGTCCGGTGCCCACTTCACATCGTCCCAACCGCCGTTGTCGCCGCAGCTCACGTCATCGCACAAGGTGGAACGGTGCTGATCCGGCGGCATCTTCAGGCGCAGCACCTTGTGCGCCGGCACGTCGATGATCACGCGTTCGATCATGGTGATGTTCTTGTCGCCTGCCAGCGGGTATTTCCACGCCTGCAGTTCCGGATGCCCCAGCTTGGTGGTGACCAGGTACATATCGCCGGTCTTGCGCTGGTCCTGCTGGAAGGTCGCGATCTGTTTCGAATCCGGCGACCATTCCAGAATCGCCTTGTCGCTGTGCTGCCAGCCGGCGTTGTCGGTGGCATAACCGAAGTTCTCCACGCCATCGGTGGTGAGCTGGGTTTCCTTGCCGGTGGCGACGTCGCGCACCCACAGGTTCCAGTTGCGGATAAAGGCTTCCTGCTTGCCGTCCGGCGACAGCGCGCCGGGCTCCTTGCCGGTCTTCACCTGGGTTGCGCGGTTCACGCAGGTGCCGGCCGCATGCAGGTCGCATAGGTAATGCGTGCCGCCGATGGTGATGTCGTCGCGCCCGTCGGCGGCGACACGGTAGTCGCTGATGCCGAGCTTGTCCGCCTTGATGCCCTTGTTGCCGGCCTTGGCCAGCGCCGCGGCGAGTTTGGCCTGATCGAGCAGCGGCGCGGCCTTGCCGTTGGTGGCGTCCATGCGCAGGTAATGATCGCCACTGGCGTCATGATCGACATACCAGAAATGCGTACCGTCCAGCCAATGCACGCTGCGCACCATGTGATCGACCAGCGGCGCGGTGTTGTACGGCATGTAGCGCTCGGCCTGCGCATAATCTTGCGCGGTGAGCACGCGGCCTGCAGCGACAGCCCCGCCTGCGGAACCGAGGGCCAGCAGCCCGCATACGAGTGCGCCGTACAGACGCGACGTACCGATGATCGAACGCATGTTTGCTCCCATTGAAAACAGACAGCCGCGCCAGCGGCCTCCCGCCATCTTGCCATGACCGGCCATCGTAGCGGTTGACGTCACACCCCGCCCCTGCCAAAGGTCCCCGCAAGGCGTCTCCATTGTGCGTGTGCAACACGCAGACTGTGTACGCTATGCCGGTATCCGATACGTGATTGGAGCCGGAACATGTCGCAGCGCTACACCATCATCGGCAACTACATTTCACCCTATGTGCGCAAGGTGCTGGCATGCATGGAGCTGAAGGGGCTGGATTACGAGATCGACCCGATCACGCCGTTCGTCGGCAACGAGGCCTTCACCCGCATCAGCCCGTTGCGGCGCATCCCCGTACTGATCGACGGCGCATTGGTGCTCAACGATTCCAGCGTGATCTGCCAATACCTGGAAGACAAACATCCGCAGCCTGCGCTTTATCCGGCCGATATCGCGCAACGCGCCAAGGCCCGCTGGCTGGAGGAATATGCCGATACGTATCTGGCCGACGTATTGATCTGGCGGCTGTTCTATCAGCTGGCCGTGCGCAAGCATGTTTTCCGCGAAACCTCCGATGAAGCAGTGGTTCAGCACGCGCGTGAAGTGGAAATTCCCGCAGCACTCGATTACCTGGAAACGCAACTGCCAGTCGACGGCTTTATTTTTGGAGCCTTGTCGATCGCCGACATCAGCCTCGCCTGCTATTTCCGCACGGCTTCGTTCGTGCGTTATGCCGTGGATGCAACCCGCTGGCCGCGCACCGCGGCGTTCGTGCAGCGCATGCAGGCATTGCCGGTGTTCCAGAAACTGGCGCGCTGGGAAGATGGCGTACTGCGCATTCCGGTGACCGAACAGCGCACAACGCTGGCGACGATGGGAGCGCCGCTTACGCGGGAGACGATGGGCAGCCAGGTGCCGCAGCATGGGTTGCCGCGCGGGTGAGAATGTTGCAACAAAATACTTCACCGGCATCGTGCCTCAGCTTGCTGCTTTTTTGCTCGTAGTCACGGCACGGTGTGATTGGGGGTCGACGCTAATCAGGGCAAATGCCGGATACGCGTCGGTGGCTATTTGAAATGGCTATATGATGTCCCGCACCTGCAAGGGATTCGGGGAAAACGCATGTCGGCCATCCTCAAACGCTGCCTGTTGGCCTTGCCGCTTTGGCTGTCCATGGCAGCCGCTCAAGCGCACTTGGCCCCCGGCGATACGCCGCCGGATTTTCTGGGCAATACGCGTGCGGAAGATGCCGTGCACGTCAGCGACATGCGCGGCAAGGTGGTGGTGGTCACGTTCTGGGCATCGTGGTGCCATTACTGCCAGGAAGAGTTGCCGAGTCTCGCCGGTATCCAGAAGCTCGTCAGCCCACAGCAATTGCAGGTGGTAGCCATCAACCGGGACGATCGCGATACCTTTCTCAAGCTCAACCGCTATCTGGCGAAGAAGACGCCCGACTTGATCCTCACCTTCGACCCCGGCGCGGTGGGCAAGGCTTACGGCATCAACGGCATTCCCAATACGTTTCTGATCGGTCGCGATGGCAAGGTGGCCTATGTGCATACGGGCTACGGCGACGACATGCTCGATGGCATTGCCAGCGAAATAAACAACTTGCTGGCGCGGCCGGCACAGGCGTCCGCTGCGCCGTCGCCGTGACACGCAAGTCGCCTGCGCATCGATGATGATGCGCGCATAAATTTCTCCCGGACGTCCGCGCCGTTGTCCGCGGACGCACTTGCGCAGCCGCTCATCCAGGCCAAATCCTTGATTGAAAAAGCACTCACGCGTTGGCACGTGATTTGCCCCTTGAGCACAACACCTTCTTGGGGAGAACCGTTTTGAGCACGTTCCGTACGACGCTGGTCTTCATGCTTACGCTGGCTACAGGCATCGCCGCCACTTCCATCCATGCCGCAGATGCCTCCGCACAAGGCAAGCCTTCCGCGCTTACGCGCGAGCAGGTCACGCGCATCCTCGACAGCAACCGCATGATCAGCACACCGCAGGGTGTGAACGAGCAGATCAAGTTGCGCATCGGCGGCATCGACCAGTGGGTATCGATCCGCGGCAAGGATCGCCGCAACCCAATCCTGTTATTCCTGCACGGTGGCCCGGCGTCACCGGCGATGCCGGAGGCCTACACCTTCCAGACGCCGTGGGAAGACTATTTCACCGTGGTGCAGTGGGATCAGCGCGGCGCCGGCAAGACGTATGCGGCCAATACGGAAGCCGCGATGAATCCGGGCATGAGCGTGGATGGCATGACGCACGACGCCGCGGAGCTGGTGCAATACCTGCGCAACCGGTTCAACAAGCCGAAGATCTTCCTGCTGGGCCATTCCTGGGGCACGATCCTCGGCGTCACCCTGGCCCAGCAGCATCCCGAATGGTTCTATGCGTATATCTCGGTGGGCCAGGTGGTGAACGGGCGCCGCAACGAAGAAGTGGGCTACAACTTTGCCCTGCGCCGCGCGCGCGAGGAGGGCAACCAGACGGCCATGCGCGAACTGCAGGCGATTGCGCCTTATCCGGGCACCGGCAAGCCGACGATCGAAAGCGTCGGCGTGCGCAGCAAGTGGGAGATGTATTACGGCGGCCTTGCCTGGGGCCGCAAGGACTATCAGTTCGAAGACGATGCCGAGTCGCTATCGCCCGACTACAGCCGCGCCGATCTGCAAGCCATCGGCAAAGGCAGCCTGTACTCGCTGAACCATCTGCTGCCGGCCTTGCTGGCAACGAATTTCGATCACGTCACCAGGTTCCGCTGCCCGGTGATCGTTTACGTGGGCGCGCACGACTACACCACCTCGTACGAACTGGCCGAGACGTGGTTTACCCATATCGAGGCGCCGTCGAAGCGGCTGGTGGTGTTTGCCGATGCCGCGCACATGATGATGCAGGAGCAGCCGGGCCGCTTCCTGGTGCACTTGGTCACCGATGCACTGCCGCTGGCGCAGCAGGCCGGCGATGCCGCGCCCGCCGAGGTCGTGCGCACGCAGTGATGCGAAAGACCGCACGCCAATGCGTGCGCAAAGCGCTCACAGCTGCTTGCCCATCACCTCCACCAGCCAATCCACGAATACGCGCAACCGCGCCGGCACCTGCCGGTGCGGTGGATACAGGACGGTGACCGGCAAGGATGGCGGCGGCGTCGATGGCAGGAATTCCTTGAGCTGCCCGCTCGCCAATGCACCGGTCAAGTGATAGCGCGGGAATTGCGCAATGCCCAGGCCTGCCTCGCAGCATCCCCGATAAGCTTCCACGCCGCTGACGGTGACGCGCCCAGGCAGGCTTACTTGCCGCTGTTTGCGTCCGACCATGAATTCCAGCGGCTCTACGCGATGCGTGGTGGGCGATGCCCAGTTCACCGCGTAATGACCGTCCTGCAGCTCAGCCAGGTTGCGCGGCACACCGTGCCGGCGTACGTAATCGGCGCTGGCGACGGTGGCTTGCTCCAGCGCACCGACGCGCCGGCCGACCAATCCGGAGTCGGGCAAGTTGCCGACGCGCAAGACGCAATCGACGCCTTCGCGTAATAGATCCACGAAGTGATCGCCGGTACCGATGTCCAGTTCCAGCAAGGGGTAGCGTGCGAAGAAGGCCGGCAGCGCCGGAATCACCCACAGCCTTGCCAATTGGGTGGGCAGATCGACGCGCAATCGTCCACGCGGCTGCGCTGCGGCCTGGCGAAAATCCGCTTCCACGGCGTCGACATCGGCCAGCAGCCGCACGCAGTGGCGGTAATACGCTTCGCCATCGCGGCTGGTGTGCACGCGGCGCGTGGTTCGTTGCAACAGCTGCGTACCCAGTTGCGCTTCCAGCCGCTTGATGGTGTGGGTGGCGGTGGCGCGCGGCAGGTTCAGGTCGTCGGCCGCAGCGGTAAAACTGGCCAGTTCCACGATTCGCGTGAACAGGCGCATGGCATCGAGGCGGTCCATGGATTGTTGGCGTTGATGAAATAGTGAAGCTCATTATTGAGCATTTATCAGAGGACCGCATCGGCCGATGATGCTTCGGTTTCCCCCTCCCCCAGCCGCGAGATCACCATCATGCAGACACGCACACTCGGCAAGCACGGTCCCAGGGTTTCCGCCATCGGCCTCGGCTGCATGGGCATGAGTGAGTTTTATGGCGCGCATGACGATGCCGAATCCATCGCCACCATTCACCACGCACTGGAGCGTGGCCTGAATTTTCTGGACACCGCCAACGTCTACGGCCCCCATACCAACGAGGAGCTGGTCGGCAAAGCCATCCAGGGACGCCGTGAGCAGGTGTTCCTGGCGACCAAGTTCGGCATCGTACGCGATCCGGCCAACCCCGCCTTCCGTGACGTCAACGGCCGCCCGGAATACGTGCATGCCAGCTGTGATGCCAGCCTGAAACGCCTGGGCGTGGATCACGTCGACCTGTATTACCAGCACCGTGTCGACCCCAACGTGCCGATCGAAGAAACCGTGGGCGCCATGGCCGAGTTGGTGAAAGCCGGCAAGGTGCGTTACCTGGGCTTGTCGGAAGCCGCGCCGCAAACCATCGAGCGGGCCGCCAAGGTGCACACCATCACCGCGCTGCAGAACGAGCTGTCGTTGTGGACACGCGACGTGGAAGAAAACGATACGCTGGCCACCTGCCGCAAGCTGGGCATCGCATTGGTGGCGTATTCGCCGCTGGGCCGCGGTTTTCTTACTGGCGCGATCACCTCGCCCGACGATTTCGAAGAAGGCGATTTCCGTCGCAATAACCCCCGCTTCCAGGGCGAAAACTTCGCGCGCAACCTGCAGCTGGTGAAGCAGGTGGAAACGCTGGCCGCGGAAAAAGGCTGCACGCCGGCGCAACTCGCCTTGGCCTGGGTACTCGCACAAGGGCAGGATATCGTGCCGATTCCGGGCACGCGCCGGCGTTCACGCCTGGACGAAAACATCGGCGCACTCGACGTGCAGTTGAGCGAGGACGAGCTGGCGTCGATCGACCGCATCTTCCCGGCAGAAGCGGTTGCTGGTGCACGCTATGCGCCGACCGGCATGACCCATATCGGGCGGTGAGCCGCGATGGGCGCGAACCCAATGCATGAATCGACGCGGGCCGCCGTAGGTTGGCGGTGAGCGCAGCGAACCCCAACATTGCCATGCTGAGCGACGTTGGGGTTCGCTGCGCTCA
>NZ_DATJMN010000038.1:0-20885 GCF_035508675.1 Dyella sp.
GCCTATGCTCTCGAGCGTGAGCTGTACTTGCTGGCCGGCGGCATGGCCGCCTTCGGCCTTTCGCAATTGTGGCTAAGCGTGGCGCGCGGTGTCGGCATGTTCACGCAAGTGATGACCGACGTGCATGCCATGCCGCCGGCCATGCGCCGCCTGGCGCTGGTGCAACTGTTCTCGTGGTTTGCCATGTTTGCGATGTGGATCTACACCACGGCCGGCGTGGCGCAGGTGCACTTCGGTAGCAGCGATCCGCAGTCGGCCGCTTACAACAATGGCGCCAATTGGGTGGGCGTGCTGTTTGCCGCTTACAACGGTTTTGCCGCCATTGCTTCGCTGGTGATTCCGCTGATGGTGCGCCGCTGGGGTTTGCGCATCAGCCACCTGATCAATCTGTGGTTGGGTGGCGCAGGCTTGATTGCGTTCCTGCTGATCCGCGATCCGCACTGGTTGTTGCTGCCGATGGTGGGCGTGGGCTTTGCGTGGGCATCGATACTGTCCTTGCCCTATGCGCTGCTGTCGGACAACCTGCCGGCGGAGAAGATGGGCGTGTACATGGGCATCTTCAATTTCTTCATAGTGATTCCGCAGTTGCTGGCCGCGAGCGTGCTGGGGGTGCTGTTGCGCGTGTTCTTCCACGGTCAGCCGATCTACGCGCTGGTGCTGGGCGGGGCGAGCTTGCTGGTGGCGGGGGTGAGCGTGCTGCGCGTGCAGGAGCCGGCGCTGCCCAGGGCGGTGCCGCAGGACGTGTAATCCTTGCACTGGGATCGTAGGCTGGGATGAAATCCCAGCCTACGGGTGACGTGCCGCTTCGGCGCTAGCGGCTGCGCGCTGCTGTAGGAAGCTGCGTTCTCGTCCATTGCGCGCCAGCGATGCCGCACGCTCGAATTCCTCGCGCGCTTCGGCGTGTCGTTGCAGCCGGCTGAGGAGATCGCCGCGCACACTGGGCAGCAGGTGATAGTTGCGCAGCAAAGGTTCGTTCGCCAGTGCGTCGATCAGCGCAAGCCCTGCGGCGGGACCGGATGCCATCGCCACGGCGACGGCGCGGTTGAGTTCCACCACCGGCGACGGCAGCGCCTGCGCCAGTTCGGCATAGAGCGCGGCAATGCGGTTCCAGTCCGTCGCTTCCGCCGTACGCGCGCGCGCATGGCAGGCGGCGATGGCGGCTTGCAAGGCATACGGTCCGTGCGCGCCGCCCAGTTTTTCGGCGCGCTCCAGTGCAGCAAGGCCACGGCGAATCAGTAGCGGATCCCAGCGGCTGCGGTCCTGGTCGGGCAACAAGATCGGTTCGCCCGTGGGCGTGGTGCGCGCATGCAGGCGCGAGGCCTGGATTTCCATCAGCGCCAGCAGGCCCAGCGCTTCCGGTTCCTGCGGCGCCAGGCCGGCCAGTACGCGGCCAAGGCGCATGGCTTCGTTGCACAGCTCGGGGCGAATCCAGTCGTCGCCCGAGGTGGCGGCATAGCCTTCGTTGAAGATGAGATAGATCACTTCGAGCACGGAGGCGAGGCGTTCGTCGCGTTCTTCGCCGCGCGGTACTTCGAAAGGAATCTGTTTTTCCGACAGCGTGCGCTTGGCGCGCACGATGCGCTGCGAAATGGTGGATTCGGGCACCAGGAAGGCGCGCGCGATTTCGTCGGTGGTCAGGCCGCCGAGCAGGCGCAGCGTGAGCGCGGCGCGCGCGTCGGCGGAAAGCACCGGGTGGCAGGCCGTGAAGATCAGCCGGAGCAGGTCGTCGCCGATGTCATCGTCGAGCATGGTTTCCAGCTCCGACTTGCCATCTTCGGCCTCGCTTTCCGATTCATAGGCAAGGGCCTCATGCTTGCGTTCGATCAGCTTTTTGCGCCGCAGCTGGTCGATGGCGCGGTGCTTGGCGGCGGTCATCAGCCAGGCGCCGGGGTTGTCCGGCACGCCGCTTTCCGGCCAGCGCTCCAGCGCCGTTACCAGCGCGTCCTGCGCCAGCTCCTCGGCCAGCCCCACGTCGCGCAGCATGCGCGCAAGGCCGGCAATGAGCCGCGCCGATTCGATGCGCCATACCGCTTCGATCGTGCGATGGATGTCGGTGGCCGTCATGGCCACCGATCACAGCACGTGCCCTGGGGCGATGCAAGTTCACATCGATGCATCAGGCTGCGAATGGGCGCGCGTCTCCAGCACCATCTGCTGCACTTCGGCGGGAAATTCGTTGAGTTCGAATACCTGCCGGATCTCGATGGTGTCGCTGGGATTGAGCGGGCAGCGCGAGGCCCAGGCGACGGCCTCCTCGCGCGAGGCCACGTCGATCATCCAATAGCCGCCGACCACTTCCTTGGTCTCCGCGAAGGGACCGTCGACGATGCGGGGTTTGCCGTCGACGGAGCTTACGCGCACGCCGGCCGAAGGCGGATGCAGGCCATCCAGGGCCAGCAGTACGCCCGCCTCCTGCAGCGATTTGTTGAAGCGCATCATCTTCGCGACCGCCTCGGTGCTTGGCCTTGCATCGGGCGCGGCATCGCATTGGCCTGCAGGCAGCATCAGCATCATGAATCGCATGGGGTTCTCCTTATTGCTGCGGTGGAATGATGACCATCCAGTTGACGCCGAAGCGATCGATCACCATGCCGAAGCAGGGCGAGAAAAAGGTTTGGCCCAGCGGCATGTTCACTTGGCCGCCGTCGGCCAACGCTGCGAACGCGCGCTCGGCTTCGGCCTCGCTGGTCACCGTGAGTGACAGCGAGAAGCCCTGGAATTTCGTTTCCTGGTTCACGCAATCGTCCGACGCCATCACCACGGTGTCGCCGATGGTGATGTTGCTGTACATGATCTGCTCGCCATTGGCGTTGGCCGCGGGACCATCGCTGGGCGGCGCTTCCTTGTAGCGCAACTTGTCGTTGACCTTGGCGCCGAGGTGTTGCTCGTAATAGTGAATGGCTTCTTCGCAGCGGCCGTTGAAGAATAGGTAGGGCTGGACGTACATGGATGCTTCCTCCGTAGCTTGAGTGGGCTCTCGATAGGAAGACGAAGCACAGGAGGCGAAATCGACACCACGCCGTCGCCCCGGAGACGAGACGATTCAGCGGGCGCCGTACTGGCTGGACCGACGTACCACCAGTTTCACCGGCAGTAACCGGGTTTCCACCGGCTCGCGGCGGATCAGGCACAGCAGATTGTCGACCAGCGTCTCACCGGCCAGCTTGGTGTCCTGCAGCACGGTGGTCAGCGGTGGATTGAGAAAGCGGGCCATCGGAATGTCGTCGAAGCCCGCGACAGCCACTTGTTCGGGTATTTTGATGCCGTGGTTGGCCAGCGCGCGCATGGCGCCGATGGCGATGAGGTCGCTGGCGGCAAAGATGGCATCAAACGGCAGCTTGCGCTCCAGCAGTTTTTCCAGCGCTTCGTAGCCGGCCTGCTCGGTGCTTTCGGCGGCATCCACTTGCAGGTTGCCATCGGTGTCGACGCCTGCCTGCTGCAGGGCCGTGACGTAGCCGCGGTAACGATCGAAGAATTCGGGGTAATGACTGGATGCATCGCCCAGGAAGGCAATGCGCCGGCAACCCTGTTCCAGCAGATGGGTGGCTACGGCGTGGCCGCCCTGCAGGTTGTCGCAACCGATGGAGATGTCCGGCTGGTCCGGCAGCACGGCGCCCCAGCGCACGGAGCGGGTGCCCTGGGCGGCGAGCTTCTGCATTTTGTCGCGGTAGGTCAGGTAGTCGCCGTAGCCGAGCAGGATGATGCCGTCCGCCTTCTTGGTGTCAGCGTAGTCGGCGTGCCAGTCGTCGGAAAGCTGCTGGAACGAGATCAGCAGGTCGTAGCCGCGCAGGGCGCAGGCGCGGGTGATCGAGCCCAGCATCGAAAGAAAGAACGGATTGATGTGCGAGTCGTCGGCGGTGGGGTCTTCGAACAGCAGCAAGGCCAGCGTGCCGGAGTGCTGCGAACGCAGGTTCGAGGCGTTCTTGTCCACCTTGTAGTTGAGCTGGTCCGCCGCGGCCTTGATGCGCTGGCGGGTTTCCTCGCTGACCAGCGGACTGCCGCGCAACGCACGCGAGACCGTGGATTGGGAGACCCCGGTCAAATGGGCGATGTCGAAGGAAGTGGGTTTCCCTTTGATTTGCACTGCAGGGCAACTCTTTGCGCTCGGGCAGCCGGCGGGCGGCGGCCATCCCGTAACAGCATCCTAACGGGAGAATGCGTGTCTGTCCTGACGCAGGGCAAGAAAACCATCGGGCATGAGCAAAGAGAAAGGCCCCGCGAACTTTAGGGGGAAGTCCGCGGGGCCGGGGGAATCGGCGACCCAGGGGAGAGGGCCGATTCCGGTGGCGACCCAGGGAGGTGGGCGCCGGGGGATGCCGTTGCGTGCATCCACAAACTTAGAACGTGCCAAGGCCCGGAAAGTTGCACTGGCGAGTGCAAAAAGTCGGAAATGGTCAGCCGGGATTCATGTGAGTGATCACTTGGCGGCGCTTCCCAGGTACTTGCCCAGGAAATCCTGCAGGTGCTGCAGGAAATCCGTGTTGTCTTCATCGCTATAGAAGCCGTGAAGTTCTTTCGGCTTGATCAACCATTCGTAGGGTTTGCCGGCCTTGTCGAGCGCACTGCGAAGCTTGGTCGCATTTTTCAGTGGAACCCGCGGATCTTCCTCGCCATGCACGATCAGTACGGGCACATTGAACTGATCCAAATGGTAGAGCGGCGAAATGGCCCGGAGCGTGGCCTCATCCTGGCCGATCGCCTGGTTGAAGTAATTCTGGCCGCGTTCGGTTGTTTCCATATCGCTCTTGTCGGCCATGATGTCGAAATCGCTGATGCCGGCGAAATCGACCGCGCATTTGAACGTGCCGGGCGAGCGGATCGGCGCCATCAGTGCCGAATATCCGCCGAAGCTGGCGCCGAACACGCAGACTTTGTCCTTGTCCGCATAGCCTTGTGCGATCGCCCAGCGTACGCCGTCGAGCAGATCCTGCTGGATCCCGGTACCGAACTGCTTGTAACCAGCGTGCTGGAAATTCGGCCCGCGTCCGGCCGAGCCGCGGTAGTTCACTTGCAGCACGGCATAGCCGCGGCTGGCCAGGAATTGTGCCCACGCGTCGTAATCCCAGTGATCGCGTATATCAATCGGGCCACCGTGCGGCAGCAGTACCAACGGCAATTTGGCGCCTCGCGCCGGCAGCGTGAGATAGCCGTCCAATTGCTGCCCGTCGGAGGCGGCGAAGCGTATGGGCAGGCGTGATGCCATGCTTTGCGGGTCAATCTGCGGGGCGATCCGGAACAGCGGTTTGAAACTGACCGGGTTGAGCGTAAACAGTGCATACACACCAGGGTCTTTGTCACTGCCGGCACGCACCAGCACGCGCGTGCCATCTTCGCTGATGGCGGCAAAGCGGATCAGCAGATTCGGAAACTGTTCGCTGAGCGCCTTGTGGATCGTGGCGCTGTTGTCATCGTCGACATAGATGACGCGTGGCCTGCCGGTATCGATCATCGCAGCGAACGGCTTGTGCGGATATGGCGTCCAGTAAACCTCGTCGACCGAGCCGAAGCTGTCCGAAGCGAGGATTTTCAGGTTGGAAAGATCGAAGTTGCTCACGGCCAGTGCATAGGGGCCGCCGTCGGCGCTGTATCGCCAATAGACCTGCTTGCCGTCATCGCTGATGGCCAGCGGAATGGCGCTGCGTGCGGAGGTCGGCACTTTGCGCCAGGCCTGGTTCTCGCTGTCGTGTTCGAACAGGAGCGGCCTGTTCTGGTCATCCAGGCCGTAGGCAATACGCGCAATGCCGTCATGCACGATGAGGCGCATGCCGGCTTCGTTGAAGCTGCCCATCGATATGGCGGTACCCGTCGTGGCGTCGACATCGAAGATTTCCGTGCGGCCTTCGCGCGCCTTGCCGGCGATGCTGATGCTGGTGGTCCAGTAAAAATGGCCGTTCGGCTTGGACGGCAGTCCGCTGAAATAGCCGCGGGCTCCCGGCGGCAGCCCGTGCCGATGTGCCGCGACCCATCCATACATGCTTTGCTGATGGCTACCGTCGTAGTCCACGGCGATCAGGTCGCCGGTGAGCTGCGGTGCGTCCAGCCAGCCCAGTTGCCTGGCGGGTACGATGATCAGGCGTGTATTGCTGGTCCAGATAATCTGCTCGGGCACCTGCTTGGCCGGCACGTCCAGCCGGCTGAACGGCTTCATGTCGGGCAAATGGAACACGCCTATTTCATATTTGCCGCCACCGGCTGCATTGACGTCGTCATGAATGGCCATGGCAAGGTACTGGCCATCGGGCGACATGCTCGGTGTGCTGAAGGGCGGACGCTTTGCGAAATCCGCGGCAGTCAGCGGTCTGATCGTGTCCGCGTGTAGAGAAAAACTCGCCGCCATCAAACCCAGTGCAGCGGCAAACACTTGCACGCGCTTCGTCTTCATCATCCATGGCCCCTGGTTTGTAGCGCCATTATGCCCGCGGTTTGGCGCGCGGGAACTATGCAAACCGGCCTGGATCTGTCGCATGAATTTGCGGGTGGAGTGGAATGAAATTCCAGTTTGCTGCGGCTCCCGATGCTGGGATTTCATCCCAGCCTATGTAGTTACGCGGCGCGTCCTTAATGCGCCTCATCCCAGTTCTTGCCCACGCCGACATCCACCACCAGTGGCACGCGCAACTGCGCGGCGCCAGACATATGTTGACGGACCGCCTCGCGCACCACATCCACGGCCTCGGCGCGTACTTCGAACACCAGTTCGTCATGCACCTGCATCAGCATGTGCGCGTCGTCGCGGTCTTTCAGCCATGCGGCTACAGTGATCATGGCGCGCTTGATGATGTCGGCGGCGGTGCCCTGCATGGGGGCGTTCACCGCGGCGCGTTCGGCGCCGGCGCGCAGGGCCTGGTTGCGTGAGGTCAGGTTTTCCAGATACAGCCGCCGGCCGAACAGGGTTTCGACGTAGCCATCGCGGTGGGCGCGCTCGCGCGTGGCATCCATGAACGCGTGCACGCCGGGATAGCGCGAAAAATAACGTGCCATATAGTCGCTGGCTTCGCCACGGTCGATGCCGAGCTGACGGGCGAGGCCGAACGCGCTCATGCCGTACATCAGGCCGAAGTTGATCGCTTTGGCGGCGCGGCGCTGGTTGCTGGTGACGGCATCCGGCTCGAGGCCAAACACCTCCGCGGCCGTGGCACGATGGATGTCGCCGCCTTCGTGGAACGCGCGCAACAGTCCTTCGTCGCCGGACAGATGCGCCATGATGCGCAGCTCGATCTGCGAATAGTCCGCCGCCATCACCCGCCAGCCTTCCGGTGCGATGAACGCCTGGCGAATGCGCCGGCCTTCTTCGGTGCGCACCGGGATGTTCTGCAGGTTCGGGTCGGTGGATGAAATGCGGCCCGTTGCCACGGCCCCCTGGTGGTAACTGGTGTGTACGCGGCCGGTGCGTGGATTGACGATCTCGGCGAGTTTTTCCGTGTAGGTGGAGCGCAGCTTGGCCAGGCCGCGGTAGTCGAGAATCAGGCGCGGCAGCGCGTGATCTTGCGCAATCGCTTCGAGTGCTTCCTCGTTGGTGGAAGGTTGCCCGGTTGGTGTTTTCAGCTTGGCCGGCAAGCCGAGTTCGTCAAACAGGATCGCTTGCAACTGCTTGGGCGAATCGAGGTTGAACTCGTGCCCTGCCGACTGCCAGGCTTCCCGCTGCAGCTCGTGCATGCGCTTGCCGAGCTGCTGGCTTTGCTTGCGTAGTTCATTCACGTCGATCAGCACGCCGCGTTGTTCCATGCCGGCCAGCACGGGGACCAGCGGTATTTCGATCTCTTCGTAAACTTTGCGCAGCTTTGGCTCGCTCTCCAACTGCGGCCACAGTGCGTGATGCAGGCGCAAGGTAATATCCGCATCTTCGGCGGCATAGTTGCAGGCGGTATCCAGATCCACCTGCGAGAACGAAATCTGCTTGGCGCCCTTGCCGGCGACCGCTTCGTATTTGACCGTGTCGTAATCCAGATAGCGCTTGGCCAGCGAATCCATGTCATGGCGCGTGGCGGTGGCGTTCCACACGTAGGATTCCAGCATGGTGTCGTGTTGCAGGCCCTGCACCACGATGCCGTACTGCGACAGGATGTTCATGTCGTACTTGGCGTGCTGGCCGACCTTCGGGCGCTTGGGGTCTTCCAGGATCGGCTTGAGTGCGCCGAGCACCTGGTCGCGCGGCAGCTGCGTAGGCGCACCGGGATAATCGTGCGCCAGCGGGATATAGCAAGCCTTGCAAGACTCGACGGAAAGACTGAGGCCGACGATGTGCGCCTGCATCGCATCGAGGCTGGTGGTCTCGGTGTCGAAGGCGATCAGCGGCGCATGTGCGAGGCGCGCCAGCCATGCGTCCCATTGCGCCTGGGTGGTGACCAGTTCGTATTCACCCTTGCCCGATGCGATGGATGGTTTGCCGGGCGCCGACGCCGTGCCGGTAGCAGCAGGCGAGAGCGCTGGGGCCACTTCCGCGGTGACGCTATCCAGATCTTTCAGTGCGGCCTTGAATTCATAACGGGTGTACAGCTCGCGCAACGCATCGACGTCACGATCGCGCAACAGCAATTGCGGCACCGTGAAGTCCAGCGGTACGTCGGTCTTGATCGTGACCAGCTGGCGCGATAACGGTAGCGCTGGCAGCGCTTCGCGCAGGTATTCGCCGATCTTGCCGCCGATCTTGTCGGCGTTCGCGATCACGCCATCGAGCGAACCGTATTCGGCCAGCCATTTTGCGGCGGTCTTCGGGCCGCATTTGTTCACGCCGGGCACGTTGTCGACGGTGTCGCCGGTGAGACTGAGGAAATCGATGATCTGCTCCGGCTTCACGCCGAACTTTTCCACCACCGCGGCGTTGTCCATGGTGGTGTTGGTCATGGTGTTGACCAGCGTGATGCCAGGCCGCACCAGTTGCGCGAGGTCCTTGTCGCCGGTGGAAATGACCACGTCGATGCCATGCTCATGCGCCTGGCATGCGAGTGTGCCGATCACATCGTCCGCCTCGACACCGTCCACGCGCAGAATCGGAAAGCCCAGCGCGCTCACGATTTTCAGCATCGGCTCGACCTGCATGCGAAGATCGTCCGGCATCGGCGGGCGGTTTGCCTTGTATTTGTCGTACAGCACGTTGCGGAAGGTGGGTCCCGCGGCGTCACTGACGAAGGCCACATAATCGGGCTTGGCCTTCAGCGTAGCACGCAGCATGTTGACCACGCCGAACAAGGCGCCCGTGGGTTCGCCCTTCGCATTGCTGAGGGGCGGCAGCGCGTGGAAGGCGCGGTAAAGGTACGACGAGCCGTCGATGAGCGTGAGTTTTGGCATGCCGGGATTCTAAGGGAACAAGTGCAAGGAACAGTTATGAAGATGGAGCCGTCAGGCCTGCTTTGCATCCAGCTCATTCACTGCCGGGCGAACCGCCCACTGCTATGATTTAGCACTCTGACGAGGTTCCCCTGCCATGAAACACGCAGCCTGCTTGCTTGCCCTTTCTGTCCTGGCCGCCTCGTCGGCCTTTGCGCAGACGTCTTCATCGTCCTCGGCGACGCCTCACTTCGCGCCTGCGCCACCGCCGCCGGGCATGAACGATCCAGGTGTGAATCCGGCGAAGGAGCCGGCGCCAGCCGCGGCAAGTTCGGCCGGCAAACCGGTGTCGAGCCCGGCGGAACTGGAGCCCAGCCATCTGCCGGGTAAGCCGATTCCGGTGCCGAAGGTGGCGGGGGTGCCTGCACCGCACGATGCCAACGGCCAGCCGCCGCCGGACGTATCGGTGCGCCAGGAGGGCGAGAACACCATCCAGGAATTCCGGCAGAACGGCCGCGTCTACATGGTGGTGGTCACGCCCAAGCACGGCCCGCAGCAGATCTACAACGTGGACGAGAACGGCTATATGTTCGATCCGGTCAGCCGCACGCGGGTGAAGCCGGTGCAGTACCAGATCATGCAATGGGGCAACACCAAGCCTGCGTCGGCATCGTCGGCGGAAGACAACGGGCAGTGATGCCTAAGCATCCCTACGCATGAATCTGCGCGAAAGCTGGCTGCTGTTCGCGCTGGGCTCGGCGTTCTTTGCTGCGCTGACGGCGCTGTTCGGCAAGCTTGGCGTGGCCGGCATCAACTCCAACCTCGCCACGTTCATTCGCACGCTGGTGATTCTCGCGGTAACGGCGGGCATCCTCAGCTTGCGCGCGGAATGGGCCAAGCCCTCCGGCCTGCCGTGGCATAGCTGGGTGTTTCTGGTGCTTTCGGGTATCGCTACGGGTTTGTCGTGGCTGTGTTATTACCGTGCTTTGCAACTGGGGCCGATAAGCAAGGTGGCGCCGATCGACAAACTCAGCGTGGCGATCGCCATCGTGCTGGGCTTGCTGGTGCTGGGTGAAAAGCCGAGTTGGCCGATGCTGGTCGGCGGTTTGCTGATCGTGGCCGGTTCGCTGGTGATTGCCTTGTTTTGAATGCAGTTACCGGCCCGGCCGATCCAGCTCGGCATAGTGGCGAAAGATGCCTTCTTCGTTGAACGCAATGCGCCGCGGCGACGCGAGGTACGCGGCCATGTTCGGCCGTTCGGCGATGCGCTCGGCCAGGGCGCGCAAGCGTGGAATACGTTTCTGCATGCGGCGCATCGTATTGGGAAAGGTGTAGTCGAGGCCGCTGATCAGCTGGAACAGCGACAGGTCCACGTACGAATGGCGTGAAAGCGCCTGGCGCCCATTGCCGCGCTCCAGCACCTGTTCGAAATAGCCGAGGAATTTAGGTACCCGCTCCTCGCGAAACGCCTGGCTGCGTTTGCGTGCGGCAGCGCGCTGCTGCTCGTAATACTGATCGACGGCAAGCGGATGGTGCGTGTCATGAATTTCCACCACGAAGTCCGCGATCGTCAGCTGCAATTGCTGCGCGTACATTTCGGCCGATTGCCCGCCTGGCACCAGGCCAAGGCGCGGGCCGAGATAAGCCAGGATGGTGGCCGTCTGCGCGATCACCAGGCGCCCGGCCTTGAGGAACGGCGGCGCAAAGGGCAGGGCGCCTTCCTGCTTGCCGCGCAGGAACGGCATGATCGCCTTGTCGCCGCGTTCGCGCGCCACGTCGATGTAGTCGGCGCCTGCATCTTCCAGCGCCAGGCGAACATACTCGCCACGGCCCTGGATGGTCGACCAGTAATAGAGTTCGTAGCGCATGGATCGATTCCCTCGCTTCGAAAGCTGCGCAGCGTAAGCAGGCAGTGCTCAATGCGGTGTGAGCATGCCTTTGGCGGTCAGTTCGCGCAATTGATGCCACACCAGCGCAGCCAGGGGCGAAAGCGATCGCTGGCGGCGACGGATCAAGGTGATGGCGCGCCGCTCGGTAGGTATGAGCGCGCGCACGGCGAGCGTGGCAGGAGGCGATGAGAGCGCCGGCGTGATGGTGACGCCAAGCCCGGCCTCCACCATGCGGAATGCCGTGTAAGGGTGGCCGGTTTGCTGCACCACGTTTGCCGCCACCCCATGTTTCTGCAGCAACCCGTCGATCAGGCGCCGGCTGCCGGAGAAATAATCGAGCAGCACCAGCGGTTGCCCTTGCAATTTCTTCCATGCCACGGTCTTGTGCTGCGCGAACGGATGATCCGGGCGGCAGGCAAGGCAGAACGGATCGTGCATGATCACTTCGCTGTCGAATTCGCTGGCCTCGGCCGGTTCAATGGCAATGCCAAAATCCACTTCGCCGCCGCGGACGCTATCGAGCACGAGCGCTTGCGTTTGATCATGCAATTGGATGGCGAGCTCGGGATAGCTGCGTGCGCACGCGGCAATGCACAGTGGCATCAGGCTGGCCGACAGCGTCGGCACCGAGGCGATATGCACCTTGCCGCGCTTGCGCTCGCCTTCGGAATGCACATGGTCCAGCACGCCTTCGAGTTCATCCAGCACGCGCTCGATCGCGCTTTCCAGATAGCGGCCGGCGTCGGTCGGGATGACTTCGCGCGTGCTGCGATCGAACAGGCGCACGCCGAGTTCCGCTTCCAGCTCGGCCACATGCCGGCTCACGGCGGGCTGGCTCAGATGCAGCTGTTCGGCGGCGCGCCGGAAATGACGCTGTCGCGCCACGGCGAGAAAAACCCGCAACTGCCGGAGATTTACATTCATGCTCATAACGTATCAATAGATACAATAAAGTTATTTGATTTATCAATGGCTGGGCGTTGAAATAGCCCCATTCAAGCGTTCCCCGAGCCCTGCAGCCATGTCTTTGCGTCGTTTCCTGCCCGACAACTTCACGCTTTGCCTGATCGCCACCGTCATCACCGCCAGCGTGTTGCCGTGCCGGGGCCATGCGGCGGTGGCGTTCGATGGGCTGACCAACTTCGCCATCGCCCTATTGTTCTTTCTGCATGGCGCCAAGCTCTCGCGCGAGGCGGTGCTGGCGGGCATTACGAACTGGCGCCTGCATCTCACGGTGCTGGCCAGCACCTTCGTGTTGTTTCCGCTGCTGGGACTGCTGCTCAAACCGCTGTTGCTGCCACTGGTCACGCCGGCGCTCTACGTTGGCATTCTGTTTCTGTGCAGCCTGCCGTCGACGGTGCAGTCATCGATTGCATTCACCTCCATCGCGCGCGGCAACGTGCCGGCGGCGGTGTGCTCGGCATCGGCATCCAGTCTGATCGGCATCGTGCTGACGCCGTTGCTGGTAGGCCTGGCGGTGCATGCCCACGGGCAAGGCGGTTTGTCCTGGCACTCGGTGGGCGATATCGTGCTGCAGCTGTTCGTGCCGTTCGTGGCCGGACAGGTGGCGCAGTGGTGGATCGGTGGCTGGGTGCAACGGCATCGCCCGTTGGTCGGCCTGGTCGACCAGGGTTCGATCCTGCTGGTGGTGTACACCGCGTTCAGCGCGGCGGTGTTGCAGGGCTTGTGGAAGCAGCTTCCGCTGCCGGTGCTGGGCGGTTTGCTGATCGTCAACGCCATCCTGCTTGCCGCGGCACTGTTGACGACGCGCTACGGTTCGCGTGCGCTGGGCTTCGACCGCGAGGACGAAATCACCATCGTGTTCTGCGGCTCCAAGAAGAGCCTGGCCAGTGGCGTGCCGATGGCGAACGTGCTGTTCCCTGCCCATATGTTGGGCATGATCGTGTTGCCGATCATGCTGTTCCATCAGATGCAGCTGATGACCTGCGCGGTGCTGGCGCGACGGTATGCGCAACGTGTGGGAACGGCTGCGCGCAGCGCCACGAAGTCAGAACTTGCCGCGGATTAACCCTACGCTGGGATGCAATCCCAGCTTTGCCATGCCAACGGAAGCTGGGATTTCACTCCAGCCCACGAAGCATCAATGGCGGAAGTGGCGCATGCCGGTAAACACCATCGCCATATCGTGTTCGTCGGCGGCGGTGATCACTTCGGCATCGCGCATCGAGCCGCCTGGCTGAATCACCGCGCTGATGCCTGCCGCGGCCGCGGCATCGATGCCGTCGCGGAAGGGAAAGAACGCGTCGGAGGCCATCACAGAGCCGCGTACTTCCAGCTTTTCGTCCGCTGCCTTGATGCCGGCGATGCGCGCGCTGTACACGCGGCTCATCTGGCCGGCACCGATGCCGATGGTCTGGCGGTTGCGTGCATAGACGATGGCATTGCTCTTGACGTACTTCGCCACCTTCCAGGCGAAGATCAGGTCGTCGATTTGTTCTTGCGTGGGCGCGCGGCGCGTGACGATCTTCAGATCCGACGCCGTGATCATGCCGCGATCCGCGGTCTGCACCAGCAAGCCGGAGCCGACCCGGCGCAGATCATAGCCAGCGGCCGGGCTCGTGCTTTCCGCCGGCACAGGAATGTGCAGCACCCGTACGTTGCCCTTCTTGGCGAAAGCTTTCAGCGCTTCATCCGAATAGCTGGGCGCCAGCACCACTTCGATGAATTGGCGCTCCACCATGGTCTGCGCAGTGACACCATCCACTTCACGGTTGAACGCAATGATGCCGCCGAATGCCGAGGTGGGATCGGTCTGGAAGGCCAGGTCATAGGCTTTGCCGACGCCATCCAGGCTCACCGCCACGCCGCAGGGATTGGCGTGCTTCACGATCACGCAGGCCGGCTTGGTGAAGCTGCGCACGCATTCCCAGGCGGCATCCGCATCGGCGATGTTGTTGAAGGAGAGTTCCTTGCCTTGCAGCTGCCGGAAGGTGGCGAGCGTGCCGGGCACGGGTTGCAGATCGCGATAGAACGCAGCCTGCTGGTGCGGGTTTTCGCCGTAGCGCAGATCCAGCGTTTTCACGAAACGGCTGTTGAGCTGGCCGGGGAAGCTGTCATGACCGGTAATGGCGCCCTGCGTATCGTTGAGTTGCAGGCCGGACAGGTAGTCACTGATTGCGCCGTCATAGTTGGACACGCGATTGAACGCCGCCACGGCGAACTTGAAGCGCGTGCTGTGGCTCAAGCCACCGTGTTCTTCGATCTCCGCGAGTGCTTCTTCGTATTGCTCGGGTGCGGTGAGCACGCCGACGTCGTTCCAGTTTTTTGCCGCCGAACGCAGCATGGCGGGGCCGCCGATATCGATGTTTTCGATGGCTTGTTCCAGCGTGCAATCGGGCCTGGCGACCGTTGTCTCGAACGGATACAGGTTCAGCACGAGCAGGTCGATCGGCGCGATGCCGAGTTCGGCCATCACCGCGTCATCCGTCCCGCGGCGGCCGAGCAATCCGCCATGAACCTTGGGGTGCAAGGTCTTGACGCGGCCGTGCATGATTTCCGGAAAGCCGGTGACGTCGCTGACGTCCGTGACCGGGATGCCAGCTTCGCGCAAGGCTTTGGCGCTGCCGCCGGTGGAAAGCAGTGCCACCTTTGCCGCCGTCAAGCGTTTGCCCAGTTCGATCAGCCCGGTCTTGTCCGAGACGCTGATCAGTGCGCGGCGGACAGGCGTGACGGCAGGTGCAGGCATGGGGGCATCCGGAAGCGTGAAAGCTGCGCATTATAGCGCCATGCACCAGAAGCCCGACAGGCTGCTGTGCCATGGTGGCCATTTGGACGTCTAAACCGGATGGATGGCGGCCAGGCGCGGCCTTGACTCAGAGCAGGCCGTGCTGCGTGAGCTTCTTGCGTAGCGTGGCGCGATTGATGCCCAGCACCGCTGCAGCGCGGCTTTGGTTGCCGTCATGGAAGGCCAATACTTCACGCAGCAACGGACCTTCGACTTCGCGAATCACCAGCGCGTGCAGACCTTCGTCGCACGGCGTATCGCCAATGTCCGCAAGATAGCGGCGCACTGTACGACTGACGCATTCACTCAGTGCGCTCTGCGACGAGGATTCGCGAACAGCCTCGTTGGCAGGCAGTCTAACGGCGTTCAAGGACATGTCCCCTCACGTACTCCACGCAACGGCTGCATAGGCCGTCGCCATGTTTTGACAGTTACCGCTTTCGCGGCGGGTCGGCAGTCGCTGCCCAGGAGCAAGCATTCCTTGAGCGCGAGGGATCGAGTGTACTCGCGACCACCAATAAAATTAAGAGCCTTCGAACATGAAAACGTATGTAAACGGATAACGCTATGTCGAACAGGCACTAAGCCGCTGTTATTCAAATGCCATGTCAAAGCCGACGGCTTGATGTCCCGGATCCTCTACCTCGAAGATCAAAGCTGTGCTAGCGCCGGGTGCAAGGCCGCGCCGCAAGGCCTCCGTGTCGTCAAGGTATTCGTAGGGATTGAGACGGCGCATGGCAATCACTTTGCCGTTGCCATCGGTCAAGCGGATGGTGACTACCGGCCAGGGTTGGGTGAACGTTGCGTCGTTGCGCAGCGTGGCGCTGATCAGCAATGCGCCCGGTACGGTGGGATGCGTTTGTACGTCGCGTGCAAGCAAGCGCAATTTGCCGACGTCGCGCACGGGCGGCAATTCGCATGCCAGGACCGCGCATGCTTGTTGCAACAGGGGGCCGGTGGTGGCGTCGGCGATCAAGGTATCACGCAGCGCCCAGCCGAGCTGTGCCACAAGGCCGAGCAGCAGCAGCAGGCATGCGACCACCCATGGCCAACGGCGTGGCTTGTCGGCGCGCTTGTCGCGGGCGAAACGCGGGGTGACGACCAGGTCGGCAAAATCGTCGCGCAACAACGGTGTGTCGCTAGGCTCAGGTTCTGCGCCGGGCTTGGGCCGATACACGGCCAGCTCCAGGCGCGGCGGTTCCACGCCGGGTTCGTGGGCGGGCAGTTCGTGAAAAGGTTCCGGCGGCAGTTGATCGGCCAAGGTGGCGATGCTGTCGAAACCCGCGCCGCAATGCCCGCACATGACGAAGCCATGCGCCTGCGCGAGCGTGCGCGCATCCACTGAAAACACGGACAGGCATTCAGGGCATTGCGTATACATGGCTGCGCTAAAACGTGTATGCGGCAAGCTTAGCAGGGCGCAAGCCCGTCAAACGCGACGCCGGCCGCTGATGCGCACCCAGTCTTCGAGCACATCCACGCGCAGCGCTTCGAACCATTTGGCATAACGCTCAAGCAGTTCCTCTTGCTGGCCCTTGAGGATGCCGGAAAGTGCGAAGGGGGCGCCAGGCTGGGCCAATGCGGCGAACGTGGGCGCCAATTCGCCAAGTGGACCGGCGAGAATGTTGGCGACGAACACATCGGCAGGTTCGCCCGCGAAATCCTCGGGCAGGAACAGCGCCAGCCGGTCGGCGACGTTGTTGCGCTCGGCATTGTCCGCAGAGGCCGTCAATGCCTGCGGATCGTTGTCCACGCCCGCGGCGGATGCCGCCCCTAGCTTCAATGCCGCGATGGCCAAAATCCCCGAGCCGCAGCCATAGTCGATCACGCGTTTGCCGGCGAGATCCAGGCTGTCCAGCCATGCCAGGCATAGCGCGGTCGTGGGATGCGTGCCGCTGCCGAAGGCCAGTCCCGGGTCGAGTTGCACGATCGCCACGTCATCATCGTCCGGCGGTGCGATGTTCCATGGATAAATCCACAAGCGGCGACCGAACGACATGGGCTTGAACTGGTCCATCCATGCGCGCTCCCAATCTTCGTCGGCGACGTCGCGGAAGTTGAGCTGGTCGGGCTCCAGCCATGGCAGCAGTTCGCTCAAGGCTTCGCTCAAGCCTCGGCGGTCGATATCGGCATCGAACAGCGCGTTCAAGGTGATCGTTGGCCACAACGGCAGCTCGCCGACGCCCGGCTCGAAAATCGCCTGTTCGTCGGGCGTTTCGGCGTTGGCGTCGCGCAAGGTGATCGACAGCGAGCCAAGCTCCTCCAATGCTTCTTCCACGCGAGGCTGCTGTTCGGCACGGACAGTCAAGGAGAGTTCGAGCCAGGGCATTGGCATTCCGAAAGAGGGGGCTGCGGCTATTGTCCCGCTCCCCCATTTTTGTTCAACAACGGGGGAGCGGGTAGGGTGAGGGCGAAGCTTGCGGTCGGGCGCAACGTCGTTATTCCGCCCGAAGGCGGAACGACGTGTTGTTCCGATCAGGACTTCGGTTCAAGCCCGCTGTGCGGATGCTCTTTGTGTTCCGCCATGCGCTTCTCCAGATAGTGGATGTTCTGTCCACCCTGCTGGAAGCCCACATCGGACATGATGCGTTGCTGCAGCGGAACGTTGCACTTGACGCCTTCGATCACTGTCTCGGCAAGCGCCAGGCGCATGCGCGCAATAGCGGTGTCGCGATCCGGTCCGTGCACGATCAATTTGCCGATCATCGAATCGTAGTTCGGCGGAATCTTGTAGCCGTCGTACAAGTGCGTGTCCACCCGCACGCCGGGACCGCCGGGTGCTTCGAAGCGCTTCACCGTGCCGGGCGAAGGCATGAAGGTTTCCGGATCTTCCGCGTTGATGCGGCACTCGATCGCGTGACCGTTGATCTTGATGTGTTCCTGCTTGAGCGACAGTTTTTCGCCGGCCGCAATGCGCAATTGCTCACGCACCAGGTCCACGCCGGTGATCAGCTCCGTGACCGGATGCTCCACCTGGATACGCGTGTTCATTTCGATGAAGTAGAACTGGCCGTTTTCGAACAGGAATTCGAACGTGCCCGCGCCGCGATAGCCGATGCGCAAACAGGCGTCCACGCAAACTTTGCCAATATGTGCGCGCAGTTCGGGCGTGATGCCAGGCGCGGGTGCTTCCTCGACCACTTTCTGGTGACGGCGCTGCATGGAGCAATCGCGTTCGCCAAGGTGAATCGCTTGACCCTGGCCATCGGCGAGCACCTGGATTTCCACGTGGCGCGGATTCTCCAGGAATTTCTCCATGTACACCTGATCGTTGCCGAACGCGGCCTTGGCTTCCTGCTTGGTCATGGTGATGGCGTTGCCGAGATGCGCTTCGGTGCGCACCACGCGCATGCCGCGGCCACCGCCACCGCCAGCGGCCTTGATGATCACCGGATAGACGATCTCACGCGCGATGCGCATGTTTTCCTCGACATTGTCGCCGAGCGGACCACCGGAACCCGGCACGCACGGCACGCCGGCCGATTTCATCGCGCGGATCGCTTCTACCTTGTCGCCCATCATGCGGATCACATCGGCCGTCGGTCCGATGAAGATGAAGCCGGATTGCTCCACCTGTTCGGCGAAATCAGCACGCTCGGCAAGGAAGCCGTAGCCCGGGTGGATAGCGTTGGCGTCGGTGATTTCCGCCGCAGCGATGATGCGCGGAATGTTGAGGTAGCTGTCGACCGAAGGCGCGGGTCCAATGCAGATGGCTTCATCCGCAAGGCCCACGTGCTTGAGATTGCGATCCGCGGTGGAGTGCACCGCCACAGTCCTGATGCCGAGGCTGTGACACGCGCGCAGGATACGCAGCGCGATTTCGCCACGATTGGCGATAACGACCTTTTCGAGCTTTTGCATAGTCGTCAGGCCGTTCAGCCGATCACGAACATCGGTTGGTCAAATTCCACCGGCTGGCCGTTATCGACCAGGATGGCCTTCACCTCGCCGGATACTTCGGCTTCGATCTGGTTGAACATCTTCATTGCTTCGATGATGCCCAGCGTCTCGCCCGCCTTGACCTGCTGGCCCACTTTGACGAACGCCGGTGCGCCCGGGCTGGCCGAGGCGTAGAAGGTGCCGACCATCGGCGCCTTCACCACCTGGCCGGCCGGCAGGTTGCTGCCCGCTTCGCCTTCGGCCGGCACGGGAGCGGCGGCAACGGGAGCGGCGGCCGGAGCCGGGGCCGGCGCGTGTGCAGCGGGGGGCGCAGCTACGGTGATGCCGCCCTTGGGCACGCGCGACAGGCGCACGACTTCCTCGCCTTCCTTGATTTCCAGTTCGGCGAGGTTGGATTCCTCGAGCAGGTCGATCAGTTTTTTGATCTTGCGCAGATCCATGGGGCTTGCCTTCTCAGGGTCTGTGGGCCGCAGCTTGGCGGCGGGAAAGTGAAAGAAAACGGTATCGGCCAGCTAGCCGGCAGGCGTTGCTTCGAGTTTGGCCAGGGCAGCCTCCAGCGCCAGGCGATAGCTGGTGCTGCCAAAGCCGCAGATCACGCCCATCGCCAGGTCCGACAGATAGGAATGGCGGCGGAACGGCTCGCGGGCGTGCACGTTGCTCATGTGCAGTTCGATGAAGGGAATGCCCACCGCGGCCAGCGCATCGCGCAGGGCCACGCTGGTGTGGGTAAACGCACCGGGGTTGATCAGAATGGTGGCGATCTGTTCGTCGCGCGCCTGGTGAATGCGGCCGATCAGTTCATGCTCGGCGTTGGACTGGTACCAGGCCAGCTCATGGCCAGTCGCCTGGGCGCGCTGGGCCAACTGGTTATTGATGTCGGCCAGCGTTTCCCGGCCATAGATATCCGGTTCGCGTACGCCGAGCAGGTTGAGGTTGGGTCCGTGCAGGACCAGCAGCTTCGCCATGGTGCTCCCAGCTTCCCTAAAACCGGCGAGAGTGTGCGCGGTGCCGAGAATATTGTCCAGTTCGGCGCAATTCGGCGACGTTTGGCGGAGAAAGAAGATGTTAAACGTGCGTCGACGTATGGCGGTGCAAACCGCGTCAGGGCGCGCTTGCCGACGACAGCCAGCGGTCCAGTTGCTGGCCGTCCAGCGGGCCGCGGTGAACAGCCAGGATGCGGCCGTTTTCGTCCAGCAGCACGCTGTAAGGCAGCACCTCATCCAGGTCGCCGAAGCGCAGCGAGGTGCTGGGCGACGTGAGTTGGCCGATCAGGATGGGGTAGCCCACCGGATGGCTGGCAAGAAAAGCTCGTACACGATCCGGCTGGTCCATAGCAATACCCAGCACGATCGCCCCCTGATCGGCGAACTTGCGTTGGCCTGCGTTCAAAGCGGGCATCTCGGCCAGGCACGGCGCACACCAGCTGGCCCAGAAGTTTAGTAGCAGGCGCTTGCCCTGGTAGCCGGAGAGGCGGCGCTCGTGGCCGTCGAGGTCGAGCAGGGCCACGTCCGGGCGAAGATCGCCGACCTTTGCGACATGGACTCCGGGCGGCACGTGCGCCATCCGGCTTTCATGCTGCAGCCAGCCGCCGGCGATGGCGGCCAGCAAGGCCAGGGCGAGGATGACAAGGTTGGTGCGGCTCAGCATGGGTGAGGAGTGATTCGCGGGGCCGCAAGTATGCAGGCTTGCCGCGGCGATTAGTTCGCCGCCTGGGTCAGCGCCTGCTCCACCAGTGAAAAGGTCAGTACCGTCGGCAGCTTTCGTCCGTCGCCGTCGTCCTTAGGAAACACCACGTATAGCGGCACGCCAGGGGAGTGGTACTGCTGCAGGAAGGCGGAGATGGCCGGGTCCTCGTTGGTCCAGTCGCCCTTCATATAAATGGTGCCGGTGCGCTTGAGCAGCGCCTTGAAATCGTCGCCGTCGAGCACGGCATGTTCGTTGGCCTTGCAGGTGACGCACCAATCCGCCGTCATGTCGACGAACACGGGTGTGCCGGCCTTGCGCAGTGCGGCGAGCTTGCCTGGGGCGAAGGCGACAACGCCGCTCGCGCTTGCCGCCGTTTGGGCGGCCAGGGGCAGGGTGGC
>NZ_DATJMN010000039.1:0-4501 GCF_035508675.1 Dyella sp.
CTCGTGATCGACCCAGACGCGTGTGGATACGCCGTCAATCGCGATCCTCTCCTCGAACGATATGGATTCGAGGAGCGCACGATCAGCAAGTGTCTTCAGGTCATGGTTCGAAGCAGAGCCGGAACCCACGGGCAGGCCAGCGATTGCACGCGTACCAATCTGCGGCCCATCGAGAATGGTGGCAATGGCAATGGGTGTCCGCGCGAGGAATGCCGACTCTAAAGCAGCAAGATGAGCCGATGCGGTTGCGGCACGCTCCAACAAAAGATAGACAACACCGCCGCAGCCGGAGCCGTAGGGACGGTCGCCATCGTCTTCGACAGTGGAATAGCGTTCGACGACGGGCCCGGAGCCTGTGAGCCACCACGAGCGGCGCGCGACCTCCGCCTCAAGGCATCCGCCGCTGACGGTTCCTGCGCGACGACCGTCCTGCGCGAGCAGCATGCGCGCGCCCGGCCTGCGATAGCTGGAGCCTTCGATGGCGACGATGGTCGCAAGCACGTAGCCTGTTCCGGCAGACTCCAATTCGTGCCAAAGCGAAAGGATGGGGCCGAGGTCAGTCATGCATTGTGCTTTCCGTCAACCTGCTCACGCCTCCATTATCTTCGATTGCAGCAGGTGCTCGATGCGGACGGGCAACTCACGGACCCGGACGCCGGTGGCATGGTAGACAGCGGCGGTGATGGCGGCAGCCACGCCGGCAAGGCCAATCTCGCCCACTCCACGCGCGCCGAACTCGCCCATCACGGGATCGGGGTAATCGAGAAATGTGACATCGATCTGCGGCAGGTCGGCACACGTCGCCATAAGGTAGTCGGCCATGCTGCCGTTGATCGGTTGGCCGCTGCGCTGGTCGTACACAGTCTCCTCAAGCATGCCCATGCCGATGCCCATGACAACGGCACCGGCGATCTGGTTTGCCGCGGCCTTCGGGTTGATGATGCGTCCAGCGTCGATAACCGTTACGGTGCGACTCACGCGTAGCCGCGCAATCTCCGGATCTAACTCGACCTCGACAAACTGCGCACCGTAGGAGTGCAGCGAGAAGCCTTTGGCTTTTGGATCCTCCCACGTTGGCACGGTCTTGCCTTCGGCGCTGATGCCGTTGAGACGGGCGAGGTTGAGCAGGTCGGCAAAGGCGATGCCGCTTGCGGGTTCCTGGCCTTTGCGATGCACGCGGCCCACGCTGAAGGCGACGTCTTCAGCTTTTGCATTATTCAGAGGCGAGCCCTCGGTGGAGGCAGCTAGCTTTTGCAGCCTGTCGATCGCGCCATCGGCGGCCTGGGCGATGGCATTGAGCACCGAGCCTGTCACCATGGATCCGCCGGACATGGGGCCGGCAGGCAGCGCGCTGTCGCCGATGATCACGTCGACGCGCTCGAACGGAATACCGGTTTTGTGACTCAGCATCTGGGCGAAGATCGTATACGTTCCAGTGCCGATATCTTGCGTTGCCGACCGGACACAGAGGCGGCCATTCGCGCAGAATTCGACGGTGGCGGTGCAGGGCAGGCGCAAAGCGGGCCAGCTTGCGCCGGCAAGTCCCCAGCCGATGATCTTGCCGTCGCGGCGCATGGAGCCAATGCCGGGCGTACGGTGCTCCCAGCCAAACTTTTTCGAACCCACTTCAAAGCACTCGCGCAGATGCCGTGATGAAAAGGGCAGGTTGTTGCTCTCATCCTTCTCTGCGTCGTTGATGTAGCGCAGTTGCAGGGGATCGATGTTGAGCGCGTCGGCAAGTTCGTTCATGCCGGACTCAAGTGCGTAGAGACCGGGCACAGCGCCAGGCCCGCGCATGTACATCGGCGCCCCCACGTTGCGATGTACCATTCCACCGGTAACGGCCAGATTGGGAACACTGTAGATGTAAGTCGTCGCTTCGCCACAGCCCTCTTCAAAGTCGTCGAGTATTGAGGTGACATTGAGATAGTCCTGCTGCAGCGAAACGAGCTTGCCGTCTTTGTTGGCGCCAAGCCGGATGCGCTGCTCAGTGCGCGGACGATAGCCTACCGTCGCGAACATCATGCGCCGGTCGAGGCTCAGCTTCACTGGACGGCTGAGTTTGCGTGCGGCAACAGCAGCCATTGCGGTGTGCGGCCATGGGAAGAGTTTGCCGCCAAAGCCCGAGCCAAGAAAACGCGTGACGACGCGTACGTTCTCCACCGGAATGCCGAGCACTTGCGCCATCACCACGCGGTGATTCACCACGCCCTGCGAAGTCTCGTAGAGCGTGACGCGATCGCCATCCCACACGGCGACCGATGCGTGCATCTCGATAGGGCTGTGCGTTTCAACTGGTGTGATGTAGGTGGCGTCGACCTTGACCGCCGCGGAGGCGAAAGCGGTGTCGGGGTCGCCGCGCTTGGAGACTGACTTGCGCTTGCCATCATAGTCATCGAGTCCCGGATGCAGGCTGGCGGGCTGCACTTCGTACTCTACTTTCACAGTGGCTGCAGCGGCGGTGGCTTGTTCCAGCGTCTCCGCAATTACCACGGCGACATGCTGGCCCCAGTGGCGCACGACCTCGTCTTCAAATGCCGAACGCACTTCGCTGTTGGTCGCGTTGTCGTCGCCGGGAACGGTGCGGTAGAGCGGGCCAATGTTGCCGTGATGCAGAACAAGCAACACGCCAGGCATCTGCTCGGCTGCGCTGGTGTCGAGCGAGCGAATGCGCCCGCTGGCGATGGTTGCACCGATGGGCACGGCATGAGCCATGTGGGGAAAGTGAATGTCGGCAGCGTACTGTGCGCTGCCGGATGTCTTCAAGGGGCCATCAATGCGGGGCGTTGGCGTGCCCAGGATCGATTCGGATGTCGTGCTCATGCTTTCCCTTTCTTGCAAACCAAAACCGCCGGGCCTGATGCAGCAAGTTGTGCGGTCCAGTAGTTCTTCAGCTACCGGCCCGAAATCATCATGCCTCGAGGACCTTCGACTGCAGCAGATCATCAATGCGAATGGGCAGTTCGCGCACCCGAACGCCTGTGGCGTGATACACCGCCGAAGTGATGGCCGGCGCCACGCCTGCCATGCCGATTTCGCCGATTCCGCGCGCTCCGTACTCGTTGACGATGTAATCCGGGTAGTCGAGGAAGGTGACGTCCAGATCGGGAAGATCGGCGCAGGTAGTTACCAGGTAGTCGGCAAAGTTGCCATTGATGGGTTGACCCGTGCGCGAATCGTGCACGGTCTCTTCAAAGAGCGCCATGCCCAGGCCCATCACGGCCGCACCGAGAATCTGGTTGGCTCCAGCCTTCTTGTTAATGATGCGGCCGGCGTCAAAGACCGAGAAGATGCGGCTTACTCGCAGCCGCGCGATCTCAGGCTCCCACTCCACTTCGGCAAAGTGGGCGCCATAAGAATGGAGCGAATAGGCCTTGGCCTTCGGGTCTTCAAACGAAGGGAAGGTGCGGCCCGTAGCGCTGATGCCGCTGAGATTGGCCAGCCGCAGCACGTCTTCAAACGGCATGCCATTGGCAGTCAGATCGCCGCCATGGAACGCTGCGCCCACAACCCGCGGCTGCTGCTCCTTCGAGATAACCCGGCCTTCAGCGAGTGCGAGCGAATCAGGGTGTGCGCCATGGAACGGCGAACCCGGTGTCTGCGCGGCAATGTGCAGCAGGCGAGTGACTGCTTCGTTGACGGCCGTGGTGGAGGCAGGAAGGATCGCGCTGGTTACCATGGAGCCGCCGGAAGTCGGTCCATCGGGCAAACTCGTGTCGCCGAGAAATACATCGATGCGATCGAGCGGTATGCCGGTTCGCGCGTGAACCACTTGCGCAAAGAGAGTGTAAGTGCCCGTGCCGATGTCCTGCGTGGCACAGCGAACACAAACGCGGCCGTTGGGGCAGAGTTCCACCGACGCTGTGCAGGGAACGCGGGCCGCTCCCCAAGAGGCTCCGGCGACACCCCAACCGATGACTTTGCCGTTGCGGCGCATGGAGCCGACTTCCGGGGTGCGCTGTTTCCAGCCGATCTTTTCCGCACCGGTCTGGTAGCACTCTTTCAAGTGGCGCGAAGAGAACGGAAGATTGCGGCCTTCGTCGCGTTCGGCATCGTTTTTATAACGCAATTCCAGCGGGTCCATCTTGAGCTTGATGGCCAGCTCGTCGATGGCAGACTCGAGTGCAAACAGCCCAGGCACCGCACCCGGGCCGCGCATCGGGGCAGGCGTGCCGACGTTGCGGCGCACCATCGCCGTGGTCACGACAAGATTCGGACAACTGTAGAGGAAGGGAGTCTGCTCGCCGCAGTGCTCCACAAAGTTGTCAAGCGCCGAGGTCTCCGAGTAGAAGTCGTGGCGGATTGCGGTGAGTTTGCCATCCTGTGTTGCGCCCAGGCGAATGCGCTGCTGGGTGCGCGGGCGATGGCCTACATTGGAGAACATCATGCGCCGATCGACACTGATCTTGACAGGGCGACCGAGCTGGCGAGCGGCAGCGGCGGCCAATGTGGCCTGTGGCCATGGCGACAGCTTGCCGCCAAATCCCGAGCCGATGAACCG
>NZ_DATJMN010000040.1:0-7644 GCF_035508675.1 Dyella sp.
TCTCGATATAGGCTTGGCTTGTCCAAGTCACGCCGGATTTGTCATGGTAAAACTCGACCTTCGGATTCAAATAGCTTCCGTGCTTTTTAAGCTGATCGGGCGCACTGCATTGGTTGAATGAGCCGAAGAATTCGGCATCCAATTTCTGGATGGTGCTGGCCAAGGGTTCGGGGCCTGTAGCGTCCGGCGAATTCAGTGACGTCGATGTCGCGGCTCCGGCGCAAGAGGCAGCGAGGGCAAAGAGTGCACCTGCCAATAAAACATTTCCGTTCATGTGTGTCCCCATCATCAAAGCCATCGGTCTGCAAGAGGTCCCTGCTACGGACGCATTTGAAGCCCGAACGGTTACACGCTCTCGCTAAATTGCGGCGCACGTCTTGCCCAAATTCAATCTGGGCAAGACGTGCGACAAACGGAGAACCCCCGAGTCAACATGCCATCTGCATCACAGCAGATTGGCGCCTCTCTAGCGCTAGCGACCGCGATTGGAGCTTGGTGGCGGGTACACAGGAGCGCTTGGAGTAACAAATTGCTGCGTAACGCCGCTCGCGAGAGCGTCCGAGCTGGCCAATCCTAGCCGACCACTTGCATCGTGGGACCAATACCATCTGCCGGGCGGTACCGGAGAGGCCGATACGTATGCAAAATGAGCGTCGTAACCACCCGCATTACGCGGCGCGGACTGCAAGGCCACGTTGATGATGAACTGGCTGGCCATCGGCTTGCCCTGCTTGTCGTAAGCAGGTTTGTGGATCATTTCGTCGAGGTTAGTGCGCAGCAAGCGCGAGAGCTCAGGCGAAAGCCGGTACGCCGGCAAAGCATCGGTAACCTTGCCCCGGTCATTTACGTACACCAGCACAGGCTCGATATTGCCGGGCGTATAGGAAGAATTCACGACGTGAGGCATCGCCTGGTCGTCTGCAAAAGCGCTTGTACTGCCCAGCAACACGACGACCAAGGCGGGAAACAGCAATGCTCGCATGTCCATCTCCTTGTGACAGTTAGGCTTCCGGCTAATTACTCCGGGTTAGCTGTCGAGTCAAGCAACTCACTTTGATGCCCACCGCGACCTGTGGCGGCTCAAATTTGTTCCGGGCAGCTGTGTCGAGCTCAGCTGCTTCTCGCCAAGTCTTTCTCGCAGAAATGAAAAACGCCCCTAACGAGGGGCGTTTTCGTATCTGGCGGAGAGAGCGGGATGGGACAACCCCGCTCCTCCAAGGCCTGACAGCCCACAAACCGTGGGTTGATGTGTGGACCGATCTTCGGCCTAGCGGTCCCTATGGTCAAACGTCATCGTCGCCCTTGCTCCCCAGTTTAGAGTTACCAAAGTATTACTTTGATGCCCTTATCGCTTCGACGTACCTCACTGCATTCCTTGTGATTTGAAAGTCCCGTCTTTTGTCAGACGCGTACTCCAAGCTCAGAAGCCCGAGAGAAACCAACTCATTCAAATCATCCTGGATAAATCGTGGTTCAGAAGCGCTTCAATGTCTACCACGCATCAGGTGGACAGATGTGAAAATAAAGCGACGATCTCTGCCCCGCAACTAGGCTCGAGCACTAATAAAGACAGTTGGCCGCTTCTTATCTTCGCAAGAACTACTTCCACCCACTCAGGGCTTAAGTATGACTTCGCATCAGATAGGCTGGTTGCCCAGCGTAGCTTGTCAATAACGATGCCTGTGTCGATTTCTGGTCCTCGGAAAAGCAGGAGCCTAGAGACGACATTCTGGTTTACAAAATCGGTGGCCCGAAATATCTCGCAAGCATGCAGAGTAAGCGACTTCTGTTGCCCATCCTCCATGACAAATGACAGAGCAATGATACCTGGGGCACCACTACCAACGATGCCCTTGAGAGCAACGTCGTGGTAACCGTCGATTCGCTCATAACTCATGCGTGCGTTCGTCAGTCGTGATGGAAGCGGTCGACGTAGCCTGGCCAGTCTCCATATCAACCCTTTTCCCATGCTCGCAAGTCATTCTCATGGAACTCGGTGGATGACCCGTCTTCAAACTCGACGGTATAAACAACACCGGCTGGAAACTTTTTCCAATACGAGCCGGGCTCCTTGTCTATCTCGAAAATGCCCACAACCCAAGCCTTTCGGTACTCAATGGCATTCCCGCCGATAGCCGCAGGGGCGCAAACAATGCCGTTATAAGTGAACTTAGGCATCTCAACCTCCAGTGGTGCTCGGGGCGTTGGAGGCGGAGGGGAGCTGGTGGGTTGATAGGAAGGTGGGGATTGCCGTTGCCATACACAACTTGCCCAGCAGCTGGGTTTTCATCTCTCGAAAATGAAGGATAGTACCCACGCGCTTTGGCCCACTCGAAAAAGCCACGCAAATAACTAAGCTTGTTAACGATGGTCTGACAATGACCCGATATCCCAAGGCAATGGCCTTGGCGATTTCATCAACAGAAGGTAAGCCATCCTTAGCCACTGACAGACCCAGCCCCCCGACCTGTGCGAAGGTTTGAGCATACGCTTGGACCAAGGCCAAAGCACGTCTTTGAGCCGTGAAGAGATCACGGGTCCGAAGGCTTTTAGTGATTTCAGTTTTGCTCGCGTTGCGAGACAAATGCGTCGGAATTCTTTGGCGAAAATGCCAGTTTCCTGATGTCGCTAGCCGAAGGTAATTCGGAATGTGCATACCGTTCCTTGTGGAGCAATATGTGGACTGGCCAGCTTTTCTCCAGACAACAAAAAGCCCTGAAAAATCAGGGCCTTTGCCTTTCTGGCGGAGAGAGTGGGATTCGAACCCACGGTAGGCTTACACCTACGGCAGTTTTCAAGACTGCTGCCTTAAACCACTCGGCCATCTCTCCGATTTTTTTGTGCTTGATTGCCGAACATTTGGCGATCTCGCGAGGGTTGCAATCGTATCAGGAACCGCGTGCTCGCGGGCCATTCGCGCCTTTGCGCGAGAGCGCCACCAGCGCCCAAATCGTGATGACCACGGGAATCAGGCCGCCGAGCAGCGGAAACAGCGTGGCGGGATGGCGTAGCACCATCGGCAACAGCTGCGTTGCGGTGGCGAAGGCGATGATCCACACGCGCCAGCTGCGACGTTTGCGGGCGATCCAGAAGCTGGCGACGACAAGCACGAGCGCGATGGCGCTGAGCACAAGATCAAGCGTGGGCAGCTCCCACACGCCTGCAAAACTCAGGCGTGTGCCGATGACGGAGGCAAGCACGATCATCAGGAAATAGCTGGAGTAGAACTCCACGTTGTCCCAGGTGCGGCTTGCCGGTGCGTTCATGCAATGTGCTCCGCGCCGGCCATGTAAGGACGCAGAGCCTGCGGCACGGTGATGGAGCCGTCGGCGTTTTGGTAGTTTTCCATCACCGCGATAAGCGTGCGCCCGATGGCAAGGCCCGAGCCGTTGAGGGTGTGCACGAGTTCCGGCTTGTTGGTATCGGGGTTGCGCACGCGGGCCTGCATGCGGCGCGCCTGGAAATCCGTGCAGTTGGAGCAGCTGGAGATTTCGCGGTAGGTGTTTTGGCTGGGCAGCCATACTTCCAGGTCGTAGGTTTTGGCGGCGCCGAAACCCATGTCGCCGGTGCAAAGCATCACTTTGCGGTAAGGCAGATCGAGCTTCTGCAGCACTTTTTCTGCGTGGCCTACCATTTCTTCGAGCTGCGCAAACGAATCTTCGGCGCGCACGATTTGCACCATTTCCACTTTTTCGAATTGATGCTGGCGGATCATGCCGCGCACGTCGCGGCCGTAGCTGCCGGCTTCGGCGCGGAAGCACGGTGTGTGCGCGGTGAGGCGCAGCGGCAGTGCATCGGCGTCTTGAATGGTGTCGCGCACCAAGTTGGTCAGCGACACTTCGGCGGTGGGAATGAGATAGCGCTTGGTCTCGCCGACTTGCGTGGCGAACAGATCTTCTTCGAACTTGGGAAGCTGCCCGGTGCCTTGCATGGTGTCGGCGTTGACGACCAACGGCACGTTGCATTCCAGATAGCCGTGTTCGCGCGTGTGCAGATCGAGCATGAATTGCGCAAGCGCGCGATGCAGCTGCGCGAGCTGGCCGCGCATGACGGTGAAGCGCGCACCGGAGAGTTTGGCGCCGGCTTCGCCGTCCAGCCAGCCATGGCGCTCGCCCAGATCCACATGATCTTTCACCGCGAAATCGAACTGGCGTGGCGTACCCCAGCGAAGGATTTCCTGGTTGTCGTTTTCGTCTTTGCCGGCGGGCACGGATTCGTCGGGCAGATTGGGGATGCCCAGGGCGATATCCGACAACCTGGCCTGCACTTCGGCCAGGGCATGCTCGTTGGCCTTGAGCTTGTCGCCGATGCCGGCCACTTCGGCCATCAGCGGGGCGACGTCTTCGCCCTTGGCCTTGGCTTGGCCGATGGCTTTGGAGCGGGTATTGCGCAGGTTTTGCAGCTCCTGCGTTTCGGTGGACAGCTGCTTGCGTTGGCTTTCCAGCGCTTCCACGGAGGCCACGTCCAGCGTGAAGCCTCGGGTTTCCTTGAGGCGCGCGGCGGTTTCGGCCAGGCGCGAACGCAGCAGTGCGGGGTCCAGCATGTTGGGGTCCAAATCGGCGGCAAGAACCCGGGATTATCGCCGTGGGGCCGCCGCGGTCGCAACGCGGTGGCCCCTACTCCGCTTTCAGGCTGCTTTGCGTTCCTGCCGGCCGATCCACCACGCCATCGCCGCGCCCGCCAGCAGCCAGCCGATGAGCTGCTCGATCAGGGCGGCCAAGACCAGCGCTTCGGGGAAGCGATACCAATTCCAATACGGCGCCAAGGTGCTCAGCCATGCGAACAAGGCGGCCACCACGGCGATGCCCAGGCGCTTGCGAAAGCTGAACGCGCTCAACCCCATCAGAAAGGCCAGGGCCAGCGCGGACAAGGTGTTGGATGCCCATTCGCGCGGAAGTTGGCCGCTCATTTGGGTCATGTCCTTGCCTTGCGGTTGATACACCACCCATGCGTAGGGCGACTGGTTCGCCTTTTGCGAATAGGCGGCGCGGGCGGCCGGATCGTTCCACTTGTTGAAGTCCAGCGAGGGCAGGATATAGACGCCTGGCGTGGGCCCGAGACCTTGATGCAGGGCGCTAAGTACGACGTCCTCGTTCGCGGGCTGATGGATGCCGGGGTTGCCCAGGCCCAGAAACATGTGTGCGACGAAGCCCCACAAGAACATCACGATGCCGCCCAAAATCGCTGCGATCAGTACGCGCATGGCGTTGCCCTCAACGATGGATGTGAGGGGAAATCTAGAGGGTGTGAAGGGTCGGTGCAAATGTGGGGTACGGACGGGGTTCCCGGGGTGGCGGTTACCGCCGCACCGTCATTCCGGCGAAGGCCGGAATCCAGTACAAATAATGACGCGCGAAGCGCTCGACATAAAAACGTGAGGTGTGCGTCGCACGGCGTATTCAAACTGGACTGCGGCCTTCGCCGGAATGACGACCGTGAGGCTTTGGGCTGTTGGCCACTATGTTCTACACAGTTCTACACATCGCTGCCGAACGGTTGTGGTGTGCCATGCGCACCGCGTCGATGCATCGGCGTTGGTCTTCTATCCATGAGCCATCCTGCTGCGCATGGCTTGAAACGATCATCGAGAATGTTTCTGCGCAGGCTCAATGCGATCGATCGTCGCATGACATCATTTTGCTTTTATCTAAACATCGAGTAGACAGTATTGATTTCCGCAATCGGCCGTGCGCGCGATTAACCCGCGTCAGGTTCGTGAAACCAACATTTGGCCCGCGCGGATGTACACAAATGTGCACAGCGGCGTAAACGCATAGCACACATTTCGCACACAACGCTGCATGCATCCTTCACGGAAGGCCGCCATCTGACCCTCTCATGCACCACACCACCCAACACTGCGGTGCCAGTAGCGATTGCGAAGATATCAGGGCTTCGCGCTACGGGCGAACGCTGTGTCGTCTGGAGAACTCATGAAGTACTGCGTGCTCATGTCGTATCGTGTTGCTGCACTGTCTTCTTCCGCCTTCGCCTTCTTATATCGCCAAGCAGAATCTTTGCGGCGCAGCGCTTGCCAAGGCGATAAAAAAAAGTTTGCCGGGAAACTGTCCCGCTTACGGCCGGCAGCAAACCAACGCCGACACGGTCGTTACGACAGCGCCAGTGCTCGACGCGTTTGCTTTGGCGCCGCAGCTTGAGCCCACTTGCTTGGGCAACCTCGAAACAGCCACTACAAGAGCAGCGAGGAAACGGTTAAGTGTTTGGAACGATGAGAAATCCCAAAATAAACCAGAGCGCTTTTCGAGCAACGAACGTAGGATTGGAGTCGGGAATCTCCGGTGGTTTGAACGTTCAAATCGACACCTCGCCTTATCAGAGCGAAGTGGATTTCTCGCCGCTCGACAGTTTTCAAGGCAATGATGCGTCGGTGGATCCGGTCTCGATCGCGGATCTGTTGCGAAACACGTTTGTCTATCCGCCGCATTCCATCTATCGCAACGTCAAGGTTGTAGCGACAGGCTTTGACCCGTCGCAGGACATGCACGACGCTCCGCAGTACCACTATACGTTTCAGTCGGCCTTGGCACCCACGCGGCCGCCGTCTGGAGCGGTGGACGAAAACACGCTGCTTGAAACCTTTCACCGCCTGCTTTGCGATTCGATCGAGCGCTCCACGGCAAGCATGCATTCGCCATGGATGTTTCAAAGCGGCGGCAAGGACTCCACGTCGATGGCAATCGCGCTGGCCCAGACGCGCCCCGACGCAACCTGCCTGACCTATCTGGGCGGCAAAGAGGAAAACGAGATGGCGTCGGCGCGCTTTGTCGCGCGGCAGCTCGGCTTGCGTCACGAAGCCCTGGTATGCGACCCGGGGCGCGCCTACGACCGCTATCTTGCGCTGCTGCCACGCATGCCTTTGCTCACCGCCGATTTTGCCGCGCTGTCATACGCCGATTTGGCAACCGAAGTACGCAAACAAGGTGGCGACGGCATCATCGACGGCATTGGCGCAGACGAATATTTCGGCACGCCCGTACATATGAGGGAACGGTTGCTTACGCTGATGGCGCGCGGCATCCGCGTGCCGCAGGCGCTGTTCAAATCCAGGCTCGTGAACCGCAGCTTCAGGGCTTGCTTTGCGCTATCGACGCTGCAGATGGATACGTTCGAGCGTTATCTCCCCGGCTCGCGTTTCAGCGATGCGGAAGTGGATGCCTTGTTCGGCTGGCATATCTCGGCCAGTTCACGGCAGCGTATCACGCCGTTTCGCGCCGACCTTGAAGCTGCGCAATCGAAGGAAGCCATACGCCGCATTTCGCTCACCATCGTGGAGTCGGCGCACCTGTGCAAAGGCATGTATACCGCCAAGGCCATGGCGCTTCGGCTGGCCTATCCTTATTGCGACGAACACTTGCGCGACTGGGTTTTCCATCACGTTCCCGACAGCCACCTGATCGGCCCCGGCGGCGTGAACAAGGTGCTGATGCGCAAATACATCGCGCAGCACTTCAAGGAACTTCCTTACGTGCAGTCCAAGGGCTGCTTTCGCTTCGATCTACGCGGCTTGGCCCGTGCTCGCTTCGATCAGGTTCACGCGTTTGCCCAACAGGTTCGCGACGTCATGCCTGGGGCGCCGGTATGGCTGGAAGAGCATCGCAAACTTTTGGACAACAAGTTCTTCGC
>NZ_DATJMN010000041.1:0-17623 GCF_035508675.1 Dyella sp.
CGCCGCCGATCAAGACGGTGTACACCACCACCACGACAACGAGCGGCGGCACCACCACTACCACTACGTCGACGCCAACGATTACGGTATTGTCACCGGTGGCGCCATCGCAACAATCCACTTACGCATACGGCACCACCACAACGACGAGTGGCAACACCACCACCTACACGGTGATCAGCCCGCAGCCGATTACCACCCAGCTAGTCGTGGTCGCAACAACGGAACCCAGTTCAAACTCCAATACGCCTTACGTATTGGTGGAATTCGGCACCGGCGCTATCCAGCCGCAATCGGTTACGTCCAGTGCCACCTATTCGGGCGGACCTCAGACGCTATACGGCATTTGGGACTGGGGCTTGGGGGTAACGGGCACGGCGGGCGTCGGCTATGCCGGCCTGAGCGTCGGCGCAACTGGCACGCCCACAACATCCTCGCCTATTACGCAAAGCAACCTGGAACAACAGACCATAACCAGCACCACGACATCAAGCAGTTCCACTTCCACCATCCTGGGCTATCGCACGGTGAGCGAGAACACCGTATGCATGCAGGGCTCGACGTGCGCAACGACCAATTCGAGCGGCAACCTCGTCAATACAGCCGGCACCCAGTTCGGCTGGTATCTGAATCTGCCTGCTTATAACGGTGTGTCCTGGGTAGGTGGCAGCAACCAGACCGAACAGGTTATCTACAGCCCGATTGAATCCGAAGGCGCATTTATCGTGAATACGACGATTCCGGCGAACAACTCGCCGCTGAGCTGCACCGTGGTGACAACGGCGGGCTGGACGATGGCTTTGAACCCGGCGACGGGTGGCGGCTTCACCAATTCCTTCTTCTCTGACACCACGGGCGTTGTGATCAGCGGCTCCATTAGCGGCATCGCACTCAGCGCGGTGGGCAGTCCGTCGGTGGTGACGGCGAATGGCCATCCTTATCTGGTCAACCAGACCGTTTCAGGTGTCGGTACCGTCAATCAGATCAATCCCCCGGGCGGACAAAGCGGGCAGCGGTTGACGTGGCTGCAATTGCGTTGAGACAAGGTGACATGGCAATGGCCAAGATATTCGACAAAGCACGCATTCATCGTCCTTCAATGCGTATGACAAGGCGTCATCAAGGTGGCTTTACACTCATCGAATTGATGATCGTCGTTGCGATCGTGGCCATCCTGGCTGCGATCGCCATACCGCAGTACCGGAAGTACGTTCAGCAATCGAACCGATCTACTGCAAAGTCAGCGTTGCTCGACCTATCCAGGCGTGAGGAAACTTACTACTCCACCAACAATACTTACACGCTCAATTTGCTGAGTCTCGGCTATTCGAGCTCGAACATTGCCAATAATCAGATCCAGGTGCCGAACAGCAGCAATCCCACTTACGTGGTCAGCTTCTCCGCACCGGCTACTTCGGGCAGCAGTGCAAGCACCTATACGGCCCAAGCGGCCCCTACAGGTTCTCAAGCGGGTGATAGTTGCGGGACCTATTCGGTGGACTATCTTGGCAACCAGCTACCCGCCACTTCATCGGGCGGCTCCAGTTGCTGGTGATGCCGGTTAAGGCCACATTAGCTATTGACCGTTTGGCATGCTCTTCTTGGCTACGCCTTAAGGCGTAGCCAGTTTCACTCGTTGCGCGGATAATCGACACCCCTCGAAACCACGCAATGCAGGCTGATGTTCATACCCGGTCAACGCTGGATCTCCACCGCCGAGCCCGAGCTCGGCCTAGGCACTGTTCTGCGCGTGGAAGGACGCGGAGTCCAGGTGCTATTCGCCAAGTCAGGCGTGCTGCGCCCCTATGCCGTCGACTCCGCCCCTCTTGTGCGGGCCGAGTTCCGCGCCGGGCAGCGGGTGGCCGGCAAAGGCCTCGCCTTTCTGGTGGAGCGCGTAGAGGAGCGCGAGGGGTTGCTGGTCTATCGCGGCGAGGGGCGCGAGCTGCACGAAGGACAGCTGGATGATGAGCAGAGCGTCAGCCAGGCGGACGACCGGCTGATCGGCGGGCGTACCGATCCGGTGCCGCATTTCGAGTTGCGGCTGGAGAGCTTGAAGCGCCGGGCGGAAGCGCGGCGTTCGCCGAGCTGGGGGCTGAGTTCGGCGCGGATCGGGCTGGTGCCGCACCAGTTGCGCGTGGCGGGTATCGCCGCGGCGCGCCGGCCGCCGCGCGTGCTGCTGGCGGATGAAGTGGGGCTGGGCAAGACGATCGAGGCGGGCATGATCATTGCGCGCCAGATCGCTGCCGGCCGCGCTTCGCGTGTGCTGGTGCTGCTGCCGGATACGCTGGTGTATCAGTGGTTTGTGGAATTGCTGCGCCGTTTCAATCTGAGCTTTGCGATCTACGACGAGGAGCGTTGCGAGGCGCTGGAGCAATCCGGCAGCGACGCCAATCCGTTCGAAGACGAGCAACTGGTGATTGCCGACTTCGGCTTCCTGGAACACAACCCCAAGCGCGCCACGCAATTGCGGGAGGCGGGTTGGGATCTGCTGGTGGTGGACGAAGCCCATCACCTGGCCTGGACAGCTGAGAACGCCAGCCCGCGCTATATCCTGGTGGAGCAGCTGGCAGCGGCGACGCCCGGCGTGATTCTGCTGACGGCCACGCCGGAGCAGCTCGGGCGCAGTGGCCATTTCGCCCGCTTGCGCCTGCTCGATCCGCAGCGCTATCACGACCTGGATACGTATCTCGCCGAGGCGGAACATTTCCAGGCGCTTTCACAGATCGCCGACAAGTTGCTGGCGAGCACGCCGCTGGATGCTTCCGAGCTGGAGCCCTTGCGCAAGGCTTTTGACGGCGATGCAGCGCTGCAAGCCTGCCTAGCCGATACCACCAAGCCGGAACATAGCCGCGAGCTGCTGGCGGCGTTGATCGACCGTCATGGCACCGGGCGGTCCATGTTCCGCAATCGCCGCGCCAGCATTGGAGGCTTTCCCAAGCGCGCGCCGGTGTGGGAGCTAGTCGATGCCGAACGACTGGATGAAGTGACACGCCAGGCATTGCTGGCGGAATTCCATGCGGATATCCAGCAACCGGTACCCGTGCTTGAGCTGGATTACGCCAACGATCCGCGTATCGACACGCTGGTCGCCCTGCTCGATCGTTACCCGCAGGACAAGTTCCTGCTGATCTGCCGCAGCCAGGCCAAGGTGCTGGCGCTGGAAGAGGCGCTGCGCACACGCACGGGCGCGGGCATTGCCCGTTTCCATGAAGGCCTGGGCATCGTGCAGCGCGACCGCAACGCGGCTTATTTTGCACAAGCCGATGGCGCGCGCCTGCTGATCTGCTCGGAGATCGGCTCGGAAGGCCGCAACTTCCAGTTCGCGCATCGCCTGGTGCTGTGGGATCTGCCGCTGGATCCGGATCTGCTGGAGCAACGCATCGGCCGCCTCGATCGCATCGGGCAGAAGCACGACATCAGCATTCATATCATGGCCGCACCCGATACCGCGCAACACGTATTGGCGCGCTGGTACGACGAAGGTATCGACGCTTTCCGCACCAGCCCGGCGGATGGCCGCGAATTGCTGCGCCGCTTCGGCGAAACGCTGGCGACACTGGCCGAGGAGCACGCCCGCGGCGATGACCAGCGCGATCAGGAGCTGGACGTGCTGCTCGCCGAAACGCGCGCCGCGCATGAGCAGATGGCCGAGCTGATTCGCGCCGGCCGCGATCATCTACTCGAACTGGCGGCCAGCCGCGATCTGCATGCGGACGAGCTGGCGCAAGCGTTCCGGCGTGAAGACGATGATCCTGCGCGCGATGCGTTCCAGCAGCGCTTGCTGGAATCCTTCGGCATCCACGCGGAAGAACTCGGCGCCCACGTGTTGCTGCTCGATCCGCAGTACCTGTCCACCGACGCCCTGCCCGGCTTTGCCGAAGGCCCTGTTTCGGTCACCTTCTCCCGCGAGGTGGCGCTGGCGCGCGAAGAGTTGCCGTTGATGCGCCTGGATCATCCCATGATCGCCAGCGCGATCGACCTGGTGCTTTCCAACGAGCGCGGCAACGCCACCTTCATGGTGGACGATGCGCTGCCGTCGCGTAACGCGCTGCTGCAGGCGGTGTATGTGCTGGAGTGCATCGCGGAGCGCAGCCTGGATGCGGAGCGGTTCCTGCCCACGCAACCGATCGTGGCCAACATCGACACCAAGCTCACCGAACGACCCGGCTTTCAGCCCAGCGAGATGGCGGTGCGCAAAGCCGGCGATCGCACGATCGAAGTGGCGCGCTATCGCAAGTTCCTCGCCAAGCTGGTGCCGCCGATGCTGGAAAAAGCCGAAGCGGCAGCGAGCCTGCGTGCGCAAACCAGCATTGCCGCGGCGGTGACGGAGGCCAGGGAAGCGCTGGACGCGGAAGTGGCGCGCCTGCATGCGTTGCGTGCAGTGAATCCGTCGATCAGCGAAGCGGAAATTGCGCACGTGGAGGAAGAGCGCTCGGCGTTACTGGAGGCGTTGCCGCAAGCACGCTTGCGGCTGGATGCGGTGCGGTTTGTGGTGAGCCCGGATTTCCTGGCGTTGCGCTGATCTTGCAGGCTGGGATGTTCGTAGGTTGATGGTGAGCCCCGGACTTGATCCGGGGTGAACCCCAACATCACCATCTGCATGGCAGCGTCGGGGTTCGCATGCGCTCCCCGCCAACCTATGCGCTCCGATCCTGGCTTAATTCACAACGTCAAGCCGCATTCTCATCCGCACCAACCACCATCATCCGCTTGCCGATACCGAACGCGAAATACGCCACTGTCAGCAATACCACCCACGCCGCCCCCACGTACAAGGCCACGCGCGTATCCGGGTGATAGCCCAGCATGACCAGTACAAACATCAGAAATGCCAGGCAGATGGCGCTGGTGATCGGCCAGCCTCGCAACGGGAATGCGGTTTTGCCGAAGCGGCGACGGAAACTGAAGTGCGCGATCAGCACCATCGACCACGTCCACACGGTATTGAACGAGAGGATCGACATCATCATCTCGAAAATGTGCTTGGGCAGTTCGTAGTTGAGCACTACGCCGATCGACAGGCAGGCCAGCGTCACCAGCACCCCGCGAATCGGCACGCCATGCGCGCTGACTTTACCCAGGAAGGACGGTGCCTGCCCCTTGTTGGCCAGGCTGTAGAGCATGCGGCTGCCGCTGAAGGTGGTGCTGTTGAAACCCGAGAGCGCCGCGGTGATCAGCACAAAATTGATCACGCCTGCGGCCTGCGCAATGCCGAGCTTGTCGAAGGTGGTGACGAACGGGCTGCCCTGCGTGCCGATCTGGTTCCACGGGTAGATCGCCATGATCACGAACAGCGCACCGACGTAGAAAATCAAAATACGCCACAGCACCGAATTGACGGCGCGCGGGATGGTGCGCTCCGGTTGCGAGGCTTCGCCCGCGGCCATGCCGACCGTTTCGATGCCACCGAAGGAGAACACCACCACCGGCAGCGCCAGCACCATGCCGACGAATCCATGGGGGAACCATCCGCCATGACTCCACAGGTTGGAAAGCCCCACCGGATGTCCTGCGTTGCCCCAACCCAGCCAGATCATGCCGGCGCCGCCCAGGATCATCAGCACCACGGTCACCACTTTGATCATGGTGAACCAGAATTCCATCTCGCCGTACACCTTCACCGCCATCAGGTTCAGCGAGCCGATCATCACCACGCTGCCGAGCACCCAGATCCATTGCGGCAAGTCGGGAAACCATTGCTTCATGTAGATGCCGACGCCGGTGCTTTCGGCCATGCCCACGCCCACCATCAGCAACCAGTAGTTCCAGCCGGTGACGTAGCCGGCGAAAGGGCCCAGATAGCGATGCGCGTAGCTGCTGAACGAACCGGCGACCGGATCATGCACCGCCATTTCGCCCAGCGCGCGCATGATGATGAAGATCATCAAGCCACCGAACATGTACGCGAACAGCACCGATGGCCCTGCCAACTGGATGGTGCTGGCCGAGCCAAGGAACAGCCCCGTGCCGATGGCCATGCCCAGCGCCATGAAGGTGATATGGCGCGGCATCAGCCGGCGCTGCAGGTGTTGCGTCATGGTCTTTTTTTCCGCCCTTGGAATTTTTGTTCAGCGCATCAAGCGGTGCTTGGGTTTGATCGGAAACTTGCCGCGCCAGTATTGGATCATCAGGAAGCCGCCGAGCATACCGCCAAGATGGGCGAAATGCGCAACGCTCGCCTGCCATCCACCCACGCCCAACACCAGTTCCACTGCGCCGTAGCCAATCACGAACAGCCACGCAGGAATGGGAATCGGCAGGAAGATCAGCATCAGCCGCTCTTGCGGATACAGCATGCCGAACGCCAGCAACAGGCCGAAGATGGCGCCGGATGCGCCAAGCGTAGGCTCGAAGCCGTGTGTGAAGTACTTCACCACCAGCAACTGTGTCAGCGCAGCGGTGAGCAGGCAGACGAAGTAATAAAGCGTGAAATGGCGTGGGCCGAACGTCTGCTCGATCGCACCGCCGAACATGTACAACGCAAACATGTTGAAGAAGATGTGCTGGAGGCTGCCATGCATGAAGGCGTAGGTAACGAGCTGCCACGGCCGGAAGCCGATCGCCGTCACACTGCCGTTCGATAACTGCGCCAGCTGGTCTGGCCCCCACGGCCATAATGCGAAGTGCGCGATCAAGGTGTCGTGCATCATCTGTTGCAACACGAACACCACGACGTTGGCGATGAGCAGGTAGCGCGTGACGGGTGGAAGGCGGGTGGGCATGGGGTGGGCGTTTTTTGTCTGATAAGCGCGTAGGGTGCCATGACGCCCAAGAAAAAAGGCCACCCGTAGGCAGCCTTTCAAGTCGTCATTGGCTCTCAACAATCAACCGTTGTGCGCGCCCGCATCGATCTGCGCCATGGCTTCCGGGCGACGGGCGCCGGCAAAACGCTTGGCCCAGTAGCTGTCGGAGAGGTTGTCCACGCGCACGGATTCGCCGCGGCGCGGGGAGTGGATGAAGCGGCCCTCGCCGATGTAGATCGCCACGTGCGAGATGCGGCCCGTGCCATGGCGTCCGCCGGCAGTGCGGAAAAACACCAGGTCGCCCGGCTGCATGGCGTCGCGGTGAATGATCTTGCCGACCAGGTATTGCGAGGCCGAGTTGCTCGGCAGCTGCAGGCCGATGGCGCGCTCGAACACGTAGCGGACGAAACCGCTGCAATCAAAACCGGTGGAAGGATCGCGGCCACCGCGCACGTAGCGCACGTGACGCAACTCCATGGCCAGGCCGATCAGCATGTCGCGCAGGCCCTGGCTGGTCTTGGCGTCGCTGAATTGCGCGTTGTCGTTGTCATCCGCCGTGGCGGCGGTGTCGGCGGCGGTGCTGTCCTTGGCGGACGCGACCGTGGCGTAGGGAAGCTGGGTGGGGAGCGTGGACTGGGCCATCGCCGCCGCGGGCGTGATAGCGGCCAGCGGACTCAATACGGTAGAGGAAAACTTTCCGGAAACCTGGGCCTGAATGCTGCTGATGTCGGCGGCGGAAGCGGTGCCTGCAAAGCACATAGCCGTGGCAAGCGCGGCGAGTACAAGTCGCGTGTTTGGCATTCGGTGGTCTCTGGGCGGTTACCGATCCGGCCGTCGCCCCCTGCGGCGGCCGTGACGAAGTGGTGAAGGTAACAAAGCCCTACCGGCAGCATGTTCGGATGAAGTTAACTGAACCCTGTCGTTTCGAAAATTGATCGCGGCCGAATTTAGTACGCAAGCCATTGATTTTAAACAAACATCCACAGAAACACGGGTTCACCTATAAGCGTTAACTCAAGAATTTTTCGGAATATTTACGGCTTTCACAGGCAGGACCCTCACGCCGGAGCGTACAAACGGCTACCAAAAATGGCGGTTCCGATCCGCACTTCGGAGGCGCCCTCGGCAATCGCCAAGGGGAAGTCGCCGCTCATGCCCATCGAAAGCCGCGGCAGCGCATGGCCCTGTGCTGCACAGCGATCGCGTAGCTCCCGCAGCTGACGGAAGCAGGCGCGGACCTCGCCGGTATCCTCCGACAGCGTCGCGAGCGTCATCAGGCCGTTCACCCGCAGCCGTGAGTAAGCCCGCAGTCGCTGCAGGAAGTCCGGCAACGCCTCGGCTGGCAGGCCGTGCTTGGTGTCCTCGCGGGCGGTCTTGACCTGCACCAGCACGTCCAGGCTGCGGTTTTCGGCCTCCAGGCGGTGCTGCAGCGCCTCCGCCAGCTCCAACCGGTCCAGCGATTGCACCTCGCTGGCCAGCCGCGCCACGTCCTTGGCCTTGTTGGTCTGCAGGTGGCCGATCACTACCCAATCGATCGTCTCGCTGGCCAGGACCGCGGCCTTCTCGCGGATTTCCTGCACCTTGTTTTCGCCGAAGCGATGCAGCCCCAGCGCCAGCGCGGCCCGGATCGCCTCCGGGCCGAAGGTCTTGCTGACCGGCAGTACGGTGACTTCCGTAGGATCGCGTCCCGCCTCACGGCAGGCAGCGTCCACGCGCTGGCGGACGGCAGCCCAATTGGCGGCGATGTCGGTCATCGCGCGGCTTGCTGGAAGTGCCGCGCCACCACGTCGGCGACCACCATCGACACCTTCTTGCCGGTCGGAATGTGCAGGAACTCGTTCGGCCCGTGCGCATTGGAATGCGGCCCCAGCACCCCGGTGATCAGGAACTGCGCCTGCGGGAACTTGGCCCCCAGCATGCCCATGAAGGGAATCGTGCCGCCTTCGCCCATATAGGCGGCCGGCGCGCCGAAGTAATGCTGGGAGGCTTCGGCCACCACCTGTTCCAGCCACGGCGACAGCTGCGGCGCATGCCAGCCGCTGCCGTCCTTCTCCAGCTTGAAGCTGACCTTGGCGCCGTAGGGCGGATCCTTTTCCAGCAGCTGCTTCACGAAGGCGCTGGCCTTGGCGCCATCCAGCGTGGGTGGCAGGCGCAGGCTCAACTTCACGCTGGTCTTCGGGCGCAGCACGTTGCCGGCGCTCTCCAGCGGCGGCAAGCCGTCGGCACCGGTCACCGCAAGCTGCGGACGCCAGGTGCGGTTGAGCACCAGCTCGGTGAGATCATCCGTCACCGGCTGCATGCCGGCCATGAAGGGGAATTTCTCATACACCGCCTTGCCCAGTACCTCGGTAGCCGCCTTGGCCTGCTCGAAGCGCTGCGGCGGAATGTCCACGTGCAGTTCTTTCGGCTTGATGTGGCCGGTTTGCTGATCTTCCAGCCGCGACAGCAACTCACGCAGGATGCGGAAGCTGGAGGGCACCACGCCGGACGCATCGCCCGAATGCACGCCCTCTTCCAGCACCTGCACGCTGAGTTCGCCGCCGGTCATGCCGCGCAGCGAGGTGGTCAGCCACAGCTGGTCGTAGTTGCCGCAGCCCGAATCCAGGCACACCACCAGCGAAGGGTTGCCGATGCGCGGCGCAAGGTGATCCACGTAGTGCGGCAGGTCATAGCTGCCGGATTCTTCGCAGGCTTCGATCAGGATCACGCAGCGCGCATGCGGTATGCCTTGCTCACGCAAAGCCAGCAAGGCAGCGAGCGAACCGAAGATGGCATAACCATCGTCGGCGCCCCCGCGCCCATACAACTTGTCGCCCTTCAGTACCGGAGTCCACGGCCCCAGCCCTTCCGACCATCCGGTCATCTCCGGCTGCTTGTCGAGATGGCCGTACAGCACCACGGTGTCGTCGTTCTGTCCCGGCACTTCGATATAGATCAGCGGTGTACGTCCTTCCAGCCGAACCACTTCCAGCGTCGCGCCTGGCAGTTGCGCAAGCTTGCTGCGCGCCCAGTTCTCCATCAGCTTCACCGCGGCATCCATGTAGCCGTGCGCCGCCCAGTCCTTGTCGAACATGGGCGATTTGTTGGGAATGCGAATGTATTCCACCAATTGCGGAACGATTTCGGCATCCCACAAATCGCTGATGTAGCGGGTGATACGCGCGGTATCCATAAGGACTCCTGAAGCAAAGGAAAGCGCGATTTTAGCAGTGCAACGCGGCGCAACTCTTGCTGCAAGAGAACATGCCCGGCAAAACCGCGGTGACGCATGGCCACTTCCTCTGTCAACGCCGCCATCAATACTCACAACCTTGCCAGCGCGCGGATGACACTCACAGGCGCACAACTCAGCTGCGCTTATACGCGCTCCACCGACTGGGCTGCCACCTGGGCGACAACGCAAAGTGGAGGCGCGGCAAGAAAGAGCCGCTCACTCATTCCCCAGGGAGAACCTTATGTTGAAAAAGCTTGCCGCCATCGCTGGCCTGACCTTATCGCTGGCACTGCCCGCCTTTGCCGCCACGCCGGTCAACATCAACACGGCCGATGCCGAGACCATCGCCAAGTCGCTGGACGGCATCGGCCTGGCCAAGGCGAAAGCCATCGTCGCCTTCCGCGACGAGCATGGCCCATTCAAGAGCGCGGACGAATTGTCGCAGGTGAAGGGCATCGGCTCTGCCACGCTGGAGCGAAACCACGACGCGATCCTGCTCAGCGGCGATGGTGCAAAGGCGGCCGCCGATGCGCCGGCCAAGCCCAAACACGCCAAGAAGTCCAAAGCAGCCAACGAGGAAGCCGCCCAGGACTGATCCACCTACGGCCCGCTCGCGCGGGCCGTATCTTCGCGCACGGCTTGCGCTACACTGCGCCGCGCCGAAACCTATCCGTCGCCGCCACTCCAACATGATCCTGCCCCGCTATCGCATCGACGCCTCCACGATTCGTGGTGCAGGCAAGGGGTTGTTCCTGGATGAGGACGTGGAGGCAGGGCGCATCATCACGGCGCCCGACGCCATCGATCGCACCTACCGGTTGAGCGAGCTGGTGGCCAAGCCCGAGCAGATGTACGCCAGCGCCCGCTGGTTCGAAGACCGCTACACGCTGACGCCGGAATGGCCGGACGAGTGCTACATCAATCACAGCTTCGCGCCGACCGGCCTATGGCATCTGGGCTTCGTGTTCGCCTTGCACAAGCTGCCCGTCGGCACCGAAATCACCGTGGATTACCGTCATCTGCTGCCGCCTGGGCAAGAGGAGGACTTTATCGACACCGCCACCGGTGAGAAAATTATCGGTCTGCCCTGGGACGAGAGCCTGATATCCACCACCCGAGCCCTGGCCAGAGTATTGGATAGCGCGAGCAGGGATGCGCTGGTCCATTTTACGTAGCAAGCATCCCTCACGACTGATCGGCAATGATCGACATTCCCACCCTCGAGACCGACCGCCTGCGCCTGACGGCACTGACCGAACGGCACTTCAACGACTACGCCGCGATGCTCGCCGACCCGGAAAGCACGCGCTGGATCGGCGATGGCCTGCCGCTGGACCGCACCAACGCATGGCGCTCGCTGGCCATGTTGATCGGCCACTGGCAATTGCGTGGCTACGGCATGTGGGCGCTGGAAATGAAGGCCACGGGCGAATTCATCGGCCGCGCCGGCCTGCTGCATCCGGAAGGTTGGCCGGATGTGGAAATGGGCTGGATGCTCAAGCCAGAGCATCGCCACCATGGCTACGCCACCGAGGCAGGCTCGGCCATCCTGGATTACGCCTGGAACCCCTTGCACCTGCAGCGCGTGATCAGCCTGGTGCGCGTCGGCAACGATGCCTCCGACCGCGTGGCCGAACGCCTTGGTGGCGAGCATATCGAAGACATCGATTTCTTCGGCAGCGACAACCACGTTTTCGCCTATTACCCGCCGCACCGCGAATGGCGCCGCCACGCGTTTGCGTGAGTGGCAGGTCATTGCGAGCCGCCTAGGTTGGCGGTGAGCCTCGGACTTGATCCGGAGCGAACCCCAACATCGTTTTCTGCACGGCAAGGTTGGGGTTCGCATGTGCTCACCACCAACCTGCGCGCTCCGATCCGGTGTGACGTCTACAACGCTACGCCACTGGCCTAACCACACGCGCCACTTCCGCCAGCACAAACAACCGCGCCGTGCGCATCCAGCCAATCGCCAGCACCACCAGCTGGCCCAGCAGCAAGGCCAGCAGCATGCCGCCCACGCCAACCGCGGTGACGCGGATTCGCAGCAAGCCGAACACGGCGGCCAGCAGCAATCCCGCCGATGTCACGGCCAGATAGAACAGCAAGGTCTGCAGCGGCTGCTTGAACAATTGCCGAATGCCGCGCCATAACGCGCGTGTCGCCGAACGCAGGCCTGCATCGGCGATGAACGCCGCACGCGCCGATTCCACGATCGTCTGCGCCAGCACAAAGGCGATGGCCAACACCGCGTACGCGATATCGGCATAGCGATCAGCCTGCGCTTCCAGCACGGCCTGCTCGGCATGTTTATCCGCCAGATGCGTGCCCAGCCCATGCACGCCGACCACGATCGCATAGGGAACCAGCGACCACAGCAAAACGCGGAACATGCGGCCGTATTCCACTAGGCCGCTCTGCAGCAAGGCGCCGAAGCCCAGCACGCGCCCCGCCCTGCCGCTGCCGACCACCATGCCGGCCAGGAACGGCGACAACAGCAAGCTCAACACCTGCGCGATCACCACAACGGTCAACAGCGACTCCGGATGATCGCCCAACTGCATGACGACGTCGGAGAACATGATGTCGTTGAAACCCTGCGCCCATTCGGCCGAGTGCACCGAGGTATCGAGCAATCCGCCGAGCGTCGTCCACAACGGCAAGGCGACCAGCGCGGTAGGAATCAGCATGACCAGCAACCAAAGCAACAACAAGCGCCATTGCACGGCGGCGCGCATGCCGGACAGCAAAGCCCCAACGTTTACGGAACGAGACATGGTTGCAGTTCTCTCACAAGGTGGACAGCAAGGCGGAAATACTCTGCAGCAGCGCTGCGGCATCGGCCGTCCAGCGCCGCGACGCCGCACCGTTCGGTTCGATGCTCAAGCTGTTGTTGAGCCGATCGCGATCCAGCAGGTGGTGCTGGTCCGGATCGAGTTCGGCCGACACCACCTTGCTTGGCTTGACGAAATCGAAACGCGCCCAGCGGCGATCGTCGTTCCATGTGATGTCCTGGTGCGTGCCATCCTCGAACGTCACACGCAGCAGTTCCCGTGCCGATACGCCATAGCGGCGCACCGTGACCGTGCTATGCCAGGGGAACGGTCCGGGCGCTCCGGGCTTGGCATCCTTATGGGCCTTTTCCCAGGCGCTGCGCTGCTTGTCGACCTGCTTGTCGATGTCCTCGGCATCCACTTCGACGCGCTTGCCATCCTTCCAGCTGACGCCGGCTTGCGGCAGCACTTCGTAGCTGTCGATATCCGCGACCTTGTCGTCCATCGACGCGGTGCCATAGACGTATTCATTGAAAATGGCGTCCACGTCCTTGGCGTTGCCGGAGCTGTCGATCAGCGCCGCGCGGAAATCCGCCACTGAAGGATGGCGGAAGCGCCAGCGCTGGTAATAGAGCTTGAACGCCTTTTCCAGCGCGGGCCGGCCAAGGCGCTCTTCCAGATCATGCATGGCCGTGGCGGTGCGTGAATACACGGTGCCGTAGCTGGTGCCGGAAAGGCGATCCCAGCTGTTCTGCGCCAGCGGATCGGCCGGATGCAACAAGGTCGCGGTGAAGCGCTCGAAGGCAAAGCCGCTGACGTGCGGGGTTATGCCCAGCCATTTGGTAAAAGGCGTCGCCAGCACCAGGTCCTGCTTGCGCTCGCGCAGCATGCGGTTGTCCCAGTATTCGTTGAGTCCTTCATCCAGGATCGGCTCTTCGAATTCATTGGAGGCGAGAATGCCGTAGAAATAGCCATGGCCGAATTCATGGATGTTCACGAAATCGCTGAGCATCTGATTCATCGTATCGGGCTTGATCTCCTTGTATCCCTCGGAGGTGAAGAAGGTGGGATATTCCATGCCGCCCGCTTCATCCGCGTTGTAGGGTGGAACCACCGCCGTCACGGTTTCATACGGATACGGCCCCAGCGTGCGCGAAAAATAGCCAATCGCATCGATGGTCGATTTCAAGGTAGGCGCCGCGCTGGCGACATATTCCGGCGGATAGATCACGCGCACCGTCACCTTCGGGCTGCCCGGCCCTTCGTAGGTACCGTCCAGCGTCTTGAAGTTCTTGGCCGCCACCCATGCAAAATCATGCACGTCGCCTTGCATGAAGTGATAAGTCGTCTTGCCGTTGTTCTGCTCCGGCGCGCCTTGCAGCTTGCCCACCGCACCGACGGTGTAGTCGTTAGGTACCGTCAGATGCACGTCATACAGGCCGAAATCCGCGTAGAACTCACTGTTGAAATGAAACTCGTGCACGTTCCAGCGCACTTCGGTGGCGCCCCGTTCGCCGGGCAGTTCCAGCACACCGATCTTCGGGAACCATTGGCCGACAAGGTTGAAATCGCCCCACCAGCCCGTGCGTTCCACCACGCGCGGCAACTGGCTGAGAAAATCGATATCCAGCGCCAGCGTGCCGCCCGCCGGTACCGGTTGCGCCAGGTCGATGCGCACCACGGTTTCATCCGTCGCCGGGCCGCCATCCGGATGCACGAAGCGCCACTTCAGCGGCGTACCGTTTTGCTGCACGTTCTGCAGGCGAATCCAGCCCCACTGCCCTTTTCCCAGCACCGCGTTGCCGCGCGCGCTGCCATGCGCCGTAAGCACCTCGCGCTCGGTGAAGAACGTGCTGCCCTCGTTCTGGAACGCATTGAGATAAAGATGGAAATAGACGCTGCGCACTTCGCGATCGCTGCGATTGCGCCAGGTCATGTGTTCCTTGCCGGTCACGGCATGCCGGGCGGCGTCCAGCTCCGCGTCGATGGTGTAGCTCACCACGCGGTCGGACAGCGTCGGCTCGCTGCCGGTGCGCTCGCCACCCCAGGCGTTCGGCGCACTCTGTGTAGTGATGATGGTGTCGTGCGCAGGGGCGAAGGGAATGTCCTGCGTTACGGCTACGGGCGCCACCGTGGCACGCTGTATCTGCCCGGCCGGCGTGACGGTCTGCGCCAGCGCCTGGCCCGACCACAGCAGCACGCATGCCGCGAGCCACCGCCCGCTATTGCCCATTGCAAAGCCCATCGATGGCCTCCCCTTCGCGAATGATTGATCAAGCGTGCACCAAGCATGACAGCAAAGGCATCAGCCTAACGTCATGCAGGTTGGGTACGCCGCGGCTGTTAGGTTACCCTGCGCCCATCCAACCTACCCAACTGTTCAGCCAACGGGAAGGGAGCACGCTGAAAATCATGACCACATTGCAGTACCCAAGGTATGCCGGAGCCCTTCGACCATGCGCATCCTGATTGCCGAAGACGACCCCTCCATTGCTGCCGGCGTCAGCGCTGCGCTGCGCCAGGGCGGCCACGCGGTCGACCACGTGGCCGACGGCGTGCGCGCCGATGCGGCACTGAAAGACACCCCTTATGACCTGCTCGTGCTCGATCTTGGCCTGCCGGGGCTGGATGGCAGCGAAGTACTGCAGCGCGTGCGCAAGCGCGGCAGCGGTTTGCCCGTGCTGGTGATCACTGCCCGCGAAGGCTTGCGCGAACGCGTGCGCGTGCTGGACCTGGGTGCGGACGATTACCTGGTGAAACCCTTCGCGCTGGCCGAATTCGAAGCGCGCGTACGTGCCTTGTTGCGCCGTTACACCACGCAGGGCGCACCCGAAATCACCCTGGGACGCCTGCGCCTGGATCTGCCCGGCCATCGCGCCTGGGTGGATGACAAGCCGCTGGAACTTACCGCTCGCGAATTCGGCTTGCTCGAAGCGTTGGCCGCGCGTCCCGATCGCGTCACCAGCCGCGCGCAACTGATCGAAGCGCTGTGCAGCTGGGATCAGGAACTTACCGACAACGGCCTGGACATCGCCATCTACCGCCTGCGCCGCAAGCTCGCCGATTCCGGCACGCAAGTGCGCACCATCCGCGGGCTCGGCTACCTGCTGGAAGAGGTGAAGGAGGCATGAGCCAGCGCCTGCGTTGGCGCAACAGTCGCCAGAGCCTGCGTCGGCGCTTGCTGACTACGCTGCTGGTGCCGCTCACGGCATTGCTGCTGTTGAATAGCTTGATCACCTACATCGGCGCGTTGATCTACGCCAACCACGTGCACGACGTAAATCTGCTGGACGATACGTTGACGCTGGTGCAGATGATGGCCACCAAGAGCCCGGATGGCACCGTTTCGCCGCAGGCGCAGTTTCTGCTCGAATACGAACCGGAGGGCCGCAATTACTTCAGCGTGTTCAGCGCCCACCACGGACTGGTGGCTGGCAACCCGGGACTGAAGCCGCCCGGCGGTTTGTTCATCGACGGCAAGACACCGCAGCTTTACAACGTGCAGATCGAAAGGCATGCACTGCGCGCGGCCAGCATCCAGATGCCCAATCCGCGCGAGGAAGGCGACCAGCTCGAGGTGACCGTGGCCGAAACGCTGCGCGATCGGCGCCTGGAAGCGCGGCAGATTTTGCTGCTGAGCATTCCTGCGCAGGCCTTGCTGATCATCGCCGCGTTCCTGCTGGTGTGGCTGGGCGTCAGCACCGGCTTGCGCCAGCTCGAACCGCTCACCAACCAGCTGGACAACCGCGAACACGATCTGGCGCCGATCGGCGATGCCGAAGTGCCGGTGGAAATCTTGCCGCTTACGCGCACCATCGACGGCCTGTTCGCGCGACTGCGCGGCATGCTGGCCCTGCATGAGCGCTTCATCGCCGATGCCGCCCATCAACTGCGCACGCCACTGGCCGGCCTGAGCGTGCACGCCGAGCGCGCGCAAGCCAGTGCCGACCCCGCGACGATCAAGGATGCGCTGAACCATATCCAGCGCCTGATCCAGCGCGCCAATCGCACCTCCAGCCAATTGCTGGCGCTCACGCGTGCGCAAACGGCCGAACACGAAATCGGCGATACCGAACGGCTGAATCTCGCCACGGTGATTCCCGAGCTGGTGGGGCAACGTGTGCATGAAGCGCTGGCCGTGGATATCGACCTTGGCTACGAAGGACCGGCCGGCCCGCTGTGGATCGAAGGTGATCGCCATCGCCTGCAGGAGATGCTGGACAACCTGATCGACAACGGCCTGCGCTACGCCGGACGCGGCAGCCTGATGACGGTATCGCTCGACCGCGCGGGCAACCATATCTGCCTCGCCGTGGAAGACAACGGGCCCGGTGTACCGCCTGCATGGGTCGAACGCCTGGGCGAACGTTTCTTCCGCGTGCCCGGCAGCGAAGAACAAGGCAGCGGCCTTGGCCTGGCCATCGTGCAGCGCATCGCGGAATGGCACAACGCACAGGTGCGTTACATGCGCGGCAACAACGAGCGGGGATTACGGGTGGAGGTCATGTTTCCTGCTGCAGCAGACAATGCCCTTCCCACGCCGGAGAGAGGGTTGGGGTGAGGGACAGCACGTAGCCATCCGCACGGCAACGTTGGGGTTCGCATGCGCTCACCGCCAACCTACGCGAGATCCCGGCGAGAAAAGGCACGAAAAAAGCCGGCGCCCGAAGACGCCGGCATCAATCATGTTGCAGTTGTCGTTATGTGTTACCAGCCGTAGGACATACCCGCACCCAACGACACATCACCAACCGCAGCCGAGCCACCGAACGACAGGTTCAAGTTCGGCTTGATCTGGCGCGAGTAACCCACTGCCAGCGCAGACTGTCCATTCTGGTTGCCGATGCCCACGCCCAGACGGTTCTTGGTATCCAGGCCGTTGGCACTGAAAGCCA
>NZ_DATJMN010000042.1:0-23069 GCF_035508675.1 Dyella sp.
GCGGCGGGTGGCGGCACGCCGCACTTCCGGCACCTGGCGCGGCATTTCCGAACCGAGAGCAGCTACGGGGCAGCCCATTTCCGGGTGTTCGCAGTGTTCCTTCGACAGATAGGCGCGCACCAGCCACTGCAATGCCTGCTCGGGCGGCGCGTTGGTGGCCACCCGCGTCGACACGGCGACCGCCTCGGCGCCGGCGCGATCCGCTGCCTCGGCAAGCATCGCCTCGCGCGACGGGAAGTGCGCATAGAAGCCGCCATGCGTGAGGCCGGCTTCCTTCATGATCTCGGCCACACTGGCGCCGTCATAGCCACTGCGGCGGATCGCGCGCGCGGCGGTTTCGACGATGCGTTCGTGGGTGGCTTCCTTGGAGCGGGCGGGGCGGCGTTTCATATGATGATCATCATATGTCCTCTGGCGCGAAATGCAAGTCGGAGCTGCAATGCGCCGAGTTCAAGGCAAGCCTGAATAAGCCCGTAGGTGGAGGGTGAGCGTATGCGAACCCCAACGTTGCCATGCAGATGGCGATGTTGGGGTCTGCCCCGGATCAAGTCCGGGACTTACCGCCAACCTACGAGGGATCACGCCATGACTTGTCCGCATCACGCGGCGATGGCTTCGGCACCACTCATGGCGATGTCGTCGCCGCATACATCACGCCATAGGTGATACATCACCCCGAACATCGCCGCGAACACCACAAGCAAGACAGCGATATAGAGCGGAGTGATCAACGCGAGCACCAGCCATTGGCTAATCAGTTTCCCAACCATGACGATCACCAGGGCCACTATCCCAATGCAGATGGAGGCGGCGATCCAGGTGAGAACGAGGCACACGGCAAGCATGAGCAGCGGCAGCAGGTTCTTCAGCGCGCCGATCACACCGTCGCCGACGGCGCCGAACACGCCACGGTCGTGAAGAGTCACTTGGCCAAGGCCGATCGAGTAGAAGCCCATCATGAAGATGCCGAACACGAAGATCAGCAACATCGTGATCCCGAAGCCGTCGGGCAATGTGGTTGGTGGCAGTTGGTGATTGAGCTGCGCAGTCAGCACTTGCATGTACCAATGGGCGATGCCGCCCCCCGTCAATGCGATGACCGCGGCAAACAAGGCGACGTAAACCAACAGCATGACTATGCCGTAGCCGATCAGGCGCAGTACTTTGCCTTCCCGGTAGGGCTTGATGATGTCGCCGGCACGGGCGGACAGCCCGGTTTCTGCCGCAGCGATCATTTGCAGGTAGCCCGCGTAGAGCGGCAGCACAAGTAGCCCGATCAGCACCGATACCAGCATGATCCCGCCGAAGGCGGCCATCGATGGTGGTGTGCCCGAATGCAACTCATAAAATTGCATGGGCAGTGTAATGAGCGTTGAGCCGAGCACTGCCAGCATCAAGAGTGCAGCGCCGCCCAAGGCGGGCTTCGGGTGGCGGATGCCCACGCCGATGCCACGCTTCAGCCAGCCAAAACCCGCCAAGAATCCCCTGGACCGTGTAGCCATGATGTCACTTCCCTGATAAGCGGCGCCCCCGCGCCGTGCGGGGCCAGCATAGCAAGCCTGGATGATAATCGGGGATGGGTAATCGAAGGGGGCTTCGAATTTGAGGCTGCCTCTCCGTGGCAGTATGGGTACCACGATGTTGGGATGGCTGATCAAAGATGGGTGAGAGAACAACTCGCAGCGCCATCAAGATGACCGGCGCGAGCTATATTTCCGCCTTGTAGGGAACGCATCGGGCAGCGAAGCTTGTCGTGCGGATGAGGCCATCGCACCTTCAGCGCAACGGACAGAGGACACATGATAGAGATCGCGCGTGCCGTTCAGGCGGATGAAGACGAAGTCCATATGCTTTTGCGTGCATGCGGTTTATCCACGCATGACATTTTTTCACCCGGCGCTGCGTATTGGGTCGCGCGGAACGGCGCCGGTCCGGTCGGTTTTTGTGGATTGGAATGGGGTGACGCGGCGGCCCTGCTGCGCAGCGTGTCCGTGCATCATGAATATCGCGGCCGTGGGGTGGCAAGGCGGCTGGTCGAAGCGGCAATTGCCGAGACGCAGGCTCGTTCCATTAAGCGGATCTATTTGTTCAGCAAGGACACGGGTCGTTTTTTCGAGACGCTTGGCTGGTGCGAAGTGCCTGTGGATGAAGCATCCGAGGTCATGCAGGCTGCACCGCAAGTGCGCCACTATCATCACGTCGGGTGGTATCCCAATGAGCGTGCTTTCAGGCGGGATGTGTAAGCAGTTGCGTAGGCTGGGATGGAATCCCAGCATGGCAATACATGGCGATGCCGGGATTTCATCCCAGCGTACGATTTCATTCCAGCAACTTGCCAAGCAGGTACCGAAAAGCCATGCCGCGTTGGATTCTTGTCGTGCTGTTGTTGCTGGCCGGTTGGGGCGCACTGCACTGGTGGCAGCGGCGGCCCGTGGTGCCGCCGCCGGGCATGCTTGCACCGGATGCGCCGCTGCAGATCGATATCGACCATGGCGCGCAGCTCCAGCGGGGCGATACCACACTCACGACGCGCGCACGCTTCACGCTGACTGCCCGGGTGCTGTCGCGGGAAGACTATCGTTTCGACGCCGGCGCTTTCCTCGCCCCGGAAGATCTCGCGCTAGGTTGGGGCCGCATGTCCGACAGTGCCGTGTTGGCAAAGATCACCATCAGCCAGTCCAACCGCTTCTACTACTGGCATGTCGACCAGTTTCCGATTCCGCGCCGGGAAATCGAAACTTCCAGCGCCAATATGCACATGATTCCTGCCGACGCCGCGGTCCGCCGTGCGCTGGAGCGAGTGCGCCCTGGGCAGCTCGTGCATCTGGAAGGTTTTCTCGTCGACGCCAGGCGGCCGAACGGTTGGTACTGGCATACCTCGATGACGCGCGAGGATACCGGCGATGGCGCATGCGAGCTGGTGTATGTCGAAGATGCCGAGATCGTGGCGCCGTGAGGGGCAGGGCGCACCCAAGCGGGCGGCAACCGTCCCCTTCGGCTTACGACGCCACGGCATAAGCGGTCAGCGGCTTTAATCTCGCACCGAAGCATGCCTAGAATCGGGGCTCCGATTCATCTGCGCAGAGCTGCCCCGGCTCGCGCTCATTGTCCGCCCCCTGGAACCACCATGCCCGACTATCGCTCGAAAACCTCCACCTTCGGCCGCAACATGGCCGGCGCCCGCGCACTGTGGCGTGCCACCGGCATGAAGAACGAGGACTTCAAGAAACCCATCATCGCGGTGGCCAACTCCTTCACCCAATTCGTGCCGGGCCACGTGCACCTGAAGGACCTTGGCCAACTGGTGGCGCGCGAGATCGAAAAAGCCGGCGGCGTGGCCAAGGAATTCGACACCATTGCGGTGGACGATGGCATCGCGATGGGGCACGACGGCATGCTCTATTCCTTGCCCAGCCGCGAAATCATCGCCGATTCGGTGGAGTACATGGTCAACGCGCACTGCGCCGATGCGCTGGTGTGCATCTCCAACTGCGACAAGATCACGCCCGGCATGCTGATGGCTGCGTTGCGCCTGAACATTCCGGTGGTGTTCGTCTCGGGCGGCCCGATGGAGGCCGGCAAAACCCGGCTGGCCGAGCACAAGCTCGACTTGATCGACGCCATGGTGATTGCCGCCGACGACAAGGCGACCGACGAGCAGGTGCTGGAAATCGAACGCAGCGCGTGCCCCACCTGCGGTTCCTGTTCGGGCATGTTCACCGCCAACTCGATGAACTGCCTGACCGAGGCGCTGGGCCTGTCGCTGCCCGGCAACGGCACCGTGGTGGCTACGCATGCCGATCGCGAGGGGCTGTTTCGGGAAGCCGGCCGCCTGATCGTCGAACTGTGCCGCCGCTACTACCACGACAACGACGAGCGCGTGCTCCCGCGCAGCATTGCGAGCTTCAAGGCGTTCCAGAATGCGATGACGCTGGACATCGCCATGGGCGGCTCCACCAACACCATCCTGCACCTGCTGGCGGCGGCACAGGAAGCCGAGCTGGATTTCGACATGCACGAGATCGACGCGCTGTCGCGCAAGGTGCCGCAGCTGTGCAAGGTCGCGCCCAATACGCCGAAGTACCACATCGAAGACGTGCACCGTGCCGGTGGCATCGTCGCCATCCTGGGCGAACTGGCCCGCGCCGGCCTGCTGCATACCGACGTGGCCACCGTGCATAGCCCGACGATGGGCGACGCACTGGCCAAGTACGACGTCACGCAAACGCAGGACGAGGCCATCCACACCTTCTACAAGGCCGGTCCCGCCGGCATTCCCACCCAGGTCGCCTTCAGCCAGGCCACGCGTTGGGACAGCCTGGATCTTGATCGCACCGAAGGTTGCATCCGCAACTACGCGCATGCGTATTCGAAGGAAGGTGGGCTGGCCGTGCTCCACGGCAACATTGCCGAGGACGGCTGCGTGGTGAAGACCGCGGGCGTGGATGCCTCCATCCTGGTGTTCGAAGGCAACGCGAAGGTGTTCGAAAGCCAGGACGCCGCGGTCAAGGGCATTCTCGGCAATGAGGTGAAGGCCGGTGATGTGGTGGTGATCCGCTACGAAGGTCCGCGCGGCGGTCCGGGCATGCAAGAGATGCTTTATCCGACCTCGTACCTGAAATCCAAGGGTCTGGGCAAGCAATGCGCCTTGCTGACCGATGGCCGTTTTTCCGGCGGCACCTCGGGGCTCTCGATCGGCCATGTTTCTCCCGAAGCCGCTGCCGGCGGCGCCATCGGCTTGATCCGCGAAGGCGATCGCATCCGCATCGACATTCCGAACCGCAGCATCGACCTGCTGATCAGTGACGCCGAACTCGCTGCGCGCCGCGCCGAACAGGATGCCAAAGGCTGGAAGCCCGCCGAAACGCGTGCACGCAAGGTAAGCACGGCGCTCAAGGCGTATGCGTTGCTTGCCACCAGCGCCGACAAGGGCGCGGTGCGCAACAAGGCGATGCTGGAAGGCTGAGGTTGCCCGAGTTAGTTTGGGGAGAGGGTTTGGGGGTGAGGGGCGAATCTCGCGGGAAAGCTTGCGTGGGTTCGCATAAGCTCACCCCAACCTACGGGGTGGGCTTGAGGGAATTGCACTCAAGCGAAGCGGAGCCTGGATCATCACGACAAACCGTCCCCTCCCCTACTGCAGGGGAGGGAGCGCATCGTGGCGAGTATCAAGGCTTGTCAGCTTGTCACGCTGTTAGACGAGCATCACCGGCGCAAACGCGAAAGCAGTACCTGCAGCGGACAACGCCCTTGGCTATCGGGTACGCAGCCCGGCAGCCGCAACGTAAGCGTAGCCGGCTGTGCCCGTTCGCCCAGCGGCTGCAACGACCGCAACTGCGCCAGGCTTTGCGCCTGATAGAACACCCGTACGTAGCGCTGGCCATCGGCACGATTGCGCCAGAGTTCGATGCCCATCGCGCCACCGATCGGCGGGTCGTCCTCGGCATAGCCCGGCAGCTTGAAATGCAGCCCAAGCAGGGAGGCCAGGGCAACGATGTTGTTGTCGCTGCCGACCAGCACGCTCAGGCGCGGTGCGTGTTCGTCTTGCAGCAGGTGGATGATTTTCTGGCGCATCACCGAAGCAACGCATTCGGCCATGTAATCGGGGCGCGCGTAGATACCGAACAGCAAGGCGTGCAGTTGCGAGAGCTGCTCCAACTGTGCGGCGCCGATACGTCCCCAGCCGACGTCCTGCATCGGACGTCCTTCCGCATAAGCCATCAGGATCGCTTCGGCGGTACCGGAGGTTTTGGCGATCGGGCCGGTAAGCTGCATCTGTTTGCCATCCGGTGAAAGCCCGAGCTCGCCCTGCCACTGATCGGTGGCGCACCACGCCGGATCGCGTGGCGAACCGCAACCCATCACCTTGGCCATGCTGGCAAGCGCATCGCGATGCGCGGCCATCAACACATCCGGGCCGCCGGTACTGGCCTCAATCGAAGCCACCGCTTGCGGCGCATGCCAGTCGGTAGCGCCGGCTTCGATGGGATGGAACAGCGGATCGTCGCCGCCTTGAGGCAGATGGCCGACATCGATTTTGCAGCCAGGCGCGAAGCCTTTCGCCAAGGCTTGCGCACTGGCGATGGTGCGTTGATCGGTGTTGGCCCAGAACCAGACCTGGCTGGAAACAGGGCAACCCTGCGCGGCAAACAAGCCGGCGGCTGCCAGGCGCTGCCGATCGTATCGCCCCATCAGGCGGGCGCCCGCGGCGCCGTGCGGCGTGAGTTCGCTGGGTGGTTGTGCCCACGTAGGCCAAGCTTTGCCGGTGACCTCGTCGAGCTGGATTTCACCGGGAAGCGGCGTGCGCACGCCATGGCGATACAGCAGGATGACGCGTTCCAGTTGCAGGTTGCCGTTGGCGTACGCCGGGGCCGCCAGCACGCATAGCGCGAGCAGCACGGACGCCAGACGTGGAAAGGGTTTTGCGATCAAGGCGAAAGCTCCGCAGAGGTGCAGCGTACGTGCGTAAACAAAGGATCGCAGCGTGCATGCAAGTGTGCGGGAAAGCTCACCACATATCCCGTTGCAGCCGGCTCGCCATCCGGATAATCGGTGCTCAACAATTGCGCGCCGCTGGCCAGCATCGCATCGCGGCGCGTGGTGTCGTTGTGCGCGGCCTCCTTGAGGTCGGCATCGGTGCGTGTGCGTACCAGATAGCCTTGCCTTACCAGGCTTGCGATGCTCGCTGCATCGCCGTCGTTGCGTTCGGTGAAGGCGGCATCCTTGGTGCCTGGCGCGGCGTTAGTAAAAAAGACACGGCCGCGCAGCGAAGGGTGCCCCTGCAGATACGCCGGTCCCACCCAGCGTTGATCGAGCAGAAAAATCACCTTGCCGCGCGCGCGTTGCAGCGTAGGCCAGCCTTGTTGGCGAATGGCGGCGTTGAGCGTGGCGAAGCGGCCACGCACGTCGTCGGGGCTCAGGTATGCGCCGTGCGGAAATACCGCGCGAACTTCCGCATCCAGCGCATCCAGCGCCTTGCGGTCGAACGGCTCCGGCTCGACCACGGGATACGGCTTGCGCGCCGGTGACAGCACGGTTTCCACCAGGATGAAGATCGGCAGGTGCATGGGATGCGCGCGCGACCAGGCACGGATTTCAGCCAGGCACGCCTTGAACGGCTGGCAGTTGCTGCGCTGGTCCATATCCTGGATATGCATGACCTTGAAGCCGGGGCGCTGCATCACGGCCGGATCGGCCAATGGCGGATCCGGCGGCAGCCCGGCTTGGCGTACCAGCTCGTCGATCGCCGGATGCGCGTAACGGCCGCCCTTGGCGTCGCCATAGACGTCCAGTTCGAGTTGGCGCACACCGTCATCGAGCTGCTTGGTCAAGGAAGGATGCGCGTAATCGAGCATGGCCAAGGTAGCTGGATCCAAACGCTGCCAGATTATCGCTTCGCTGGCGCCAAGCCCGGCGTGATAGCTGTTGTGGCTGCCGATGTACTGCACTTGGTTCAAGCGCAAGGGCGCGCTTTGCATGGCGATCGCCAGTGTCGAACAGCAGGCGAGCATCGCGGCAAGCAGATGCGCTGCGTGATGAGCGATAGCGGTATGACGCGGTACCCTGAAGCGCATGGTGTCATTTTGGGACATGCATGGTCCATGGAGACTGTACACGTGTTTCAATCGATCTATATAGCGGTTTTTTGATGCATGCAGCTTGCACCGACATGACACGTCCATGAATGCGTCGACTTGTCATTTAGACGTCTAAATAAAAGCACACGAATGGTGATGAGCATCGTGTCGTGCGCAATGCTTCATGCCACTGCCATCGAATTTTCATGCGCGCTCCCTAGCTTGGCCGACTTTCGCTTGCTGCTCTGGCGGCAAGCGGTCGAGGTTCTCACTTGGAGTGCGTTGCGATGTTCCGTACAAAGAAGCGTTTGTTGGCGTGTTCGATTCTTGCCGCCATGGGCGGCCTGCTGCTGGTGCCGACCGTGCAGGCCGGCGATGTGACGGGCTTGCTTGCCGATCCGGCCACGGGCAAGCCGCTGGCCGGCGCAACCATCGCCATTGCCGCGACCGGTCAGAGCGTGCAAACCGATGCGGCTGGCCATTTTGTATTGAAGGATCTGCCTGCCGGCCATTACACGTTGTCCGTTGCAGCCGGTGCGTCGCGTAGCCTGACCGCAACGGTGGATGTGCCACAGCAGGGCACGGTGACGGCGGTTTTCAACACTGCCACCTCGCTGACCAAGATCACGGTGGCGGCGAATCGCTACGACGCCAGCCAGTTGCAGATGGATGCCACCAACACGGTGAACGTGCTGTCGGCGGACGACCTGAAATACACCGCCGTGCATAACGTGGCCGAAGCGCTGGGCCTGCTGCCCGGCGTTAATGTGTTCAACACGGGGCAGTCGTATTTCGGCGGCATCGACGGCGCCTCGCGCGGCGAAGGCATGTTCACCTCGGTGCGTGGCTTGAACGCCGAGTACAACGTCAACCTGATCAATGGCGTGGACGTGGCGCAGGGCATGGCGTATAGCCGCGGCGTGCAGCTCAGCCTGCTGCCGCCGTCCGGCTTGCAGACCATCGTGCTCAACAAAACGTCTACCGCCGACATGGATGGCGATGCCATCGGCGGCACGATCGATTTCCGCACGCCGACTGCCTTCGATTTCAGTGCGCCGACCAGCGGCAGCATCACCGCCAGCGGTCGCGTAGAAAGCCGCGCACGTGATTACGGCGACAACGGCCTGGGCGGCGGGCTGGCCGGCCAATTCCAGACCAAGCTGGGCTCGGCGCAGCAGTTCGGCATCTACGCCAGTGCGTATTACGACAGCCGCAACTATGTGAACAGCGAAGCTGCCGCAGCCACGGCAGCGCTGGGCGATGGCACGTGGGAGTTTGCGCGCACCACCGCATCGGGCAACAACGCGGCCGGTTTCGATCCGCAGCGGAACCTGGAAAGCACCGGCATGTACATGGGCACCTCCTCCGGTTACACGCATCGCTATGGCGGCAACGTGGCGCTGGATTGGAAGGTGGACGACACGCTGACGACCTATGCGCGCATGAGCTATGCCTATGCCAAGACCGAGCAGGACACCACCTACCTGCAGCTGATTCCGGCCAACGTGACGTACGCGCCGATCGGCAGCACCGGCCTCTACCAGCCGATGATCGGGCGCATCGCCACGCGTTTCTGGTACGAAACCAATCCGGAGAAGGCGGACCTGGGCACCTTGCAGCTGGGCGCTGACAAGAACGTGGGCGGCTGGACCTTCTCGCCCAATCTTTTCTACAGCTGGGGCCATAACGATCGGCCGGATCACGTGGAAATCTCGGCGCGCAACGACGAGTATTCCTCCGCCAATTTCCCCTATGGCGCCAGCACGTTGATGAGCTATGGCGCGAACGGCTTTCCGTATCCGATGCTGACGCCGGCCATGGCCGCGCAGTTCAACAGCGTATCCACCCTGTATGCGCGTCGCGCGGGCGAATTGACCGAATCGTACAGCGGCCAGGAAAAAGGCGGCGCGAAGTTTGATGCGCGTTACGACTTCAACGACGGCGCACTCACCTCGCTGCAGATGGGCGTGAAGTACATCGACAGCCATCGCGAGTTCACCAACCGCGACTGGACCACGGGCAAATACACCGATGAGCGCAGCTTCGGTTCGCTGGGGCTGATCGATGGCTACTACACGTCGGTGTTCCCGGGCGTTTACAGCTACGACGTGCCAACCATCAACCAGGCGGCGCTGAAGCGGCTGATCGCGGCGAACGTGGTGCCCGGCGATCTGGACACCTGCAGCAACCTGTACATCAACAACTGGAATTGCAACACGCAGCGCGCCAATGAGGCGGTGAGCTCGGCCTATGCGATGGCGACGTTCAAGTGGGGCGACCTGGAAGTGATCCCCGGTATGCGCTTTGAGCACACCGACATCCGCAACAATTTCTGGGTGACCCCGCAGGACGCCTCCGGCAACGAGCTGCCCGGCTACTTTGCCAAGAACTTCACCCATTACGACGAGCCGCTGCCCAGCGTGTTCGTGAACTACCGCCCGAGCGACGGCGCGGTGTACCGCGGCGCGATCTGGACCAGCTATACGCGTCCGGCCTTCGTGCAGTTGGGTGGCGGTTCACAGGTGAACGTGTCGGCCGACGGCCTGACCACCATCAACGAAGGCAATCCGGATCTGAAGCCAATCGAATCACTCAACATCGATTTGTCTGGCGAGTGGAGCAATCAGCATGGTGGCCACGCCATGCTGGCCGGTTTTTACAAGAAGCTGTCCAACTACATCTATGAAGCGGGCAGCAATCCGGTCAATGCCGGCACCATCGATAGCGGTTCGGTTCAATACATCAAGCCGATGAATGGCGGCGATGGCCGGGTGTATGGCATCGAGGCGGCGGTGCGCCAGAAATTCCAGGATATGCCGGCGCCGCTGGATGGTTTCGGCGTGGGTTTCAACCTCACCGGCCAGCACACCTCGGTGGATCTGGGCATGGCGGGTTTTCATAACGAGCGTATCCAGAACGCGCCGGACCTGATGGCCAACGGCGAGCTGTTCTACGAAAAGAATGGCTTCTCGGTGAACCTGAGTTACCACTACGCCGGTTCGTATATCTCCACCTACGATTATCTGGGGCAAGGCGCGCCCTGGGATGATTTGTGGGTGCGCCCGATGACTCGCGTGGACCTGCATGCCGGTTACGCTTTCTACGACAACTTTCAGGTGGATCTGTCGATTTCCAACCTGACCAAGAACTACTCGTATTGGTCGCACGTCGGGAAGAACAACCTGGCGCTGTCCGATATCGTGGACTCGGGCATGACGACCTTGGTAACGGTGAAGTATTCCTTCTGATGAAAAACAATAAAGGCGCGGGAAACCCCGCGCCTTTTTGGTTTTCTTATTGGGCAGCCCGGCCTCTCACCCCATCCTGCTTCCAAGGGAAGCAGGAGAGAGGCCAAACCGGCATCAACGATGCTTGACCTTGCGGCGCGTCGCCTTCCTTGCAGCTTTCTTCGCCGACCCTGCCTTTTTGACGGAAGCGCCATCGATCAGCAGGCTTTCCGCCGTTACGCCGCGCTTCTTCAGTGCCGCCACGAACCACAGCGGGCGCTTGCCGCGTCCGGTCCAGGTTTGCGAAGGATCTTCAGGATTGCGGTATTTCGGCGCCACCGTGCGCTTGCCGGCTTTGGCGCCAACGCGACCGCCGCGGGTGGGATAGACATCGGCCAACGTAAGCCCGGCGCTGTTCAGCAGGGCATCGATTTTCTGGCGGATGTTTTGGATCTGGCTGGACTTAGCTTCCTGCATCTGTGCTTCCGCGTTGACAATGAGCGATTGAAGTTCTTTCGGTGAAAGGGTTTTCAGGTCAATGGCCATGATTGGTCCTTATAGTGGTTATGGGCGAATGCCGGGCATCAAACTAGTCAATATGAACAGATTTTGCAAATCTTTTTAACGAGATGGCCTGCAAGCCTTCGGTGATTTTCACAAGTAAGCACACTGAGGCGTCCAGTATTTTCATCGATTTAAGGCTGCTGAGGTCTGATGGATTAAGTCAGCGCATCCTTAGGTCATGGCGCTTCGGATAAACCTTATTGAAAAGGAGAACAGCGTCTCCGTTATGGGCGCTTTTTGCGCCTATAAGCTGGATAAGGCGTGGCATTAGCGCACTACACGCCTTATACACAGCCTGGTGTTAGATTCGGCCAGGTGACGGTGCTTCCAAGACAGCTAGGGGGATCATGTATGTTCCGCAAATCATTCGGTTTTGCTTCGCGCACTGGCGTTGCAACCATGGCGCTTACGGTGCTTCTTTCCACTGCGGCCTTCGCGCAGGCGCCGGTGACCGGCCTCGGGCAGTCGTGGCCCAATGCGGCAGATGTCAGTGTCAGCCCGCATTACCACGTGTATGTTTTCGTTCGCGACGGCATTCGTTATATCCAGGTCAACGATTTGAATGGCACGGTGCGCGCCGCAGTGGCCCTCGCCGACAATGTGGTGCTGGTGTTGCCGGTAGGTGCGGATGCGCAATATGTCACGACGCAGCACAGCTTTGCCCAATCGCCAGGGTCGGGAAATGCGAGCGTGACGGAAACGGTTTATAGCGATAGTAGTACGCGTATTACCGCTACGCCGACGAGTACGGGAGCGGTGCAGATCAATGTGATCACTACTCCGGTTATCGCGCCTGCCATTTGCACGGATCCCAGTCGCTGCGGCAATCCCAATTGATGCAGTTGATCTGCTTGCCTTCTCAACGAATGTACAGTTCCGGCAAGGATGCAGGAGTGGCGGTGCCGCGCTCCTGCATCCGGTAGCCTGCGTCGTGCAATAGCACGGTCATGCGGAATGCGTTTGGTTCGGCAGACGTATGCAATTCGCCATTATAGAGACGGGCATAGTCGCGCATTGCGATCGCATTAAGGCTATTGGCGCCTAGTTTTGCTGCCAGGTGTTGACTCTCTTGTTTCTTTTGCAAGGGCAGGGGGGGCTCTATGTGATCGATTTGACCTTCGACACGTAGCACGACCCAGCGCTGGCCATGCGTCAGGCCGCCGCGCAGCGAGAAGTTGATGGTGGACCAGGCATGTTGTGCAAATACATACACCACGGCTTCGCAGGCCAGGCGATAAATGGCTGCGTGTACGCTGGGCGAGAGCTGACTCAGCCCTCGACCTGTCAATGCGAAGCGATAGGCGACATTCGCCTCGTCCAGCGCGCGTCCGATGGTTTCGCGCAAGGCGGCAGGCAGGCCGCGTTCGCGCCAGGCGGTGGGATGCATGGATTCCACCAGTTGATAGACCTGGTTTTGCGTGGCGGCCATTTGCTTGTAGTAACTTTGGCCTTCCATCGGGGGAATCATGTGCTTGAAGCGATTGAGCAATCGCGTTTGCGTCAATTGCAGACCGCCGGCAACCTGTTCGAGAGTTTGCGACGCTTGCCGCATGCGCAGTTCGCACAGGTACAAGCCTTGCTGCGCAAGTTTGATGGCGGCTTTGGCATCGATGCGTTCCTGCTCTTCCACGGCGTTTTGCATGCTGACGCGAACGCCTAGCGCCAGCAGGCACGTGACCGAGAACGTAATGAAGGCCTGGGCCCCGATCACGTCTACATCGCCAAGGAGCGGTTCCGTGCTCAGGAACATGCAGATGATCGCAGCCGTGGTGCCGACGGAGGCGGCTCGCCAGCCATGTTTCATGGTGAGCCATGCCGCAGGCAGCAGCATGGTCATGCGTATCACCGGCCTGATGTTCTCCGGAGCGTGCAGGTTGAGCCAATAAAGTATCGCCATCGATGGCAGCAACAGCACGCAGGATTCCTGCAACAGCGGATTGCTGATCCAGTTGACGAAACGGTCGCGCCACGTCTGCGGTCGTTGCAGCTTGAGTGCCAGGGCGATAGGCAGAACGGTGAGAATCCCTGCGTAGTGCCCCAGGAAAAGCTGCACGGCGTCTATGCTCTGGAAATGGTACGGGTTCTGGGTACCAGGTGGCTGCGTTACGGCGAGCAGCAAGAGTGCGGTCACGGTTGTCCAGACAGTGGTCGATAGCGCAACGCATATAAAGAGCGCTTTGGCCCTGATCAAATGCCTGGAAGGGAACAGTCCCAGACTGCGTTTACACCAGGCCACAATGGGCATGGCATATAAAACCGAGGGAATCGAATTGCCGATCCACCATATCGGGCCGAATGGCGCTTCCGCTGGCGAAGCGTAGTAAATGCCAGGACCGAGTTCGGCCAGCGCAAGGGTGGGCCAATAGCGATAGGGCAACAGCAACAGGCAGCTCAGCCGCAGGCCGCTCAGGATGTGCCAGATGCCGTAATTGCGTCGGAACAAGGTGTAGAGCGTTCCATAGACGACAAAGACAGCCAACTGCCGCAGCCACTTGTTTTCCATGATGGATTTCATCTTCGGTGCACCCCTGAGCTTTGAATTAAGCGCGCCCCTACCGTCCGTTGCGATGTGACATCCGATGGTGCACTACAGGTAAAGCTTAGACCGTGCCATGGGCGCCGCTATGTGGTCCAGAGGCCGCAGACTTGATGTTTCGCGGCAGCATGACGCTTTGGGTCATCATACGCAGCCGTTTTTTTGGAAACGTGAAGAAGGAAATAGGGAGCCGGGCTACGTCATGCTTTCGCGCCATCCCAACCACTGGCTCGCGAGCGTGCCGACGGGCCGCGGCTACCCAGGCAGCCCGATGCCTCTTTCGATTCGCCGTAGGTGAACGATGCGGGCGAAAAAGCGAACGGGCGGTGGAAGGCGCATTTGCGTATGAGATAATCACCAGTCCTGTCGCACACTTCGTTCCTATGACCCTCCCGAAAGACGCTTTTCGCCGCTTCCAGGAAGAACTTGCGGCCCTTGATAAGGAGATCGAGCAACGTTCGCCCAAAAGCAGGAAAGAGACGGCCAAACAGGCCGCCCTGAGCGCCATGGAGAAGGCGAAAGAAGAGTTTCTTGCATTGAAAGCGCGCCACAACCTGACCCTGGCGGACGTGGTGTCCTTTTTCCCGGAGGAAGAGGGGATTGCCTATCTGCAGAGCCTGATTGTGCAGCAGGCCCAGGCCAAGCCGCGGCGTGGGCGCAAGCCGAAGGGCAGTGAGATGCCGTAGCCGGTCAGGCTGGCATCGCATTCCGAGACCCCATGGTGTGCGGCATGCAGGGATTTCATCCCGGCGCTGCTCGCTGCGTGGCCTCTCCCGGTAACAACCTGCCCCATCAGGGCACAATCACGACTCGCCCGGGCGTGCCCTGCGCGACAGCTTCATAAGCCTCTCGCCCTTGCGCCAGCCGATAGCGATGGGCGATCACCGGCGGATCGAACTTGCCGTGGTCGAATTCCCGCGCGACGGCCTGCATCATGCGCGCCGATTCGACGACCCCCAGCTTGGCGCTGTCGGCGCCAAGCAACTGAATTTCGTTGTGGTAGAAATCGACCAGATCAAAGGCCACCCGGCGCTGGCCGGTGGCGCTGATTTCCACCACCCGGCCACGGCGCCTGGCCAGGGCTAGCGCGGTTTCGAAGGCCACCCCGCCCACGCTGTCGAACACCACGTCCACGCCATCGGCCAGGCCATCCAGGCTGCGCACGGCGGCAACGACGTGCTCGTCGAACGGTACGAAGGCGTGGATACGTTTTCCGGCCGGCGAGCTGGCATCCACCGGATGCCGGTCGATGCCGATGATGCGGCAGCCCAGCGATTTGGCAATCTGCGCGACTGCGCCGCCGACCCCGCCACCGGCACCGATCACGGCGATCGTTTCGCCCTCGCGCAGTTGCGCATAATCGACCACGCCCAGCCAAGCCACCACGAAATTCACGCCAATGGCCGAGGCTTGCGCGTGATCGAGCGCAGCGGGTTTGCGCACCAAGGCAGTGACCGGCACCTGGATGTATTGCGCATGCGTGCCATCGCGAATAAAGCCGATATCGCCGCCGGTGCCCCACACTTCCACGCCGCGCCACGCCGGTGGCCCTTGCTCCACCACGCCACTGAAATCACGGCCAGGGATGCGCGGTAGCGTAGTCTGCGCAAAATGGCCGGCTACGTTCTTGACGTCGCTGGGATTGACCGAGGCGCCATACACGCGCACCAGCGCACTCCCGGCATCCGCGCCGGGCGTGGGCACATCGACGTACTCCAGCACATCGGGGGCGCCGTGGCGGGTGAATTGCAGGGCTTTCATGCGGATCTCCAGGCTGACAGAGGGCGAGCGGAACTCAAGCGGTCTTGCATGGCGACGGGTGGTAAGACCGTCCTAAGCTAATCTGCGCAAAATGACCCACAGGGACAATAGCGCCCGCCAGGTGGGACGAAGGTAAACCGCAGCATGCACATCATTGTGGTCGAAGACGACCTACCCTTGGGCGAAGCCATCAGGCAGGCATTGGAGCGGCTGTCCTACGCCGTGACCTGGCTGCGCGACGGACGCGAGGCGCTGACGGCCATGCGCGACCAGACGGCCGACCTGGTGCTGCTCGATCTTGGCCTGCCCAACAAGGACGGCCTGGAAGTGCTGGCCGAAGCGCGGCGTTCGCAAGTGAACACGCCGGTGATCGTGATGACGGCGCGTGACGGCCTGGAAGCGCGTGTGCGCGGCCTGGACGCGGGTGCAGACGATTATCTGGTCAAGCCGTTTCACCTGGAGGAGTTGAGCGCACGCATCCGCTCGCTGACGCGCCGTGCGCAAGGGCTGGCCGCCAATCGCATCGACGTGGGTGTGATCAGCCTGGATATCGGTACTTGCGAAGCGGAGTATCGCGGCAGCCGTGTCGAACTCACGCGCCGCGAATTTTCCCTGTTGCGTATTTTGATGGAACGCGCGGGCCGCATCGTGCGCCGCGAGCATCTGGAAAACTCCCTCTACGGCCTGGATAACGCAGTAGGCAGCAGTGCCTTGGAAGTGCAGATTCATGCCTTGCGCCGCAAGCTGAGTTTCGATGCCATCCGCACCATTCGTGGCGTGGGCTACATGATCCCAAGGGACCCGACGTGAAGCGGCTGAGCCTGCGCGGGCGGCTGCTGTGGATGATCATCGCCGTGCTGGTCGCCGCGCTGTTGCCGCTTGGCTTGTACAGCTATCACCGCACGTTGAAGGAAACGCGCGAATTGCTGGATGGGCGTCTGGCGCAATCGGCGCGGACGCTGGATGTATTGATCCGGCACGCCGGCCTGGATGCGTTGCGCCTGCCGGCGCAGGGCGCCTTGGTGGTGCCGATCCTGAGCCGCGAGGAAGAAGAGCAGCTCTTGCACACGCGCACCTACGAAACCGAAGTGGGCTATCAGGTGTTCGACATGCACAACCGCATGCGCCTGACCACCGCCAACCTGGCGCAACTGCCGTTGCCGCCTGCACCGGTTTCCGGTTTCGAAAACCGTTTCTTCGAAGGTTACGGTTGGCGCATCTTCACCCTGGTGGATGACGTCAACAACGTGGTGATCCGCGTTGGCGAACGCGACGACAGCCGGCGCGATATCACGCATGCCTTGCAGCTGGACCTTGGCCTGCCGCAACTCTTCGGCCTGCCGCTGCTGGCGCTGCTGGTGGGCTGGGCGGTCAAGCGCGGTTTGCGTCCGCTCGAACGCTTGCGGCAAGCGCTGACGTCGCGCTCACCGGGGAGCCGTCAGCCGATCCGCCTGGATAACTCACCGCAGGAACTGCAGCCCGTGGTGGATGCGCTGAACACGCAATTGGAACGCCTGGAGGACGCGCTGGAACGCGAGCGCCGCTTCAGCGCCGACGTAGCACACGAACTGCGTACGCCGCTGGCCTCCACCATGATCCATCTGGATGGCGCCATGGCCGCAGCGCTGCCTGCCGATGCGCAGGCAGCACTGACCAGCGCGCAGTCCGGGCTGGCGCGCCTGGCGCGGCGCATCGAACAATTGCTGGCGCTTGCGCGGTTGGAAGCGGGTGCTGCAGCCGGCCAGCGCGGCGCGGTCGACTTGATCACGGTGGCCATGAATGTGATCGACGACCTCGCGCCGCTGCTTGGCGAGAGTGGTGTGGAATTCGCGTTCGCCGAACACGACGACAGCTTGAAGATCGATGGTTACGAAGCCGCGCTGGCCGCCTTGCTGCGCAATCTGATCGAGAATGCCATGCACCATGTGCCGATGGGCGGCCAAGTGCAGCTCTCCATGCGCCGTTCGAAAGGCGCTATCGCGATCGAAGTGATCGACAACGGACCCGGTATTCCCCCGGAACGGCGCGCCGCGGTGTTTGCGCGCTTTCACCGGGAAGGCAATAGCGGTGATGGCTATGGCCTGGGCCTTTCCATCGTGCATCGTGCGGCGCAACTGCACGATGCAACGATTGAATTGCTTGATGCGCCGTCAGGGAGGGGACTGCGTGTGCGGGTAGCGATTCCGGATACGTCGCTCGCGTAGACAGTTCATTTCGAGCGTGTGGTGGCGAATATCGAAACTTTGTCGGTGACATCGCCTGCTGCGGCGTCGACGAAGCGATGCTGAAATGTCGAGCGGAGAATTGGCGTTGCACGTACCTGGTCAAGATGCCCTGGTGTGCGAGGACATTCGAATATCGAAGCAGGATGCGAGTGCACTGGTGCCCGGAGCGGGACTCGAACCCGCACAACCTTTCGGTCGAGAGATTTTAAGTCCGTGGGATGATGTAATAATTTCAATGGTTTACCATGTTTTTAGGTCCGCAAAGCACCAAATTTATGGCCCATGAAGACGCTTCAAAAGCCATAGTCGCGGGGAATTGCGGACCAACTTCTAGCGGGTAGGGGTCACCTTCGCCCCGCGTCGGTTGCGGGTATACCGCTCCGTGGTGGTGACCGAGGAATGGCCAAGTTGCTTCTGCGCCTCGCGGATGTCCTGCTCCGAATCCGCCTTGTCCGTGGCCGCTTTCGCCCTCAGATCGCGCAGCTGAAAGTCCTTCTTGGCGATGCCGGCGGCCTCGCGAGCCCGGTCAAAGGCCCCGCGAAGCCCCGAATACGTCAACGCTTGCCCGTCCGCCCCCACGATCAACCTGGTCGCATGGACCCGCAGGGTGGCCTTCCTAGCGGAAATCCGGTCTAGCAGCTCGGCCAGCTCCCCAACGACCTCAATTCGGCGCTTTGTCCCGGTCTTCGCTTGCCTGAGGTGTAGGTATCCTTCTCGGATATCTCGCAAGTCCATCCTGAGCGTGTCCGTGACTCGCTGTCCAGCCAGGTAGGCCAGATCCATGGCGTCGCGAAGAGGTGGCTCGGCGGCGTTCCAGACGGTCGCATATATATCGTCTTCGATATAGACGTCAGCCCGGCCGCTTTCCTTGAAGCCCTTCACGCCGGCGCAGGGGTTGGGGAGGGCGGTATATCCTTCCTCGCGTGCCCAGTTCCAGATGTGGGAGAGAAGTGCCTTTTCCCGGTTGGCCCGGATCCTGCCGGTCTTGCCACGCCATTTCAGGAACGCCTTTACCTGGCTCGGCTCGATCTTTTCGAGCGGGCACGGCGGATCGTCGAAGAATTCGATGAGCTTGGTCAGTTCCCGCAGGTTGACCTTCTGTGTTCCCGGACTTTTGGTCGGGATGACCTCGGCGCGGTAGCGATCCGCCACGTACCTGAACGTGATCACCTCTTGCGGCTTCTCGGCGCCGGCGCGCTGGATTTCGGCCCACTTCTTGATCGCTAGCCCATAGTCGCTACCGAGCGGCTCCTCTTTGCGAGGCTTGCCACCATGGTCGTAGTAATAGAAGGTCTTTTTCCCCTTTTTGCGCACCCGGAGGTGCGGGATTGCTCCAGGGGTCTTTGGCCGGCGTCCCATATCAAGCAGCCTTGTTCGACTTCCAAGCCTTCACCGGCTCTGCAATATGGCGTTTCCCTTCCACTGCGGCGCGCGGCACCACAGGCCAATCATGGTCATCCAGGTAATGCAGGATGCCGTTCTTGCGCAAGAAATCCAGTTGCTTGCGTTTCAACCGCGAGCGGGTGAGTTCGGCAACTTCGTCACGGGATAGACAAAGGCTCATGCAGCTTTCCTGACTTCGGTTGATCATGCTACTTCCACCGCTGGCTGCCATATGACGGGCTGTTGCCTGCGAGGAATACTTGCGCGACCGCGCGCGATGGGGTGCTTGGGGCTGCCGCTGGCGTTCGTGCCCAAGCAATGGAGCGGCTTGCCGCCGGCACGCAGGATGTCGACAACCTGGCGGGTGCGATCGGGTGTCTGCGGCAAATCGCCCCACGCGACGACGATCAGATCGGCCTCCCGCTCGAGGTGTGCCAGCCACTTATCGCAGTCGGGCCCGGTCGGGTCTTCCATGCCGCTTAGGTCGCCGGGGTTCGGCGACCTGCCGCCGGCATGCTGGTTGGCCAGCAGGAAGCCGCCATAGCCCCAAGCAATCGTGAAATTGCGAATCCGGCTTTTCGTGGCATCGGTTTCGTCCGCAGTTGCCGTAGATGGGTTGTACAGCACCCAGCCGACCCGCGGCTTTCTGAAATCCCATATCTCGCGGATCAAGTAGCGATAAAGCCCGCAGTCTGAGATCACGCACTCGCTTTCGCGCTGGAAGAGTTCAGCCATGTGGCACCTCGATACGCTTGAACTCGATCACCCACACCCACGGGTTGGCGTCCCAGCTGTTCGGTCCTGGCGTTGGGGGTGGGCGATCTACCGGCATTCCCTTCGCGCGCCGGCGTCGAATGTGCTTGGGCTCACGGGCGCCGTTAATCGAATCCCAAAGGGACCGGAAGCTGTGCGTAGGGTCGTTGAACCATTCGGCTGAATCGCTTAGATCGGCCATACCGTAGTCGCAAAAGGCAGGCCTATTGCCAAAGTTGTTCTCCACGCGATCAATTCCCTCCGCGATCGCGTCTGCGGCGGAAATGTCCTGCAGCCTCTCCACGCGCACACCGGTCACTTCCAGCGTGATGCGGCTGGCCCAGCGGGGCATGAAGCGGGCATGTCGATAGCGGCCTGGCGTTGCTTCCCCCGGAGTCGCGCCGAATTCTCGCCAGTCCTTGTGGCTGTTGAGGGCGCCGTCGGCCTCGTATCGAATGGGGCACCACGGCTTCCGGTAGCCGGCGCTGATGCATTGCTCGGCGATATCAAAGCCCGAGGATGCGTCCAGCGAATCAGGCACTCGCCACGCCTCTCGCACCCACAGGCGATCGTGGTCGCGCGGGTCGCCATAAGGGCACCAGTATTCCTCGGAGCGATAACCGCCACCGCCGACTGCCTCCACGCTAAAGCGTGCATAGACCCCGTTCTGGTCAAGGCAGACATCCCCTTGAAAATACCCGTCCGAGAACGGCTGTTCTTTCATCACGCGCCGCGTCTGCGTCTTGCGGCCTTCCAGGATCGCCCTCACCATGGGGGCAGAGAACAGGATGGGGAGATCACGCATGGGCGACCTCGAAGTGCTTGCGAAGAAACTTCAGGGACGTTTGGCTGTGTCGGACAGTTTTGCCGTACCAAGACGCAGCGGTGAAGTGTCGGCAGGGCTTATGGTTATGAAGTTGCAGGATGTAAAAGTCAAAATGTACCAAGAGCGGGGACATGACAAGCCACATATCCACGTTGATGTTGGGAAAGGGAGCCACAACGCCAGCTTTTCTATTGATCCCGCAGTTTTGCAGGCCGGCACCCTTGATGTCCGGCGTACAAAGGTCATCCTCAATTTTCTTACCGAAAATAAGGAAAATCTGTTGAAGATTTGGGAGAAACTCCAGAGCGGTGACGACGCGAGAGAACTTATAGCGGCCGTCCAAGGGAATTGAACCGAATCGCCCATTGGTCATGTCTGCTGCTCCGGAAATTCGTTGTGTTCGACGCCATCGAGCAGGCGACCGGCAGCGCGCTTGCCGACGCGAAAGGATTCGGTGCACAGCGAAGGAAACTGGTTATCTTTCCAATCGTGGCGCCTGACGCCACCGTCTGATGGATCGTCTTCCCAATAGCCATGGCGTGCATGCCCATAGGCATTGATGTCGTCAGCGGGTGCCCACTCACCCCACTGCTTGAAGAAAAACGGCACACCAGCGCTGGCGCACTGATCGCGCAGGGAGCGGGCCCAGTCGGGATGCATGGGGCGTGCGCCTGGGCCAGATTCTCCACCAGCAACAACCCAATCAATGGGCAGCCATCGCCATTCGCATCCACCAAGGCAATAGCCAGGTGCATGCTGACTGCAGCCATTCGGGCTCAACGCATTCCACGGTGCGTTATGCGGGATTGCCTGCACCCGCGTAAGGTCGATCGGTCCAAGTAATGGCTCGCAGGAAAGCCATCGCACAGCTGCCGGGCACTGCAGCAACAGCGGGATGCGTTCGTCAACCGCCTTCTGGTCTTCGACGCTCACGCCAAGCCAGACATTTTCATAGGGGAATGCCGGGCCGCAGTTGTCATAGCCTCCGCGCCTACCATTCGAAGGCTCCCACTCGAGGTCGACAACGCCGGGCTGTTCCCTGCCGACATCGCTGATGCGATCGTCTTCAAAGAAACCTTCGTCGTAATCCTTCACCCACTGGAAGAACTCGAGCATGCGCGCTGGGCGCTTGGTGAGCACCTGGTAGGTGTGGCGGGTAGTCACCGACATGATCCATAACACCGCGGCGATGAATTCGAACGGCACCGACTCGTGGAACAGGTCCGACATGCTGTTGACGAAGATCCGCTTCGACTTCACCCAGTCCCACGGCTCGCGCAGCTTCTCGGGCATCAACCGCACTTTGCCGCTCCACGCCCCGGTACTGCGATGGATAAGGCCTTCGTATGCTTTACCCGGGCCGCTGAAACGCATGGCGACCTTCTCCGCGTAACAATGGCGACAACCTTCGGACACGCGCGAGCATCCGCGCAGCGGGTTCCAGGTTGCATCGGTCCATTCGATCTTGCTGCGATCAGCCATCACACTGCTCCTCTTGCGATAATGGCCCCATGGCCACCCGATCGAAGTCCAACCCATACCGTGGTGCATCTCGCCAAACCCTGTTCAAAGCGGCGCAGGAACGTGCTGGCGAGTTGATGCGGCCAAGCCAGACGCGTACGCCAGAAGAACGGGCCGCGCTGGCGCTCGATACCGCCCACCTGCTGCTGGTGTTGGCCAGCCACGTCGACACCAAGGAGTTCGCCTCGGAGAGCCCGCAGAAATCGGTAAGGGAAGGGACGCCGCTGGCGGAGGCATTCGCCGCATACCATGAGGCGCTGGCCCGCAGCACGCGCTACGCCGTGTTCGTTGAGGCCGCTGATACGGCGCTGGGTGAAGAACGGCAGCGCTCGGTCACTGACAGCGGCACGGTGCGCAGCCTCTACCCTGCAGCCATGGAGTCCGATCAAGGCCTGATGGATGCTCTTGCTCAGTTTCAGGAGATGCACCAGCGCCGAAGGAAGCGGTGATGTGGGCAGTGTGATAGACCGGCCCATCAGCAAGTCCCACGCGCGATCTGACGCACGAACATTCTCGAATCCGTGCGCTTCAAACTTGCTGCGCGCGAGATATTCCTCCCACTCATCGTGCTGGAAGCGCTCGTCAAGATCGGGATGGCAGACGTAGCCATCTTCGTCGCGATGAGGCATGCGTGCTGGGTCGAAAAGGATCTTGGTGCTCATACTTCCTCCGTCAGTTCGACAAACGCAGCCATGAACA
>NZ_DATJMN010000043.1:0-16074 GCF_035508675.1 Dyella sp.
CGTGAACAAGGATTCGCTCGATCACTACATCACCGTGACGGGTAGCGGCCAGGTGCCGGTGATCGATACGCGTTCGCTCAATACCTCGGTGCTGGTGGACGACGGTCAGACGGTCGTGCTTGGCGGCATCTACGAAGTCACCAAGTCCGACACCATCAACAAGGTTCCTGGCCTGGGCGATATCCCTGGCCTTGGCGTCCTGTTCCGCAGCACCCAGCACGTCAATGACCGCGACGAACTGCTGATCTTCGTAACGCCGCGTATCCTCAGCGACAGCTTGCAGTAAGCGGCGCTGTAGCGTATGACCCGAAGGGGCGGCCCAGGTGCCGCCCCTTTGCGTTAAGGCAACACTGAATAAGTATCGCCGTCGTCACCAGCCCTGTCTGTTCGCAGGCCACAGGGCCGTCGGCGAAGGGAGACTGGCTGGCTGTCGAGACGGCGGACCTGCGGCATGCGGACGGACAGGGCGAGCCCCAACATGCTGAATTCAAAGTGATGGGGTGATGCCTGGAAGGCCCGCAGGCTGCGCCGCGCGGCTTGGCAAGACAGCCAGTCTTCCCGGCGCCACGCGACACACCCTGCGGGCCTTCCAGACATCATGACGACGGCGATACTTAATTCAGTGTTGCCTTAAGGTATCCATGGCGCCAAGGGCCGGGACGGGTGCGCCGATGGAGGGACGGCATGCCGTTCGACGTGACGCATTTTGTCCATAGCCGCCCTCATACCACTCTTGCCATGCGTTTCAGGGGAAATCGTTTTGCTCGCTGTCTGGCTAGTCGTCGTGCTGCTGATCGCCCATCTGGGGTTGGCGAAATGGAGTGGTCATGCGGAAGCCGCGCTGCCGCAATGGCTCATGATCGCGGTGATGGCGGCGGCGGTATGGGCGGTTTTCATGCGCTATCGGCGCAGCCCGGCGCTGCTCCGCGTGCCGTGGTTGCTGATGGGGTTGGCCCTGGCGATGCAAGTGTTTTGGGCGGCCACCAACGTGCTGGCCGCGACGCTCGGTGACAAAAGCGGTTACCTGGCGGCACTGGCCACGGTGCTTTCCAGCCTGTACGTGATCCCTTGCATGTTCATGGTCACGCGCTCGTTCGCTCCGGATGAAACGCGCGGGGTGGCGGTGCTGGACCTGTTGCTGTCCTGCATGGTGGCGGCATTGTTGTATCTGTTTTTCACCAAGTTGCTCAGCGGCCCGCAGGCATCGGATCCCACCAGCATTTACGTGGTGATCTATCTGGCCGATGCGATCGACTTCTCTCTGGCCGCCATGGCGATCCTGCGTCTGCTTGGTGCGCGCAGTTTTCGTTGGCGCTATTTCTATTACGCGGCTAGCGCGCATCTGCTGGTCAACGCCACGGTTGCGGCCATCTACAACCGCATCGAAATGCACGGCCTGCCGTGGTGGGCCGGCTCACTGATCGATATTCCTCATGCGCTGGTCGTACTGGTGGCGGTGCGGCAGCCGCCGCGTTGGTTGCGTGCGTACCGTCCTTCGCTGGCGGTGTCACAAACCATCGCGTCGTTCGCGCCGACCATCCTGACGATGATGGTGGTGATGCTCAGCATCAGCACCTCGCGCGTCAGTTTTGTGTCCAGCTTGTTGGCGGGTTGCGCGGCAGTATTGTTCTATGGCTTGCGCATGGCGTTTATTCAAAGCGGTCACCTGGATCGTCAACGTGCCTTCAACCGGAGTGCGTGGCGGCTGGAACAGCAAGTGGGACGCGATCCGCTCACCGGCATCGCCAATCGCGCCATGCTCGATACGCGCTTGCGCGAGGTGCTGGAAGAAGGATGCATAAGTGGAAACTACTGCTCGGTACTGATGATCGATATCGACTTCTTCAAGCAATACAACGATAGCCTCGGCCATATCGCCGGTGATGCCTGTCTGGTGCAAGTGGCTGTTGCGCTGAGCAGCAGCCGCGTGCGCGCCAATGACCTGGTGGCGCGCTATGGTGGCGAGGAATTTGCGGTGGTGTTGGCGGATACCACGGCGAAGCTTGCGCAAGATGTTGCGCGTCGCTTGATCGCAGCGATCGAGCGATTGCAGATTGCGCACCCGGATTGTCCATCGGGATATGTCACGGTCAGCATCGGCATCGCCACCCAGACGGCGCAGACGCCGATGGACCCGGTGGCCATGCTGGATGAGGCCGACCGCGCGCTGTATCGCGCCAAAAGCAATGGGCGCAATCGCTACGAACCGGCGGCTGTGCCGCAATACGGCTAGCGCGCGGATGCCTGCTGCCGGTGCGTGTACTTGCCATGCACGAACCTGTTACCCGCAAAACGAAAAGCGCCGCGACCTTGATCCGGCACCCGGCGCGTCAGCAAAACGCCGGTGATTTCAGGCCTTTCCCGGCACATTCTCCCTGACAGACCCTATGCTATGCTCATTGCAATGGCGCAGGGCGGCGCCGCTAAGGGGGAATATCCATGGGTTTGTTCGTCTTTTTGGCGTTGATCGTGCTGGTCGTCGGTTATGTCGTTTCGCTTTACAACGGCCTGGTCACGGCGCGAAACAGCTACAAGAACGCGTTTGCGCAGATCGACGTGCAGCTGACGCGCCGGCATGACCTGATTCCCAACCTGGTCGAAACCGCCAAGGCCTATCTCGCGCACGAACGCGGCACGCTGGAAGCGGTCATCCAGGCGCGTAACATGGCGGTAAAAGGTTTGGCCGACGCAAAGGAAAAGCCGGGTGATTCCGCGGCGATGGCGCAGCTCGCCGCCAGCGAAACCAGCCTCAACCAGAGCCTCGGCCGGCTGTTTGCCGTCAGCGAGGCCTATCCGGATTTGAAGGCCAACGAAACCATGGCGCAGCTCTCCGAGGAACTGACGTCCACCGAGAACCGCGTGGCGTTCGCCCGGCAGGCGTATAACGACGCGGTAATGACCTACAACAACCGTTGCGAAATGTTCCCGAGCTCGTTCGTCGCCAACAGCTTCAGTTTCACGCAGGCCCATCCGCTGCAGATTGAAGACGCGGCCGTGCGCGACGCGCCCAAAGTTTCTTTCGCCTGATCGGTCGGCGTCGCCGGTAGACATATAGCGTTCCTAGACTCGGGGGCGGAATGGACTTTTTTGCGGAACAAGCGCACGTGCGGGAAAGCACCCGTGTGCTGGTCGTGCTTTTCATCGCGGCCGTGCTCGCCATCGTGGCTGCCGTGGATATGCTGGTGGCGGTGGTGGTCGGGCCTTGGGTGAAGATCTCGCACGCGTCGCTTTTGACCATCAGCACGATTGCCGTGCTTGGCCTGATTGCCGGCTGCGCGGCGTATCGCATCAGCAGTCTTTCCGCCGGCGGCAAGGCGGTGGCGGACGATGTCGGCGGAGAGCCGGTGCCGCCGGATACGCAAGATCCGGCGTTGCGTCAATTGCGCAATGTCATTGAGGAAGTGGCGATTGCCTCCGGTACGCCCGTGCCCGATATCTACCTGTTGCCGGATGAGCCTGGCATCAACGCCTTTGCAGCCGGCTATTCGCCTTCCGATGCCGCCATCACGGTGACGCAAGGATGCCTGGATCATCTGACACGTAACGAACTGCAGGGCGTCATCGCGCATGAGTTCAGCCATGTATTGAACGGCGACATGCGGCTCAACATCCGCTTGATGGGGCTGCTGTACGGCATCATGGCGCTGTCGATCATCGGCCGGCAGATGACGTGGTCCAGAGGCAATGCCGGTATCTGGGATAGCGAGGACGACCGCGACCGGCTATCGGCCTGGTTCCTGATCGGCATTGCGCTGATGGTCATCGGTTCGATCGGGCATTTCTTCGGCCGCTTGATCCAGGCCGCCGTCGCGCGATCGCGCGAAACGCTGGCCGATGCATGCGCCGTGCAATTCACCCGGCAGACTAGCGGCATTGCCGGTGCATTGAAGAAGATTGCCGTGCTGGCGGAAGGTTCGCGTTTGCAAACCGTCAATCGCCACGAAATCGCGCACATGATGCTTGGCGATGTGGACCACTTCAGCGCGTGGTTTGCCACGCATCCGCCATTGATGAATCGCATTCGTCTGTTGGAACCGTATTTCCGCGAGCAGGAGTTGGCCAAGCTCAAGCCGCAGGTCCAAGTTTCTGTTGGGAAGAGTGACGAGAAACAGGAAGTCGTGCAGCGTGAGCTGCCGCCGTTGGAGTGGCCTGGTGGCCTGGCCATCGGAGCGGCGGTAGTTGCGGCGCAGGGCGCACCGGTGCCGCAGGTTGCTACAGCGGATGCAGTTCAATCCACCGCCGTTTCGCCGCGCGAAACGTTTGCCCGACTGAAAGAGGCCGTTCGGCAGCCGGAATCTGCACTTGCCATGATGCTGGCGCTGGCCACGTCCAAGCAGCAGGAGCTGCGCGCAAAACAGGCAAAGCTGGTCGCGGATGCTTTCGGCGATGACGTGCAAGCAGCCGTGAGCGAGCGTGCTGCCGAAGTGCAAGCGCTGCCGGCAACCTCGCACATGCCGCTGCTGTCGCTGGCCTTTCCCGCGCTCAAGCAATTGACGCCAGGGCGCCAACAAACCTTACTGCAAACGCTCGATGCGGTCGTCAGCATCGACCCGCAAGTGGACCTGGATGATTACTGCCTCGTGCGGCTGCTGCGCATGCATCTGCTCGAAGCCTGCAAGCCGCGCAGCGCGCCGGTCGACGGACAGAAGAAACTGCCCGCATGCCGCGACAGCGTGGCGCTGGTCTGCGCGGTGGTGGCGACCTATGGCGCCACCGATGACGCCGCTGCCCGCCGGGCATGGCTATTGGCGATGGATCAGGCGTTTCCTGGCGCCGCCGCCACGTGGCAGACATTGCCGCTGGATTGGCAGGCGCCTTTCGACCGCGCGTTGGATGACCTGGATGGCCTGATGCCGGCGGCCAAGGAAATCGTCATCCAGAGCTTGCTCGGCGCGATCCGCGCAGATGGCGTCGTGACAGCGGCGGAAGCGGAGTTGTTGCGCGTGATCTGCGCCAGCTTGCATTGCCCTGTGCCGGCGCAACCTGGTTTGTAGTGGCTTGCAGTGGCGTGGGGTGTTGGGGTTCGCGTGCCGCTCACTCCAACCTATAGGTACGCGTGTGTCATCATTCTGCGCCGTGGATCGTTTATCTTGGCACTGCCTTTACATACAGGGAGCGTTTGCATGTCAAAGAGATGCTGTCACATAGCCATTGCCGTGTTGTTGAGCATGCCGGTTGCGGCCTGGGCCCAGGCACAGGGTTCACAAGCCCCGCCATCGTCAAGCAGTGCCAATAACGTCCCCAGCGATGCGGATCTCGCCGCCGCACATTGCGTCATCGGTGAAGAGCGCTTCCTGCCTGGCGACTATTACTATTGCCTCGGCGGCCTTGCCTACGGCCAGCACCATTACGGCCAGTCGGTGCGTTTTTTCACCACGGCAGCAAGCTGGGCCAGTAAACCCGCCCAGTACGTGTTGGCGGTGATGGCGCTGAATGGCGATCACCAGCCAAGAAATCGCGCACTTGCGCTGGCATGGCTGGCGCTTGCGGCGGAACGGCCGAATTCGCGCTTCCAGTCGCCTTACGAAGAACTTCACAAGGCAGTGACTCAGGCAGAGCGCCATGCCGCGAACGATCTGCTGGAAAAGATGCGGCCGATCTACGGCGATGCGACTGCCGCCAAGCGCGCCGAAGATCGCTATATCGAGGGCATGAAGTGGCTGGCGCGCATGAACAAAGGTAGCAACCAGTTCTGCCTGGAAGGCATGTCGACGCTCGACCGGCAGACGGTCAATCCATCCGGCTGCCCGCCAGTGCAACAGGTGGTCACGAGGATTGACCGCCAGGCCGACACCGTTTTCGAGGGATGGTCCGGGCACGTCACGGTCGGCTCGTTGCAGCAGGTGGATGCGTCCGCTGCCAAGCCATCCGGCAGTCCGTAGCCTGGCTTGCGAGGCCAGCCGTAAGCTCGCCCGATCCAGCTAAAAACAGCGCAAGCTATCCACCCACAAAAAACCCCGCATTTGCGCGGGGTTTTTCGCATGATGCCGAAGCGGCTTACGCCTCCGCCTCTTCCTTGTACGCATCCACCGGAATGCACGCGCACATCACGTTCTTGTCGCCGTACACGTTGTCCACGCGCGCCACCGGTGACCAGTACTTCTGCAGCTTCAGGCTGGGCAGCGGGAAGGCGGCCAGTTCGCGCGGGTAGGCGTGAGCCCATTCCGTACCGGTGACCATGGTGGCGGTGTGCGGGGCGTTCTTCAGCGGGTTGTCCTCGCGATCCAGGCGGCCGTCTTCGATCGCGCGGATTTCGTCGCGGATCTGGATCATCGCGTCGATGAAGCGATCCAGCTCGTGCATCGATTCGCTTTCGGTGGGTTCCACCATCAGCGTGCCGGCCACCGGGAAGCTCAGCGTGGGAGCGTGGAAGCCGAAATCGATCAGGCGCTTGGCCACGTCTTCCGCGCTGATGCCGGTGCTGTCCTTGAGCGGGCGCAGGTCGAGAATGCACTCGTGCGCGACCAGCCCGTTGCGGCCGGTGTAAAGCGTTTCGTAATGCGAGGCCAGGCGCTTGGCGATGTAGTTGGCATTGAGCAGCGCCACCTGTGTCGCCTTGCGCAGGCCCTGCTGGCCCATCAGCGTGATGTACATCCACGAGATCGGCAGGATGCTGGCGCTGCCGAAGCTGGCCGCGCTCACCATGCCCACCTTGCTTTCGCCGCCGAGTGTGCGCGGCAGGAACGGCGCCAGATGCGACTTCACCGCGCAGGGGCCCACGCCCGGGCCGCCGCCGCCGTGCGGAATGCAGAAGGTCTTGTGCAGGTTGAGGTGCGAAACGTCCGAACCCCACTTGCCAGGCTTGGCCAGGCCGACCAGTGCGTTCATGTTGGCGCCGTCGGTGTACACCTGGCCGCCGTGCTGATGCACGATCTCGCAGATGCGCACCACGTCTTCCTCGAACACGCCGTGGGTGGAGGGGTAGGTGATCATCAGCGCGGCGAGGCGATCGGAATATTTTTCCGCCTTGGCGCGGATATCCTCCAGGTCGACGTTGCCGTTGCTGTCGCACTTGGTGACCACCACCGTCATGCCGCACATTTGCGCGGAGGCCGGGTTGGTGCCATGGGCGGATTCGGGAATCAGGCAGATGTCGCGCTGGTCTTCGCCGCGCGAGCGGTGATACGCACGAATGGCGAGCAGGCCGGCGTATTCGCCTTGCGCACCGGAATTCGGCTGCAGGCTCACTGCGTCGTAGCCGGTGCATTCCACCAGCATCGCTTCCAGTTCATCGATCAGCTGCTTGTAGCCCTGTGTCTGCTCGGCCGGCGCCAGCGGATGGATGCTGGAAAATTCCGGCCACGTCACCGGAATCATCTCGGCGGTGGCGTTGAGCTTCATGGTGCAGCTGCCCAGCGGAATCATGGTGCGATCCATGGCCAGGTCCTTGTCGGCCAGGGCGCGCATGTAGCGCAGCAGTTCGTGTTCGCTGTGATGCGTGTTGAACACCGGGTGCTGCAGGAAGGCTTCCTGGCGCAGCAGTGCCTTGGGCAGTTCGTCCGGTGTGCTGGCGTCGGCTTCGTCGATGTCGACGATTTCGGCGCCGAACAGTTTGGCCAGCGCGAGCACGTCGGCGCGCGTGGTGGTTTCGTCCAGGCTGATGCCCACGCTCTGGCCATGGATCTGGCGCAGGTTGATGCCCTGGCTCACCGCCTTGGCGTGGATCGCATCGGCGTCGACCTGGGTGATGTGCAGCGTATCGAAGAAATCGGTGCCCACGGTCAGGCCGGCACGGCGCAGCGCGGTCGCGAGAATCGCCGCAAAGCGATGCGTGCGGCGCGCGATGCGCTGCAAGCCGTCCGGCCCATGGTACACCGCGTACATGCTGGCCATCACGGCCAGCAGCACCTGCGCGGTGCAGATGTTGGAGGTAGCCTTTTCGCGACGGATGTGCTGCTCGCGCGTCTGCAGCGTGAGGCGGTAGGCCGGCTTGCCTTCGGCATCCACTGATACGCCGATCAGGCGGCCCGGCATCGAGCGCTTGTACGCGTCACGGCAGGCAAGGTAGGCAGCGTGCGGGCCGCCGAAGCCGAACGGCACGCCAAAGCGCTGGCTGTTGCCGATCACGATGTCCGCGCCCCACGAACCGGGCGAGGCGATCAGCGTCAGCGCCAGCAGGTCGGTGGCCACGGCGACGATGCCGCCGCGCGCATGCACCGCCTCGGCCACGCTGCGATAGTCGCTGATCTGGCCATAGGTATTGGGGTACTGCAGCAGCACGCCGAAGCTGTCCACGCTGGCCGCTGCGGACGGTTCGCCCACGTGCAGCTGGATGCCGATGCCATCGGCACGCGTATGCAGCACTTCCAGTGTCTGCGGATGCACGTCGTTGGCGACGAAGAACACGTTGCTCTTGGACTTGGCCGAGCGCTTGGCCAGCGTCATTGCTTCGCCCGCGGCGGTGGCTTCATCCAGCAGCGAGGCATTGGAGATGTCCATGCCGGTGAGGTCGGCCACCATGGTCTGGAAGTTGATCAGCGCTTCCATGCGGCCTTGCGAGATCTCCGCCTGGTAAGGCGTGTACGCCGTGTACCACGCGGGGTTTTCCAGGATGTTGCGCAGGATGACGTTGGGCGTGAGCGTGCCGTAGTAACCCTGGCCGATGAAATTCTTGAACACCTTGTTCTTGCGTGCGATGGCGCGGATCTTCGCCAGCGCTTCTTCTTCCGTGACGCTTTGCGGCAGCGCCAGCGGCGCCGGCGATTTGATCTGGCCCGGCACGATGGCGCTGGTCATTGCTTCCAGCGAGTCGTAGCCGATGGCGTGCAGCATCTGCGCAATTTCGGCATCGTTGGGGCCGATGTGCCGCTCGATGAAAGCGTCGTGATGCTCGAGTTCGCGCAGCGAGGGGGAAGAGTTCTGGGTCATGGGCAAGAGGCGTCCGAAGAAAACGTGCAGGCCGCACGCGGGGCGCCCCTCTGTCCTTTTGCCTGAGAGTTTGGAAGCCGCAGGTTCGGTGGAACCTGGGTCTTCGTGCCCCTTCGGCGCCGGATTCAACCGGTCTCTCCAGAGTCTTGGGTAGATGGCGGTATGGGGCCTGAGCGATTACGGGCGTTGCGCCTTCGGCAGCGGGCGTTTGCCCGCTTCTCCCACCAGCTACGTCAAGGGCGTGATTATACGCTGCGGCGCAGGTTTTAAATCGTCATGACTCCCGGTTGAGGTAATGTGCCCCGCCTAGCATCAGCGGTACGGTATTGGCGAGTACACATCATGAACAAACCACCTTTCCGCCTCGAGCAACTCGACCATGTGGTCCTGCGCGCCTACGACGTGCCGACCATGCTGGGGTTCTATTGCGACGTACTTGGCTGCATCGTAGAGCGCCGCCAGGACGAACTTGGCCTGGTGCAACTGCGTGCCGGCAACTCGCTGATCGACCTGGTGAATATCGACGGCAAGCTCGGCCGTTATGGCGGCAAGGGGCCGGGTACGGAAGGCCACAACATGGACCATCTATGCCTTAGCGTGGCCGATTACGACGAGGCCGCCATCCTGGCGCACCTCAAGGCGCATGGCGTGCGGGTGGGCGAGATCGGCAGCCGCTATGGTGCGAAGGGCGAAGGCCCTTCCATTTATCTGTTTGATCCGCAAGGCAACATGGTGGAGCTGAAAGGCCCGCCATCGGCCTAGCGCATCCAGACGCGTGCGTATGCATACGTATGCCTAAAAAAAGCATGGGCCATAGGTCATGGATTTAACGTTTGTGATCCTGTTCTCGTTATAATGTGCGCTTCCCAGGGCGCGTATGCCTGTTTGCCGTCTGCACGGCACAACGTATAAGCGCGTGCAATTCCGCGGAGCAATTCCCCCTCTGGCATTCGCGGATTACACGATGGTTTTCGATGCGTACGGATCTCGCATGAGCGCGTTGGCGCTCGTGTCGAACGATTCGGGCCATGCCTGGCGCAAGGAGTTTGAGGCATCGGCCGGCTTCCCCACCGGCTGATCCGTTCACCGCGAAGGTATTCGCAAGGCTGTCCACAGCGTGTGGGAGCGTGTGCTCCTGCGCGCGTGGCCGCGTGCGGTCATGCGTGGACAAGACGACAGGATTCTTCAATGCGCCGAGTAGCGGCTTGGGTGGCCATGCGCTCGCAGTTCGAGGATGTCGATGTGTGTGAATCGGATGGTCCGACTCATTCTTTTGGCGATGCCATGAATACCGCCCACGTTTCCGATCGCGAAGTGGGTCGCTTGCTCAGTGATTTGCCGTCGGCTCATGGCGCGCACACCGTACAGGACGGACGTGCGTGGAAACGCCGCTTTTGCGATCCCGCCAAGCGGGCGCGCCGCGCGGCACGCGTGGTGCGGCATATCCGTTTCGTGTATTTCGCCCATGTCGACGACGACGGCTTGTACGACGACTACCACCACGAACTGGTCACGGCCGAAGTGCTGATGGACCGGGTGTTGGCAGCACGCGCGTCCGGCATGAAAGCCGTGCACCCCTACCTGCATAGCGAGGTGGAAGATCGGCTGTTCAGTCGCCCCCCGCGCGGCAGCTTCATGCAGGTGACGCCCGAATACATCCGCTGGTACGGCCGCGATGGTGTGCGCCGCGCCGAACCGATGGTGCGCGAGGAACTGGCCATCGAGCTGATGGGTGAATACGGCTACAGCTATAACGACGCGCTGGATATCGCCACCAACAATTCCGGTGCGCTGGCGCGCGTGGATCAGGCATGGCTGTTGGCGCGTACCAAAACGCCGATCTATTGCCGACCATTGCATGCCACGGAATTCCTTCAGCTTGCCCGCGCCATCGAAGGCGCGTATGACGCGCCTTCGAGCGATGCGAGCGTCTTGAAAGCCAACACGGATATCGCGCGCCGTGCGGCCGCGGTGCTTGGTGCCGTGATGGATGAATTCGTGGAAACGCCGTTCCAGACCCCAGCGCTGGCGGAGGTGTTTGCGGAGTTTCACCGCGCGCATCTGCTGCGCGTGGCGCACGCACGCCTGGCCGGTTTGCAGCCGATGCCGGTAACGGGTGTGCTGGGCTGGTTTTCCGCCAAGCGTGCGCGGATCTATGCGGAAGTGCAGGCGCGGTTGGCGGCGCGTTGACAGCTCTTTACTTCTTGTTTGCAGAGAGGCGGAATGAAACTTTCCCTCCCCTGCGGGCAGGGGAGGGGCGCGGCTTTTTTAGGAATTAGTCCAGCACATGCCTCAGCAGCTAGTTCCGCCGGGGCCGCCGAAGTAGAAATAAATCCCCCAATAATTCGTTGGTGCGGAATAGGGGCCGGCGATGCTGTAGCAACTCGGCGACGGCTGTGCAACGCTCAGCCTAGCCCACTGCGCTGTGTTGTCGGGGGCGTAATACCATATTTGCCGCTGATAGCCAGCGTAGCTATACCCTGAGCTTGCCCAGTTGCCGCTGCCTTCTGCCGGCCATGTCGTCGAACCCACCGATTCACTGCCGAACTCAATATGCTGGGCACCTGTGTGCATCGGACCATTGCCAAACAGCGTGGCTGGATAGTAGCCCACCCACGTCATGTTATCCGGCGTCCCCAAGGCCAGCCACCAGTTGCCTTGATATAGTTGAAACATCGTCCGCAATTCGTATTGCGCGCCGCCCGGCGTGCTGTAGTTGGGGAACGGTCCACCGAAGTACCAGTTGGCATTGGTTTGCACGAAACCAGCGCAATCGAGGTTGTAGCAGCCGGTGTACTGATAGCTGTCCGCGGTCCAGTAGATGAACAGGCGTGATCGCTGGTCGCCGTAGTGAGCTGGATAATTCTGCCAACCTACTTCGACTGTCTGATTGACACCCGTATCCGTGATACCGGTGGTCCAGGATTGCGCCAGGGAAAAGATTTGGCCCGCCGCCGTATCGACGTAGGGGCTCCACAAATTGACGGTAGTGGTCTGGCCAAGATTGGCGACGTTCTGATACGTGTAGGCGTACGTGTGCTTACTAACGGCCTGTGTCGCAGCTTGCGATGGGTACATCTGCGTAGTGGCCAAACGATCCGCGCCATCCGGAGTTTTCTGGAGATAGGCCTTTAGTGAAGGAAAGCGCGACACTTCCTCCAGAGTGATGCGACGCATAGGAATGGTTCCCGCCGCGCAGCTGCGCGAATTGCCATAGGCGTCGATCTTGTCGCTGGCAGCCAGTTGCGATGTTACCGGTATGGTTTCAGCCATGGCCTGCGCGGTGGTATTGGGGCTGGGGCCGCTGTCGCCTCCGGCGATTGCTTCAGGAGCTGCCGATGGGGGTGGTGGCGAGGCGATGCGCGCAAGCCCGAGCTGGCTTGCGCTGGGCTGTTCAAGCACCGGGATGCAATCGTATTGATCATTACCCAACACGAAACTTTGGCCGACATGCGTGTTCTGATACGTATCCAATATGTATTGACGCATGCTTTCGAACGTCGCGGTGCTTTGTACGGAGCTTGTCTTCATGCCGGTGACGCTTGCAGCGTTGGCTGATCGGACGTTTTGCAAGAATTGCTGGAACGGAACGAATGGTGCCGCTTCAGACTGTGCCATCACTGGCGAGCCGCAGGCCAGCAGAGCGCATAAGGCAGCGATTCGGACTGACGAGTGTTTTGGGTGATCTTTGCCCAGTTTCAAAGTAAGCCTCCATGGTCTTAAATGATTGACGAAATAATTTCGTCGATACGGATAGTCGAAAGGCCAAGGTATGTTGTCAACAGCGAATGCTCTTGCTTCAGCGAATCACACATGATTGTCGTGCTTGACGGGCGCGCCAATTAAATACATGCACAGTGGGCTGTGTGCGCATGCACTGTGTAGGAATGGCCTGATATCCGGAGCTCTTTTTGTAAGTTGTTGCGAAAATGGCATCTTTGGGCAAGGTGTTCTCGCATGAATAAGGTCATGCCGTGTGTGCTGTTTGATGCTGGACTACTACTGGTTAGCGTTGTTACGTTACGTGCGTAAATATGAGTCTGTGGCTTGGCTGCAAGGCGACGCACACGATGTTTGCGTGAGGGATTATTTCTTTCCTTCGTGGCACTCTGAGCTCAAGCGAGGTAACGTAGGATTCGTGAGGTGGGGCGAGCGAGAGGAGTAGGAAATGAGCTGGAGCTGGCCGTGTTTTCTCTCACGTTTTACCCTCTCCGCTTACTCTTGAACGTGCGGGTGGCTCACTCGCGAACGCAGGGATGGCTCACGCGTAAACGCAAGGATGGCTCAACGGATCAGAGGTTTCTTGAATTCGGAGCATTGCTTCTCCCTGGAAAGGGAGTGACGTTTACGGTAATGATTAATTCGTTATCGCCGCCGGTTTCTCGCCAGTCGCTTTCAGTATTTCATCGAGCGCGTAGGCCTGGGTGAAAACGCCAGCGCCATCTGCATGTACTGAAATGCTGGGGTTTTCACCCCAGCATCCGTTTTTCATGAGGGTGGCTAAAGCGCAATCACCTTCTGCCCCGCCGCCTTCAACTTCTCGTTGAGTGCGGCCAAGTCATGCTGCTTCAACGCCTGCCATTCATCCATCGTCGCCGTCAGCGTCTTCGATAGCGTTGCATAAGACGTCTGCGCATCCGGGCTCGGGTCCGCATCGGCGCCATCCACCGCGGTAAGCAGCGTTTCCAGGTCTGTCGACAAGGCCTGCAGGCTGTCCGTACGCCGTGGCGGTGAGCCGATGCTGTTGCGTGGATCGGCATGCACCGGCACACCTGAAACATCCGAAGCACGCGCGATCAACGCCGCAATCTGCTCATGCAAAGCGCCGCCGGCATGCGCTTGCCGATCGTCCAACGCTTGCAATAGCTGCTTTGCTTCCGCGCTGGCCTCGGCTGCCTGACCCGCCACCGTTTCCACCTTGGTCGCCAAGTCGAATTCGCGCTGCATCGCGGCCACCGACACGGTCACGCGCGGATCGGGTTTGATGGTCAGCGGTTGCCGGTAGCTGCGGCCATCGACCGTCAGTTCCACCGTATAACGGCCGGGCACGGCCCACACGCCATCCTTCTGATGATGGCGTCCTTCTTCGCCCTTGCCGGCGTAACGTAGGTTCCATACGAAGCGATGCATGCCCGGCGTGGTGGACAACGGGGTGGGAATCGGTACCCATTCCGGCGCGAATTCGAGCTTTGCCGGATCGAGCATCGGCGGCTTGTCCTCGCTGTTGAAGCTGCGCACCGTGTTGTTTTGCGCATCCAGGATGGTCAGCGTAACCGGAGCTTTCACGTGCTGCGGCAACGCGTAGTCGATGATGGCGCCATCGGGCGGATTGGCCGCCAGCGGCTCATCCTTCGGCATCGGCGTGCCGGTGAACTCGGGATGGCGCACGCGATACGCATCGGCCGGCTTGAACAGCGTTACCGCCTGCGTGCTTACACCTTCCATCTGCCGTAGCGCCGTGACGTCGTCCATGATCCAGAAGCCGCGGCCATGCGTGGCGATTACCAGGTCATCCTGGTGTACGTCGATATCGCGCACGGACGTGGACGGCAGGTTCTGCTCCAACGATTGCCAATGCGCGCCGTCGTCGAACGACACAAACATGCCTTTTTCGGTGCCGGCGTAGAGCAGGCCTTTGCGCAGGGGATCTTCGCGCACCACGTTGACGAAACTGTCGGACGGAATGCCATTGTCGATGCGTTGCCAGCTCTTGCCGCCATCGGTGGTGCGATAGATATACGGCGCGTCATCGTCGAGCCGGTGGCGATCGATGGCGAGGTACGCCACCTCCGCACTGAAGTGCGAGAGCTCGATGCCGCCCACCTTCGACCAGGGCGTCAAGGCGCTGGGCGTGACATTGCGCCAATGCGCGCCTTCGTCATCGGTGCGCCACACCAGGCCGTCGTCCGTGCCGACCCACAAGACCTTCGCATCGAGCGGGGAGGGTGCGATGGTGTAGATCACGCCGCGCTGCTTGTCGACATGGTTGTCGTCCGCGGCCGTGGTGGCATCCAGGTTGGCAGGTATGCCCGCATCCGGACGCGTGAGGTCGGGACTGATCGGCGCCCAGTGTTCGCCGCCGTCCGACGTGCGGAACAAGCGCTGGTTGGCGAAATACAGCACCTTGTGGTCACGCTTGGAGAATTGCAGCGGCAGCGTCCAGGCCGCGCGGTAATGGGCGGCAGGGTAGGCCAGCGTGGGATCGACATTGCGCACCTGTTCGGTGCGCATGTCGAGCTTGTCCACGCGGCCGCCGTAGACGATGTCGTGATCGTCTGGATCGGGCGCGATCATGTCGCTTTCGCCGCCGGGCGTAAGTTCGTGGAACTGCTGCATGGTGATGCCGTCGTGGCTGCCGCTGCGGCTGGGCAGCGACACCGCGCCGGAATCCTGCTGCGCGCCATACACCCAATAAGGAAAACGGTTGTCGGTGCTGACGTGATAGATCTGTGCGGTCGGCTGGTTGTACCAACTGCTCCAGGTCGCACCGCCGTTGAGGGTGATCAGCGTGCCCTGGTCGACACCGAGAATCTGCCGGTTGGAGTTGGTCGGGTCGATCCACATCTCGTGGAAATCGTCTCCCGTCGGGTCGCCCTTCAGTGCGATGAACTGCTTGCCGCCGTTATCCGAGCGCAGCACGATGGTGTTCATTACATAGATGCGATCGGCATTCTTCGGATCGACCGTGAGCCGGTTGAAATACCAGCCGCGCTGCCAGATGCGCTGATCGTCGGTGACGTGCTTCCAATGCGCGCCGGCATCATCCGAGCGGTACAGGCCGCCTTCGCCGTCAGGCGCATCGATCAGTGCATAGACGCGCTTGGGATCGCTGAGCGCAGTCGCCAGGCCAATGCGCCCAGGATGCGCCGCAAAGCCGTTGCCCTGGATCTGCGTCCAATGCGAACCGCCGTCATGCGATACATACAAGCCGCTGCCCGGTCCGTTGGAGGGCGGATACACGCTCCACGGCGGACGGCGCGTCTGCCATAGCGCGGCATAGATCGTGTTCGGATCGTCCGGCTTGAACGCCATGTCGATGGCGCCGGTGTCGTTGTCCTTAAACAGCACCTTTTCCCAATGTTCGCCGCCATCGGTGGAACGGAACACGCCGCGCTCGGCATTCGGCCCGTACGCGTGGCCCAGCGCCGCGACGTACACCACGTCAGGGTTGTGCGGGTCGACCAGGATGCGCCCGATCTGGCGGCT
>NZ_DATJMN010000044.1:0-9150 GCF_035508675.1 Dyella sp.
CTTGTTCGGGAATCTGCTTTTCCACCAGCGGCGTACGCACGAAACCGGGGCAGATCACATGCGAGCGCACGTTATGCGCCGCACCTTCTTTCGCCAGCGTGCGTGCCAGGCCAAGCAGGCCATGCTTGGCCGTCACATACGCCGATTTCAGCTTCGAGGCTTCGTGCGAATGCACCGAGCCCATGTAGATGACGGTGCCGCCACGATTATCCTTGTACATGTACTTGAGCGCGGCCTTGGTGGTCAGGAAGCCGCCATCGAGGTGGATCGCCAGCATCTTCTTCCAGTCCGCAAACGAGAACTGGTCGATCGGATTGATGATCTGCACGCCCGCATTGGAAATCAGCACATCCAGGCTGCCGAAGGCTTCCACCGCCTTGTCGGTGCCCGCGTTCACCGCGTCTTCGCTGGTGACATCCATGGCGATGCCGATGGCCTTGCCGCCGGCCGCCTTGATCTCTGCCGCCGCCGCATCCGCGGCCTGCTGATTGATGTCGGCGATCGCCACCGCCGCACCGTTCTTCGCATAAAGCTCGGCGATAGCCTTGCCCAGGCCGCTAGCGGCACCCGTGATCAATGCAACCTTGCCGTCGAGACTTGCCATGTGCCACTCCTTCGGATGGATTAAAAAAATGGGGGCGGCACATCGGGTCGCCACAGGATGTTTCGACCGTCCGTCGAAACATCCGTGGGGCGGTACCGCTAACGCACGCCCTCGGAAAGGTAGGTATAGCCGGTCAAACCTTCATTCAATGTTACAAACAGGCTTTCCGCCGGCTCGCCTTGGATGCCGGCGGCGGAAATTCGTTCACGGTAACTGCGGCGCAACGCCTCCAGATCATAGCCGACATAATCCAGCATCAGGTCGGTGGTGTCCCCGCGCCGCTTGTGCGCAAACACGTAATTGCCGCCATCCACGCGCACGTTCACCGCGTCGGTGTCGCCGAACAGGTTGTGGATGTCACCCAAGGTTTCCTGATAGGCACCCACCATGAAGATACCGAGGCGGTACGGCTCGCCGTCGTTCAAGGCGTGAAGTGGCAGACTGACGTCCACGCCTTCGGCATCCACGTAGTGGTCGATGCGGCCGTCCGAATCGCAAGTAAGATCCACCAACACACCGCGGCGCGTCGGCCGTTCGTGCAGGCGTGCGATCGGGGCGATCGGAAAGATCTGGTCGATCGCCCATACATCGGGCACCGATTCGAACACGGAAAAGTTCACGAAGTATTTGTCGACCAGCTTTTCGTCCAATTCGTCCAGCGCCTGGCGATGCGCACGCTCCGCCGGCAGCAAGCGCGCGCGCACCGCGTTGGCGATGGCGTAATAAAGCTCGTCCAGCCGCGCGCGCGCCGCCAGCGAAAGCTGGCCCAGCGCATACAGCGTCTGGCCTTCTTGCACGTGGTGCTGGGCTTCGTGGAAAAGCTCCAGCGGCGGGCGCGTATCCAGTTCTTCATACACCTCGCGCAAGTGACGAAGCACGGCCGGCTCATCACCATCTGCCGGCGGCAAGCTGCCGGCAGGCACCGCTTCCACTTCGCTCACGTTCACCACCATCACGGCGTGATGAGCCGTCATGGCGCGCCCCGCCTCGGTGATGATGTGCGGTGCCTGCAAACCTTCGGCTTCGACCGCTTCGGCCAGCGACTGCACGATCGTCGCCGCATATTGTTCGATCGAATAATTGATCGAGTTGTGGCTGCGCGAGCGCGAACCTTCGTAATCCACGCCCAGGCCGCCGCCCACGTCGACGATCTCCAGCGGCACGCCCATCTGCGTGAGTTCCACAAAATAGCGCGTGGCTTCGCGCATGCCGTTGGCAATGTCGCGCACGTTGGAAATCTGCGAACCCATGTGGAAGTGCTGCAGCTTCAAGGTGTGCTTGAGACCGGCCTGATCGAGGCGCGCCACCAGTTCCAGAACCTGCGCCGGGGACAAGCCGAACTTGCCTTTGTCGCCGCCGGTGTTCTGCCATTTGCCCGCGCCGATGGACGCCAGCCGCACACGCACGCCGAGCAGCGGCTCCACGTTCAAGGCGTTCGCTTCGCTGATCACATGATCGAGCTCGGACAACTTTTCGATCACGATGTGGATGCGCAAGCCGAGCTTGCGCCCGATCAGCGCCAGGCGAATGTATTCGCGGTCTTTATAGCCATTGCAGATCACGATGGAGCCGGGCCGCGCCATCGCCAGCACCGCCATCAATTCCGGCTTGGAGCCGGCTTCCAGGCCAAAGCCGTGCGCACCGGCGGCCACCAGTTCGGCCACCACGCCGCGCTGCTGGTTCACCTTGATCGGATAGACGGCGGTGTAGCCGCCCGCGTAATGCCACGCATCGATCGCCTTGGCGAACGCGCCCTGCAGGCGCGCCAGGCGGTCGGCCAGGATGTCCGGAAAGCGCACCAGCAAGGGCAGGCGCAAGCCTTCGGCACGGGCACGTTCGACGATGTCGGGAAGAGAAAAGCCAGGGCCGCTCGGGCCATGCGGACGGATCACGATGTGACCGGCGTCGTTGACGTCGACGTAGCCATCGCCCCAGTAAGGCACGGCGTAGGTATGACGGGCAGCATCGGTATTCCAGGCGTTCGCCATGTGACGGTATCTCCTATTGGAGGATGTCGTCGTCGCAGCGGCGGAGCCTTGACGAACACAAAGCTCGCCGGCCGGAAGCCTCGCACGCCGCGGGGCCGGAAGAGCCTGATGGCCGCACATGGCGACCAGTCGCGTATTGTAACGGCCGGCTGCGACAATTTGAGGTCAGCGCTTGCTTCTTCTCGCCGCCCGCGGCCAAAGCGGGGGAGGGCAGGAGCGGCGGCGGCACGACTTCAAGCGTTGCCGCTACAATTACTTTCCTTTAACCCGAGTTCCAAGGATCTGTCCGTCATGTCGCAGCCCAGCTGGTTCACCGAAGCACACCAGGCTTCCGGCTCCTCCATCGGTTATCGCGTCGAAAAGCTGCTGCATGCGGAGAAAACTCCGTTCCAGACCATTGAGATCTACCAGACCACCGACTGGGGCAACCTGATGGTGATCGACGGCTGCGTGATGCTCACCAGCCGCGACAACTTCCTCTACCACGAGATGATGACCCACCCGGCGCTGTTCACCCATGCGCGCGCCAAGCGCGTGGTGATCATCGGCGGCGGCGATTGCGGCACGCTGCGCGAAGTGCTCAAGCATGAAGAAGTCGAGCACGCGGCGCAGGTGGAAATCGACGAGCGCGTCACGCGCCTGGCCGAGCAGTATTTCCCTGAGCTGTGCGAATCCAACCACGATCCGCGCGCGGAACTGCTGTTCATCGACGGCATCAAGTACATGGCCGATGCAGAACCGGAATCGCTGGATCTGATCATCGTCGATTCCACCGACCCGGTCGGCCCGGCCGAAGGCCTGTTCAATGCCGTGTTCTACACCAGCTGCCACAAGGCGCTGCGCCACGGCGGCATCCTGGTGCAGCAGAGCGAATCGCCGCTGGCGCACCTGGAGCTGATCAAGTCGATGCGCGCCGCCATGCGCACCGCCGGTTTCAGCGCGGTCAAAACCCTGCCCTTCCCGCAGCCGTGCTACCCCACCGGCTGGTGGAGCTGCACCATGGCGCGCAAAGGCGGCGACCTGGCCGGCTTCCGCGAGCGCGGCGCGCTGAGCAAGAACTTCTCCACGCGCTACTACAACGCCGACGTGCACAAGGGTGCCTTGGCCTTGCCGGAATTCATGCGCGAGGCGCTAGGGGAATAAGCCGTACGGCATGGGTCGTCATTCCGTTGCGCGCGAATGACGACCCAGCGATTTGCTAGAAGATCCTGTTTCGCACTTTCGGCAACAACACAATCACCAACGTTGCGAGTGGACCCAACAACAGCGACAGCAGGAACCACAGCAGGCCACTGCGATTCTTGCCTTGCGCCAGGCCGGCATTGATCAAGGCCAGCGTGCCCCATCCCACGAACCACGGGGCGGCATTCGCCTGGGCAAGCATCGAAAACGACTCCACAGCGTTCTCCTGTGTTCTTCGTGGGCAGCGAGTCAGCATGCTACAGGAGCTGATGCAGCATGCCCAAGGCATGGCGTTCAGCGAAAAATCGAACAACGTTCCTGTTCAGAAGTCCCTCAATCCCCTCCGGCTATGCTCGTCTCTTTTATGACCCATGGAGTTCCCATGCGTGGATGGCGCCTTGTTGCCCTCACTTTGACCTGTGCCCTCGGCACCACGGCGGTAACTGCCAAGCAGCAACCCGCTCCCAGCGCCGCGGAACCCCGGGAAAAAGCGCTGCTCGCATTTCAGAACGACCTGATCAGCGTACTGGCCCCCAGCGGCGATGCGGACCGCTTGCTGGCAGCGGCCTTGTTGGCGCGCCCGCTGCCGAATCCCAGCAAGTTCAATAGCTTCCATGCCCTGATCGAACGCGCCGCCCGTGTCGACGGCGCCGGCCCGGCCGTGAGCTGGGCACGCCTGGCCGACTGCGATCGGAACGCACATGCCTGCCCCAACAGCGATGCCGTGGCGCAACTGGTGCAACAGGCACCGGACAACGCGGCCGTGTGGCTGGTGAAGCTGAGCCAGGATGCCAACAGCCTGAAAAACGACGATGCCCGCCAGGACTTGGCCAAGGCCGCATCCGCCAAGCTGTATGACGACTACAGCGGCGTGGCGCTGAAAGCGCTGGCCAACGGCAGCACGCTGCTGCCGCCGCCCAACGCGACCGTCGATCCGAACTCCAACGCCGGCCCCTACGGCGTCCAGGTGCTGGTCGCGTTCGGCAGCGCCGCCGGCATGCCGCAGCCGGCGCTGCGCGACACCGCCAGCTTCTGCGAGGCCAAGGCACCCAAGGACGACGGCATCAAGAACGACTGCCTGAAACTGGGCAAGCTGCTGGAATGGGGCTCCAGTCCCCTGGCCCGCTCGCTCGGCCTGCATCTGCGCGAGGTGCTCAACGCCGATCCGGCCCAGCAGCAGGATGCCCAAAATGCCCGCCGCAATCTGATCTGGCAGGTCCAGAACTTTGCGGCCATTTCCTTGCGCGCCCAGAGCGATAAAGCCCAGGCACAACATCTGCTGGCCCTGGCCCGCAGCGGCGGCACCCAGATGAGCCTGATGCTTGCCGCCATGCACGACGCCGGTGTGCCTACGGATGCGCCGGCGGATTGGCAGCCGGGGCAAAGCCGTAAATAGCTCAACGCCGACATCTGCATCCTTGCTGCACGCCGCTTTTACGATTCCCGATTGGCGATTGCCGATTTACGGCTCTCTACCGGCCCGCTACCCTTGGCCCCACCTCCCGCCAACAGGGGTAACCGATGCTTACGGTATTGGTAGCTAGCAGTAAAGGTGGTTGCGGCAAGAGCACGCTGGTCACCCAGCTTGCTTCGCATTGGGCGCAAGACGGCAAGCGCACGGCGATTGTCGATAGCGACCCGCAAGGCTCCAGCTATCGCTGGGCAAGCCTGCGTCCCGACAACGTGCCTGGGGTGCTGGCGCTGGAAGGCGGCAGGCGAGCGCTGGAAAAACTGCCCGAAGACACTGACCGCGTACTGGTCGACACCGCCGCCGGCTCGCACGAGAAAGAGCTGGAGCCGTACCTGGAGCAAGCCAACGTGGTGCTGGTGCCGGTGCTGCCCTCGTCTTTCGATCTGCATGCCACCCTGAAATTCCTCGAGCATCTACGCAGCATCAGCCGCATCAAACGCGGCAAATTGCCGGTCGCCCTGGTCGGCAACCGCCTCAAGCCGTGGACCCACGCCAGCCAGGACGCGATCAACCAATTGGCGGAGCAGGCGCCGTTCCCGGTGGTGGCGCAACTGCGCGATACCCAGGCCTACGTGCTGCTGACCTCGCTCGGCAAAGGCATCTTCGATTACGGCTCCGAGCAGGTCCGCGGCCATCAACAGGACTGGAGCCCGCTGCTACGCTGGATCAAGCGGCAGCATTAAGGCGCGCCTTTCACATCAACCAAGCCATCCTCCGGGAGAACTCACCGCTATGCACGAACTGATCCTGTTGCGTCACGCCGAAGCCCAGCCCGCCCCACCCGGCGGTGAAGACGAGGTGCGCCGCCTCAGCGGGCGCGGCGAACAGGAAGCGCATGCCGCCGGCATGTGGCTGAAAAAACACGGCAAGCGGCCGGATCGCGTGCTGTGCTCCCCTTCCGAACGCACCTGCGCCACGGCCAACCTGGCGCTGGCCGAAATGGAACGCGCACCGGCCATGCAGAAGGCCTCCGAAATCTACAACGCCACGCCGGGCGAGCTGCTGGCCCTGCTCGACCAGCATGGCGACGTCAACACGGTCATGTTGGTCGGCCACAATCCCGGCATCGAGCGGCTGGTCGCCCTGCTGGTGGAAGGCCGTTCCGAGGATTTCCGTGGCATGCCGCCGGCCGGACTGGCCGTGCTTCATTTCGATGGTCCGCTGGAACCGGGCAACGCACGGCTGGACGCGTTCTGGTCACCATGAAGCGCAGGGATGCTCTAGAACCTGTCACGCACCGATCGTAGACAGGCGCTTATCCATTTGGCGCAGGCAGCATGATGTTCAGCAGGTTCGCAGGGGGGGGTGCACGGTACAGGGGCGGTTGGCCGTGTGCGTGGCGGCCGATCGCGCTTTTGCTGCTGATGTTGCTGATGTTGCCGCTGCTCGCCGTCGCCAACGGCACCGATTACCGCATCGATCCGAACCGCTCCGAAGCCATGTTCCGCGTCCGCCTGTTCTGGTTGGACAAGGTCAACGGCGAGTTCACGCACATCGATGGCGACGTGGTGCCGGGACCGCAACCCGGCAGCTGGGTGGTCAACGCCACCATTCCGGTCGACAGCGTCACCCTGCCTTCGACGCACATGCGCCAACTGCTGCTGGCGCCGTCGTTCTTCGACGTGCGCCATCACCCGACCATCCACTTCGTGTCCAATCCCATTGCCCAAGCCGCGCTCGATCATGGCGGCGCCCTGACCGGCCACCTCACCTTGCGTGGCGTCACCGCGCCCATCCGCTTTGCCATGGAGCCGGTGCAATGCAAGCGGCTGGCGATGACGCCCTGCCAGATCGTGCTGCGCGGCATGCTCCAACGCAGCACCTTCGGCATGACCAGCGACCGCCTTGCGCTGTCCGACAGCGTCGACCTCAATCTCAACATCACGCTGCAACCGGAAACCCGTTGAACAGCCGTTACTGATCGGCCGCTATGATGGGCCGCCCGGCGACCGGCGGTGCCGCCTCTGTTTGTACGCAGCTCAGGAAAGTGAACCGTATGTGGAGATGTAAGCGGACAACCATGCAGGCGTGCAGGCAAGCCCTTGATGTGGGATACGGTACAACCGTGCGCATGCTTTGAATCGAGTTTTGCCGATGCGCATGCGTTACCGCTTTTTGCTGATCCTGTTGCTGGCGTCCCTGATACAGGGCTGCGCGCTGAGCCGCGCGCAAATCAAGCAAGCCGATAGCGTTGTTGCCGCGGGTGTCGACCGCCAGACCCGTTGCGACCGCACCAATCATTGCGCCACGCCATCGCCGCTGCTCGATGCGGCCACCCAGGCCATGGCCGAATCCACCGCCGACCACCCCGAGCATGTCATCACCCTGCTCGACGACAGCGAAGCCTCACTGGTCGCGCGCATCAACCTGATTCGCGCGGCGAAAAAGTCGATCGACGTGCAAACCTACATCTGGGACGAAGATGACCTGGGCCAGCTCGCGCTCAGCGAGCTGGTGGATGCAGCGCGGCGCGGCGTGAATGTGCGCATTCTTGCCGACCAGTTGTTCTCGTTCGAAGACCCGACCCTGCTCGCCCAGCTCGCCTTCGCCAGCCCTCATCTGCACGTACGCCTGTACAACCCCACCTTTCACAACTCGCGCACGCCGCCGCTGGAATTCGCCGCCGGCATTGTTTGCTGTTTCATGAAATTCAACCAGCGCATGCACAACAAGCTGCTGCTGGTGGATGACACCATCGGCATCACCGGCGGACGCAACTACCAAAACCGCTACTTCAACTGGGACAACGACTTCGATTACGTCGATCGCGACATCATGGTCGGCGGTCCGGCGGCACGGCAGATGGCCGAGAAATTCAACGTATTCTGGAACCACAAGCGCGCGGTGCCGCTCACGCAACTGCGCGACGTGAACCGGCTGATCCTGCGCCATCCCGCGCTGCCGGCGTGGCCAGGCCCCCACTACGTCTACCCCGCTCGCGTAGCCGCTGCCCAGGCCGAAGCGGAAGACCCGGATTGGCTCGCCGAGCACATCACCCGCAACACCCTGCACGCCAGCAACGTGGAGTACTTCAGCGACCTGCCCGCCAAGACCGAGCAACCCACGCGACACCAGGCACTGGAATTCACGGCGCATTTGATGCAGCTGGTCAACCACGCCAAGAAGCAAGTGGTGCTGCAGACGCCGTACCTGGTGATGAGCCGGCGCGCCGAGAAAATCTTCAAGCGGCTGCATCGCCAAGACCCCGCGCCGCAGATCATCGTCTCGACCAATTCGCTGGCTTCCACCGATGCCTTCGCCGTGTATGCACTCTCGTACAAGCACCGCAAAAGCTACCTGACCCAGTACGGCTTCGACATCTACGAACTGAAACCGCGCGCCGAACTGGCCACCGCCGCCTACATGCAGGCCAACGTGGAGGACGAAGACGACGACGGCCCGGAGGTTGCCGGCGCATCCGGCACGCGACACAAGCGTTTTCCCGGCACCGAACGGCGCCCCGGCTTTTTCGGCAGCACCGGCAGCCGCAACCGCCCGCCGCCGCTCACCAGCCCCGGCCGCCGCTTCGGCCTGCACGCCAAATCGCTGGTCATCGACGACGACCTGGGCATGGTCGGCTCGCACAACTTCGATCCGCGCTCCGACCACTACAACACCGAAGGCGGCGTGATCGTCTACGACCAACGCTTCGCCAACGAATTGCGCAATTCCATTCTCGACGCCACCCTGCCCCAGAACGCCTGGGTGATCGCGCCACGCAAACCGAGCATTCCCGTGCTCGGCCAGATCAGCCAGCTGCTCGGCGATATTTCGGCCAAGCTACCGCTGTTCGACATCTGGCCGTTCCGCTACGCCACCAGCTACGAGCTGAAGCCCGGCTCGGCTTGCCCGCCGATGCAACCGAACAATCCGGACTTCGGCCGCTGCTATGTCCCCGTGGGCGA
>NZ_DATJMN010000045.1:0-10722 GCF_035508675.1 Dyella sp.
ACACGAGATCTTCCTGCGCGAAGCACTCGCCCGCTGCGACATCGACACGCGGGCGGATTTCGTGCGCGCCAATAAGCGCGTGCTGGAAGATGCGCAGGGCATCGAAGCGCGCCAGCGGCGCGAGGGCCTGATCCGCCACGAAGACGAACTGGTGGATTTCTTCCGCGGCAAATTGCCGGAAGACATCGCCAGCAGCCGCGCCCTGGATGCCTGGTACCGCAACGCACGTCCCGCCGAGCAGGCAGCCTTGCGCTGGTCGATCGACGAGGTGATGGTGGGTGGCGCCGGCCTGGACCCGAAAGCGTTTCCGGCCTCGCTCGACGTCCCGTCGCAGCGGTATCGCCTGGAATACCGCTTCGTGCCCGGCGACGAGGCCGATGGCGTGACGCTGCACCTGCCGCTGGCGATGCTCAATGCCTTGCCGGCCGCGCGTTGCGAATGGCTGGTGCCTGGCTTGCTCGGCGACAAAGTCGCCGAGTTGATCCGTGGCCTGCCCAAGGCCCTGCGCCGCAATTTCGTGCCGGCGCCGGATTTCGCGCGGGCGTTCGTGGAGGCGGAAGCGCCGCGCGACGAGCGGCTCACCAAGGTGCTGGCGGCCTTCCTGCGCCGCACGACCGGCGTAGAGATCGAGGCGGCTGATTTCGCGCCGGTCGAGCTGGCGCCGCACTTTGCTATGCGTTTTCGCCTGCACGATGAGCAAGGCCGCACGCTTGCCACCGGCCGCGACCTCGGCCAGCTGCGCCAGCAGTGGGAAGGGCAGGCGCGCGAAGCGTTCTCGCGCAAGACCGATATCGAGCTTACCCGCGAAGATGTCACCCGTTGGGATTTCGAAGAGATTCCCGAACAGGTGCGCTCCGAAGGCGGCTTGCTGGCGTTCCCGGCCTTGGTCGACCTGGGCGAGGCGGTGGCCCTGCGCGTCTTCGAGCGGTGTGACGAAGCGCTGACGGCGCACGTCAAAGGCGTCGAACGCCTGCTGCGCCATGCGCTCGCCAGCGATGTGAAACAGGCGCGCCGCCGGCTGCCGATCTCCCATCCGATTTCGCTCAAATATGCACCGCTCGGCAGCGTGGATGGTTTGCGCGAGGATCTGGTAGAGGGCGGCTTCAACGATGTGCTCGCCGCGCAGAATCTCAACGTGCGCAGCGCCGCTGGTTTCGAAGTGCTGCAGACGCATGTGGCGCGCGAGGTGTTTGCCGCGGCGGTGGAACGCCTGAAGCTGGCCGAGCCGATCATTGAGGCGCAAGCGGACATGAAACCTTGGTTGCAGCCGCCGTTGATCGGCTTCGCCCGCGCCAGCTATGACGATCTGCGCGAACAGCTCGACGGTTTGCTCGCGCCGGGTTTCCTGCGCGAACTGCCGACTGCGCGGCTGGCACATTTTCCGCGTTACCTGAAGGCGATGCGCCTGCGTGCCGAACGCCTGCGCCAGGACCCGGCCAAGGACCAGCAACGCATGCTGCAGGTGCTGCCGTATTGGCGCGAATACCTCAAGCACCGAGCGGCGGGTGACGAGGGCTTGGACGAATTACGCTGGCTGATCGAGGAATGGCGGGTGTCGCTGTTTGCGCAAGAACTGAAGACGGCCGAGCCGGTGTCGGTGAAGCGGTTGGCAAAGGCGCTGGAAACCCTGCAATAGGGCTGGATTTCATCCAGCCAGATGCTGGTGAGGAGGCTGCGCGCTTGCGTTATGCTGCCTTGAACATCATCAACCACCCCTATCATGGTTCACGCCACCACTACCGCAGGACACTTGGCGGCGTGGCAGTCACGGGCGGGCATGCTGCCCCCGGTACTGGCCGACGCGCTGGCGGTGTGCGCGCAAAACGGGGTGAACGAGCACGAATGCGGCGACGTGCTGGACCTGCTGGCCATGCTCGGTTGCGATGCACACACCCAGGCTGCGGCGCTGTGGTTCGAGATCGCGCGCACGCACCCACTGGCGTGGGAGCAACGGACGGCGTCCTTGCCGGAGGAGTTGCAACGCCTGGTTGCCGGCCAGGCGGCGGCAGAGCGCGTATGGGCACTGCATGCACAGCGTCCGCCGCAGGGCGGCTCCGAAGGCTTGCGTCGCCTGTTGCTGGCGATCATTCGCGATGTGCGCGTGGTGTTCATCCTGCTGTCGCGTCAACTGGCCCGCATGCGCGCGGCCGCCAATCTGGCGGAAGACGAGCGGCAGGAATTGGCGCGGCTCACCCGCGACATCCACGCGCCGCTCGCCAACCGTCTCGGTATCTGGCAGTTGAAGTGGGAGCTGGAAGACCTCGCCTTCCGCTATCTGCAGCCGGACACGTACAAGCGCATCGCCAAGTTGCTGGACGAACGCCGCAGCGATCGCGAGCATTTCATTCGCCAGGCGCTGGCCGAACTGGGCGAAGCGCTGCGTGAGGCGGGCATCAAGGCTGATCTGGCCGGGCGTCCCAAGCACATCTACTCCATCTGGAAGAAGATGCAGCGCAAGGCGCTGGAATTCTCCGATCTCTACGACATCCGCGCCGTGCGCATCCTGGTCGACAGCGTGGCCGACTGTTACGCCGCGCTTGGCATCGTGCACGCCTTATGGCCGCATCTGCCCGGCGAATTCGACGATTACGTGGCGCGGCCCAAGAGCAACGGCTATCGCTCGCTGCACACCGCCGTGATCGGCCCGCACGGCAAGACGCTGGAAGTGCAGATCCGCACGCATGACATGCACCGCGCCAACGAGCTGGGCGTGGCGGCCCATTGGCGTTACAAGGAAGGCGGCAGCGGCGATGCCGACTTCGAGGCGAAGATCGCCTGGATGCGCCGACTGCTGGAGCCGCGCAACGATGACGGTGAACTGGCGGCCGAGCTGCAAACCGAGTTGCTCGAAGATCGCGTCTACGTGCTCACGCCCAAGGGCGAAGTGGTCGACATGCCGCACGGCGCCACGGTGCTCGATTTCGCCTATCACGTGCATACCGAGGTGGGACATCGCTGCCGCGGCGCCAAGGTCAACGGGCGCATCGTGCCGCTGACCCATCAGCCGCACAGCGGCGACCGCGTGGAAATTCTCACCACCAAGATCGCCGAACCGCGGCGCGACTGGCTGTCGGCGCATCACGGCTATCTGCACACCAGCCGCGCACGCGACAAGGTGCGTGCGTGGTTCCGACGCAGCGCGCACGAGGCCAATCTTGCCGCCGGCCGCGCCTTGCTCGAACGCGAACTGAAACGGCTGGCCCTGCCAGACGTGGATCTCGCCAAGCTGCCGGCGTTGTTCCGCCTGCAAACACAGGACGAATTCCTGGTTGGGCTTGCGCTTGGCGAGATCAGCATCGGGCAGGTGGCGCGCGTACTGCAGGAGTCGCAGCAGCCGTCCGAGCCGATTCCCAGCGCGCCGCCGCCGGCAGCGCGTCCGACGGCGTTCGACCACAGCGCGATCACCATCGAAGGGGTGGGCAATCTGCTCACCGTGCTGGCCAAATGCTGCCAGCCGCTGCCGGGTGATCCGGTGCGCGGGTTCATCACACGCACCAAGGGTGTTTCGGTACACCGCGCCAATTGCGCCAGCCTGGCGCGGTTGGCGCGGCGCGATCCGGACCGGGTGATCGAGGTGAGCTGGGGCCAGGCCAGTGCGCAGGCCTATGAGGTGACCATCCAGCTCAACGGTTACGACCGCAAGGGCTTGCAGAAAGACGTAGTGGGTGTGATCAGCAACGCCAGCATCAACATCATCGCCTCCAACAGCCGGTTATTCCCGCGCACCGGCGAAGTGGAGATGCGCTACACCCTGCGCGTGCGGGATTTCGAGCAACTGTCCACCCTGCTGGACCGGTTGGCGGCGCTGCCGAATGTGGTGGAGGCGCGCAGGGTGGGCGCGGGGTAGCTTGCGGGTGCTCTGCCCCACAACTTCGGAAAGGGACGCATCCTGAACGCAACTTCTCGCCCCCGGCGCCTGTCATCCACGCAATGCTAAGCTGAACGCCTTCATCTGCCAGCTCACGAGCCATGAGCCGAAAGCGCGACCTGAACGATCCGGGCCACAACGGCAACGGCCGTACCGAACCGAAACTGGGCAATCTGGATCAGCTGGACCGGCCGCACGCGCCTGCGCCGGACGATGGCCTGCCCAAGATCACGGTGGAGCCTGCATATCGCCGCGGCGCGCCCGGTGTGAAGAGTCCTTATAAAAAGCCCAACTGGTTTCTGATCGTGCTGATCGCGGTACTGCTCGCGGCCGTCGGCGGCCTTTGGTTCAACCAGAGCCGCTTGCGCAGCCTGGTGCCGCGTACCGATTTCGACGAGGTGCTGCATCGTGCCCAAGTGGCCCTGCAACAAGGCCATCTGGACGGCACCGATGGCACCAGCGCGCGTGAACTGTTTGAAGCGGCGCGCGCACTCGAACCGGACAACGATGCGGCAAGGCAGGGTCTCAACGACGTAGGCCGCGCCGAAATCGCGCGCGCCGACGCCGCTTTGCAGGCAGGCAAGATCGACGAAGCCACCCAGGCCCTGACCAATGCGCGCGAACTGCTCGGCGGCGGCAGCGACGTGGATCGCCTCACGCAGGAGATTGCCAAGGCGCGCGTATCGTCCGGCCAGACCGATACCTTGATCGCGCAGGCGCAGCAGGCGCTCAGCGACAACAAGCTCGATGGCCCGGATGGCGCCGCCGCGCTCTATCAACGTGTACTGGCTGCCGAGCCGGATAACGCGGTAGCGCGGCATGGCATGGATCAGGTCGGCGACGCGATGGCGGCGCAAGTGCAGAAGGCGTTGACGGCGAACGATGTTGCCACGGCTTCCGCCGGCATCGATCGCCTGGCCGCCGTGTTGCCCAATTACGCACAACTGCCCACCTTGCGTGCATCGCTATCCGCGTTGCAGGCACAAGCCAATAGCGCACTCACGGATGCCATCAACCAGGGCAACGACGCCTTGCGCGCCGGACGCATCGATGGCGACGGCAACGACACCGCGCTCGCGCATTTCAAGGCTGCGCTGGCGATCGATCCGAATAATGCGCAGGCGAAAGCCGGACTCGGCCAAGTTGCGCAGGCGCTGGTCGTGCAAGCCAACGCAGCGATCGATGCTGGCGATACCGATCACGCGCGGCAGTTGCTGGATCAGGCCGATGCGCTTGCGCCGGGCTCGGCCGACCTGGTCGCCGCACGCGCACGCCTGGGGCAGCCGCCCGCTCCCGCCGTGCTGCCGCCGTCGGCCGGCAACGGGGGCGCGGCGGGCGCGCAGCAGCAAGAGAACAACTCGGCCCTACCGACAGCGCAGCTCACCGGACAGCAGCAAATCCAGATCGCCGACATGGTGAGCCGCGCCAAGCAGGCCGCGGCGCGCGGCGACATCATGTCGCCGCCGGGCGATTGCGCCTATGACCTCTATCGCGGCGCGCTGGCCATCGATGGTAACAACCAGCAAGCGTTGGCTGGCCTGCAAGCGCTGCCTGGCGAAGTGCAGCAGCAATTCAATGACGCCTTGCGCGGCGGCAGTCTCAAGAAAGCCGGCAGCCTGCTCGATGCGCTCAACAATCTCGAACCGGGCGATGCGGCGATCGCCATTTCGCGCCAGCGGTTGGCCAATGCCTGGTTCGACCAGGCCGAGCAGCAACTGGACAGTGGCGATCGCGACAATGCGGCCTCGTCGCTAGAGCAAGGGCGCCAGCTGCAGCCCAACGATCCGCGCCTGCGGGAAATCATGGCGCGCATGCAGGGTGGTCGATGACCGTATTAGTGTTTGGCGGCAGTAGCCAGATCGGTCATTACCTGCTGCCGTTGCTCACTGCTCGCGATGAACCGGTGGTGGCAGTCAGCCGTGCGGCAAACACACTCCTGCAGGGGGTGACGTGGTTGAACGGATGGCTGCCGGATGCCGTCCCCGCGATCGACGATATCTCCGCCATTTTCAGCTTCGGTCCCTTGAACGGCTTTGCCGATTGGCTGGGCGCGGCAAGATTGCCGCATGCGCCGCGTGTGGTGGCGGTCAGCTCGATGAGCGCAGAGACCAAGCGCACCTCCGACGTGGCTACGGAGCGCGATCTGTCCCAGCTGATTCGCGACAGCGAGGCCGCGCTGGCCGCTGCCTGCGCCAGGCACGGCAGCGCCTGGACGGTATTGCGCCCCACGCTTATCTATGGGGCAGGGCGGGATAAAAGCCTCACGCCGATCGCGCGGCGCGCCATGCGTCTCAAAGTGTTTCCGTTACCGGCGGCGCGTGGCATGCGCCAACCCGTGCATGCGCAGGACCTGGCCCAGGCTGCCCTCGCGGCGCTGGATAACCCCGCCGCGGCAGGCCGGATTCTTGCCATCGGCGGCGGTGAACGCCTGACGGTGGGCGAGATGTTTGCGCGCGTCCGGCGCAGTTTGCCGGTGGCGACGCTGCCGGTGCCCTTACCGGCCTGGTTGTTGCGTGTGGCGCGCGGCAGCGTGGCCAGTCTGCGCGGCCCCCTGAGCCGCCTGGAAACCGACCTGGTTGCCGACAACACCGAGATGACGCGATGGCTGGGCGTGCAGCCGCGGCCATTTCGGCCGGATGCGGAATGCTGGCGGTCTTAAGGATGCGCTGGATTAATCAGAGCATCCTTAATTGGGGCAAGATCAACTGCCCGTGCAAAACCTCCGAAATGCCCTTCCCGCGCCATCCATGACGGGCGGTATTCATCCGGCCGCGGGGTGCCGGGCCCTATGATCTCGGACGCTGCCGATCCGGCCGTTCTGCCCTGGATACCGCCCCGTTGGACTTCTTCAGCCGACTCCGTTCGATCGCAAGCGCCTGCTGGCCCTGGCTGCGCATTCCCTTCTGGATCTGCATGGGCTTGTTGTTCGGTTTCCTGTTGCCGTACTCGTTGATCCTCAACAAGCGCGTGCAGGACCGTTTCAGCGACCTGGTCTTTGCCGTGCCCACGCGCGTCTATTCGCAGCCGCTGCGCCTCGCCCCCTACGTACCGATGACGCCCGGGGCGCTGGAAGTGGAACTCACCTTCTCCGGTTACATAAACGATGGTCACGGCGACGTGCCTGGCAGTTGGTCGAAAAAGGGCAGCACGTATGTCATTTCCTCGCGTGGCTACGCCGGACCTGACGGCGGCGAATTGCCCAAGCACATTCGCGTGGTGCTGCGCGATGGCATGGTGCAATCGGTTACCGATCTGGCTTCCGGCAAAAGCTTGAGCGAGACGCATCTGGATCCCGCACGCATTGCCACCGTGTACGGCGCCAAGCAGGAAGATCGCACCTACCTGCAGTTGAGCGATGTACCGCCGTTGCTGATTACCGGCTTGCAAGCGGTGGAAGACCGCGACTTCAAGCATCACATCGGCGTGGATTTCAGCGCCATCCTGCGCGCCGCCTTGGCCGACCTGCGCGCCGGCCATACCGTGCAGGGCGCTTCCACGCTCACCCAGCAATTGGTGCGCAATCTGTTCCTCAACCGCGAACAGACCATGGGGCGCAAGTTGAACGAAGCGCTGATGGCGATCCTGCTGGAAATGCACTACAGCAAGGCGCGCATTCTCGAGGCGTATATCAACGAAGTGTTCCTCGGCCAGCAGGGCAATCAGGCGGTGCATGGTTTTGCCGCAGCCTCGCAGTTTTATTTCGGGCGCCGGCTGGAGTTTCTGCGGCCGCAGGAAATCGCCTTGCTGGTCGGCCTGGTGAAAGGTCCCAGCCAGCTCGATCCGCGCCGCTATCCCGAGCGTGCGCTGGCACGCCGCAATCTGGTGTTGGACATGTTTGCGAGCACCGGCCTGCTGAGCGAGGAGCAAGCACGTGCGGCCAAGGCGACCCCGCTGGGTGTGATCGCCGACGGCCAATTGCCGCATAACCGTTTCCCGGCCTTCATGGAACTGGTACGCCAGCAGATCACCAACGACTTCGACGAAGAGACGCTCAAGCAAGGCAATCTGTCGATCTTCACCACGCTGGATCCGGCCACGCAGCTTTATACCGAGCAGGCGATCAGCACCGCGATCGACAATCTCGGCAAGCGCGGCGCTGACACGCAGGGCGCCGCCGTCGTCACCGATTCGAAAACCGGCAGCGTGCTCGCCGTAGTGGGCAGCAAGTTTGCGGGCGACCAGGGTTTCAATCGTGCGCTGGATGCGCGCCGGCCGATCGGTTCCACCATCAAGCCGTTCGTCTATCTGGTAGCGCTTACCAACCCCGAGCGTTGGAATCTCGCCACGCCGCTGGATGATTCGCCGGTCAGCATGAAGCAGCCCGACGGCAGCTGGTGGACCCCCCATAATGACGACAACCAAAGCCACGGCATGGTGCCGATGGTCGACGCGCTGGCCAATTCATGGAACCTCGCTACCATCCATTTGGGGTTGGAAGTGGGCTTGCCGCGCATCAAGGCGTTTCTCGACTCGTTCGGCCTTACCGATGTTCAGCCCGGCCCGTCGCTGCTGATCGGTGCGCTCGATCTGGCGCCCATCCAGGTCACGCAGCTTTACCAGTACATTGCATCGGACGGCCATGCACTGCCGCTGCTGGCGGTAAGCGGCGTGGTCGATGGCAATGGCCGCACCATCAAGCGCTACGAGGTGCAAAGCGGCAAGGGCGAATACCAGCCCGCGGTACGGCTGGTGACCTGGGCGATGCAGCAGGTGACGACGTATGGCACGGCCAAATCGCTGGGCGCTTCCAGCCTGGCCTACCTGCATACGGCCGGCAAGACCGGCACCAGCAACGATCTGCGCGACAGCTGGTTCGCCGGCTTCACTGGCGACCGCCTTGCGGTGTTCTGGATGGGCCGCGACGACAACAAGCCCAGTCACTTGTGGGGCTCCACCGGCGCCCTGCGCGCCTGGCAGGAACTGTTCCGCAAGTTGCCCACCGTGCCGCTGCCCGCCAGCCCGGGCGATGGCCTGGAAATGGCCTGGATCAACCCCGCCGATGGCCGGCGCAGCGACCCGGCATGTTCCGGGGCGAGGGAGGTGCCGGTCATCGCCGGCAGCCTCTCTACGGATTCTGAAGGGTGTTTCTGGCAAAAGATCGGTAATCTGTTCGGAGGCGGCCAGGGAGCTTCGCAGCCCGCCGCCGAATCACCTACCACCACCGTCAGCCAGCCATAGCCAAGAATGACCATGCCGTACCGTACGCTCCGTCTCCCCAGCCTCCTGGTCCCTGTACTTCTTCTCGCCGCCTGCGCCCAGCCTACGCCCGAGCCACCCAAGCCGACGCCACCGGACAAGTCCAACGTCGCCATGGTGAGCGAGATCCGCGCTGCCGGTGCGCGCGACAAGTCGGTCATCAACGTGCATCCGTTGATCGACCCGGGCATCGCCGCGCTGCAGGATGCGGCCAAGCAAGACGAGCGCAACGGCAACTACCAGGCTGCCGCGGCCAAGCTCGACATGGCGCTCAAGCGCAACCCCGATGCGCCCGACGTGCTGCAGGATCGCGCCGAAGTCGCTATCTACATGGGCGATTTCCAACTTGCGGAAAAGCTGGCGCATCAATCCTGGACCCTGGGTTCCAAGCAGGGTCCGTTGTGCGCGCGCAACTGGCAGACGATTGCGGAGATCCGCATGCATGCCAACGATGAGGCCGGTGCAGCGTCGGCGAGCAAGTGGGTGGGGCAATGCCGCGAGCCGGGGATACAGCGGTTTTGAGGCGACAACGCTATCGCCCACTGTACGCGCGAAAACTCAAACACATAGCCCCGGCGAAAGCTGGGGCTTAGTCACTCTGGCCAATCTAGACGGCAAGCTAAGCAGGCGAAACACGAAAGGGGGTTCATCTTGCGTTCGGTTCCGTTGCTGAATTTCTCCTCATGACCCCTGCCAAGCCACGGATCGGTCTCGTCGGCAGCCACGGCGCCTATGGCTGCTGGCTGCGCCGCTTCTTCGAGGAACGCATGGGCTTGTGCGTCGTCGGCCGCGACCCATGCGGAGATACCTCGTTATCCGAGCGCGCACTGCTGGAAACCGTCGACGTGCTGATCTTCTGTGCGCCGATCCGCCAGACGCCTACCGTGATCCGCCACTACGTCGAGCAAGCCGCCGGCATCGAACGCGAGCAACTGTGGCTGGACATCACCTCGATCAAGGCCGCGCCGGTGGCGGCCATGCTTGCTTCGCAAGCCGAAGTGGTGGGCCTGCATCCGATGAGCGCCGCACCGAAAGCGGCCACCTTGCGCGGCCGCGCCATGGTGGTGTGCGAAGCGCGTTTGCACAGGTGGCGGGCATGGCTTGCGCATTTCCTCACGGCCAGCGAAGCCGATTGCGTGCGCGCCGAGGCGGATCAGCACGATCGCGTGATGGCGCTGGTGCAAGGCATGGTGCACGCCACGCACATGGCGCAGGGTGCCGTGTTGCGCGAGTTGGCGCCTGCCGTGGGCGATTTCGAGGGCATCCGTCCTTTCAGTTCGGTGGGCTACGAACTGGACATGGCGGTAACGCGCCGTATTCTCGCCGGCAATCCGGCGATCTATCAGGACATTCAATTCGAGAATCCCTACGTTGCGCCCATGCTGGAACGCCTCGCCGCGCAGCTGGATACGCTGCGCGATCTGGTGCGCAGCGGCGACGATGCGGCGCGCGACGAGCTGCGCAAAAAACTGCTGGTGCAAAGCCGCGCATACGTCGGCGAACAGGCCGTGGCCGAGGGCAGTTACGCCTTCGAGCGCCTGGGCTATCTGCTCGCTGATTTGCATGAGCCGCGTTACATCAGCGTGTTCCTGCCGCTGGATCGGCCAGGATCGTTGCGAACACTGTTATCGGTATTCGAGCAACGTGGCATCAACCTC
>NZ_DATJMN010000046.1:0-2257 GCF_035508675.1 Dyella sp.
TCGCGCTCGCCGTCGGCCGCTGCTGTATTCGGATCGGCACCGGCTTCCACCAGCGCCAGCGCGCGCGCGATCTCGCCGGCGCGCGCGGCGGCGAGCAGGGCCTGTGCCTGCTCGGACGTGCCGGCGGTGCGTTCCTGCTCAGTCAACGCCGGCGGTGTGGCAGCAGCTGGTGGCGTGCGTGCGGCCTCGGCTGCCTCCTGCCGGCGCGAACGGCGTCCTTCGCACAACATGACGCGCAAGCTGCGGTTGGCAACGACCAGGCATCCCAGCGGCATCAGCAGCACCGCATAGATCACCAGTGCGGCCGTGCGCATTTCCGAAGGCAGCACACCATAGAGGCCGCTTAGTGCAATGGCGGCGAACGCCAGCACCAGCAAGGCGAGCGCACTGGGAAGGAAATGGCTGAAGAAATGCTCCTCGCGCGACAGGTGCCGGCCGAACGTCACGCTGCGCGCCGTAGCGGTGAACAACCAGGAACCTTCGCCCTGGCTATGTGCGGGGTAGGCGTCATCCCACACATAGATCAGCGCGAACGCGGGCCAAAGTCGCCACAGCGCCATCAACGCCACCACCAGTGCCGCGGCAAGCGCCAGGCTGCCGCCAAGGGTGGGATGCTGGGTAAGGCGCAGCATCGGCCACGCGATCAGCAGGAACACCAATGCGACATAGCAGGTGAACATTCCCAGATGCGCCGCGCCGCGCCGCATCACGGTGCGGAAGAAATCCGGCTCCGGATCGAAGCCTATCGCGTGGCACACCGCGGCCATGGTCAAGGTGTTGGCCAGCAGCAGCGGAATCAGCGTAAGCGGATGCGCGCCCAGCGCGGCGATGCCGGCCATGATCAGCCCCGGCAGAAACCAGACAAACGAGATGAGCGCGGAAGAAGGATGGCGCGATTTGATAGGTGGCATGAGGGGCAGTATAGAAATCGGCAGCGCGTCAGACGGTAATCACTTGTTAACAACCCTCAAGGCGATGGTCATTCCTCGTCACGGTCGGACACCGGCGATGGATTCTGTGCTGCCGCGGGAACCGCCAGCGTTTCCTGCGGCGGTAGTTGCAAATGCCACCCCTGCGTGCGCAGATGCTGCATCACCACGTCCACATCTTCATGCGGCAGGCGTCGCTCGGCATGCAACTCCACTTCGAGCACGAAGCGCAAATCGCCAAGCAGCAGCGACAGCGAGGCCGGCAGCACATCGAAATGATCTTTGCGGTCCAGCCACACGTAGGTGTCGGGCTTGCGCTGGCTGGCGTAAACGAAACAATGCATGACCTTTGCCCGCCGAAAGTCGTATGGGGTCCGAAGGTTAGCAGAGCGGGAAAGGGGTGGCTGGCGCGGGCGGAGCTAGCGTTCATGCAAGCCAGTTCTAAGACGGCCGCCGCGCCCTGTTCTGGCATGCTGCAACCGCACTTGCGCAGGCGGGCCCGAGTCGGCAGAGTGCCGGCCTGGGGTATCAAACGCGCGTATGAATTTTCCGACTCGCGGGCCCCCCTACGCCCGAGCCGGGGGGCGCCCGACCTCTCGGCAAGATCCCGGTCTCGATGGCCGGGCTAGTCACCATAAAGAAAAGCAGGAGCATGCGATGCACACGTCCTTTCGTAACACCGCCCATGGTGGCCGTCCGCTCGCCTTGGCTGCACTGGGCCTGGCCGTTGCCGGCGCGTTGGCCGCGCCGCAGGCCCACGCCAGTTCGTTCCAGCTGAAGGAAGACAGCGCGCAGGCCATGGGCCGTGCCTACGCCGGATCGGCAACCGCCGGCGGCGATGTTTCGGTGGTGGCCAACGCGCCGGCGGCGATGAGCGACCTGAAGGGCACCTATTTCGAAGCGGATGTCACCGCGATCAATTTCAGCGCCAACTTCACCGGTAGCGCGCACGACGTGCTGGGCAACCCGATCAGCGGCGGCAACGGCGGCGATGCCGGCACCACCATGCCGGTGCCTTCGTTCTTCTTTGCCACGCAGGTGTCCGATCGCTGGCACGTGGGCGCCGCCTTCACCGTGCCGTTCGGTTTCAAGACCGAATACGACAACAACTGGGTGGGCCGTTACAACTCGATCTATTCGAAGTTCGAATCGATCGACGGCACCATGTCCGCCTCGTTCAACGTGACCGACAACTTCGCCATCGGCGCGAGCGCCATCGCGCAGCACACCACCGCCACGCTCAGCAACGCCATCAACTTCTCCAGCGTGGCGCTCGGCCTGGCCGGCCCGGGCACGCCGGCCAACCTGCCGATCAGCGAAGTGTACGG